>DATEGZ010000316.1:0-42685 GCA_035279905.1 Vicinamibacterales bacterium
GTCCACGAGATGGTCGCCGTCGAGCAGAACCTCGCCGCGATCGCCGCGGCCGGAGGCGATCCGGCGGCACGCGAGCACGAGCGGATGGCGGCGGCTCGAGATGGTTCGCGGCGAAGTCATCAGGGCGGTCATTCTAACTTGCGGAGCTTTGTGTTAGCCTCACCCTCAGGTCATGAAAGCCCGCTTGATCAAGCGTTTTGAAGACGAGATTTCGGTGCTCGAGCGCGAGTTGACGCACGAGCTGCCGAAGGAAATCCAGCGCGCGCGCGAGCTGGGCGATCTGCGCGAGAACGCCGAATACGCCGCCGCCAAGGAGCGGCAGCGGTTCGTCGAAGCCCGTGTGTCGATGCTGCGCAAGCGCGTGTCCGAGATCCAGCTCATCAATCTGGAGCGCATCCCGGCGGATCGCGCCGGCTTCGGCTCGAAACTCACGATCAAGGAAAATGGCCGCGTGCTGTCCTACGAGCTCGTGATGCCCGAGGACGCGGATCCCGATCGCGGATTGGTATCCGTCGCGTCGCCGATTGGCCGCGCGCTGGTCGGCAAGGAAGCCGGAGACGAGGTCGAGGCGCCGACGCCTGCGGGCGTGCGCGTGTTCGAAATCGTCAAGCTCGTGACGATCCACGACGAAGACTGACTGTGGCCGACGGTTCCTATTCCCCGCGCCTCCGCACGGGCGTCATCCTGTGCGGCGCGGGCACGGCGGGCGCGTACCACGCTGGCGTGCTGAAGGCTCTCGCCGAAGCGGGCGTCAAAATCGATCTCCTCGCCGGGCACGGCGCGGGCGTGATGACGGCCCTCTGCGGCGCCATCGACGGCGGCGCGCGTCTCTGGGACGCGGGCGGGCCGTGGACCGACGCCCGGATCCGCTCGGCGTACCGCTGGCGCGCGGCGCTCCGGTTCGGAGCGTGGGGGCTCGTGGCCGCTGCCGCGATTCTCGCGCTGCCGCTCCTGCTGCTCGTCTGGGCGGGCGTCGTGTACGTCGCCAGCCTGCTCGTCGCGCTCGTCAACTTACCGGACCTCTCCCAGCAACTGGTCGGCATGTACCGCGGGACGCTCGAATCGATGTTCAGTCCGCCGTTTCTGCCGACCATCGTGCCGCGCCTGCTCGTGCTCGCGCTGCTCGTCGTGCTGGCGGTTCTCGTGACGGCCGCGGTGCGCGCCTTGTCGCTCGAGCGATCGCGGCGTCGGATCTCGGGCGCGTTCTGGTGGCGGCTCGTCGGCGCGCCGCTCGACGCGGCCGAGCCGGCCGGGCTGATGATCGACGCGCTCTGGCGGCTCGTGCGCGGCGCTTCCAACGCGCCGCGGCCCGCGCCGGCGGAAATCGGGCGGCGCTACGTCGACTTGCTCACGGACAACCTCGGGCAGCCGGGCTTTCGCGAGGTGCTGCTCGGGCTGCACGATCTCGACTCGCGCCGCGATCTCGTCGGCGCGCTGCTCTCGCCGGACGCGCGCAGCCGGTTCGAGCAGCACCGCGACGGCCCGGGGCCGCGCGAGGCCGAGATCGCCGATTTCAACGGCAGCGAGCGCGATCTGGTCGTGGATTTTCTGACGGGCGCCCAGCAGCTGCCGGTGGCCTCGGCGCCGCACTTCGTGCAGTTTCCGGCGGACAGCTACTGGCGCGGCGAGCTGCACCGCGTGTGCGATCGGCCCGAGCTGGCCGTGCGCCTCGTCGAGGAGTCGGCCGTCGTCGGCATCGAGCAGATGATTCTCGTCGGCGCCGCGGCGCCCGCGGCCGTGCCGCACGGCATGCGCAGCCGGCCGGCGGATCTGCGCGGCCGGATGGGCGAGGTGCTGCGGTCGATTGAAACCGCGGTGTTCCAGGACGCCTGGACGACGGCGACGAGCCGCTTTTCGGGCGTCTTCGTCATTCGTCCGGATCACAACCCGCTCGGACCGTTCGACTTCGGCGGCGTCTACGACGAGGCGTCCGATCGCCGGCGCACGGTGCAGGAGTTGATGCAGCAGGGCTACGAGGAAGCGTACCGGCAGTTCATCGAGCCGGTGGTGGCGGCCGGGGAGCGCGTGGAAGCGTTGTAGAAAATTGGGCTATTGGGTCATTGGGGCATTGAAGAATTTGCGTACGGCGTCGGCTCCAGTCGATCGCTTTCTTCAGCCTCCTTCCGGATTTCAAGTCAATCTGCCCCGACATTTCGGCATGGCGCGTGCATCGGCAGCGCTCCGTGACTCCACAGGAATTGAGAAGACGCACGAGGGTGTTTGGCGAACAGGCGCGCAAATTCTGCCGGCCATACCTGCGTGACACGGATGCCGGCAACGCGGCTCGCCAGCTTACGCGCGCGTCCGCGGCAGTCGGCGCCGCATATCGCAGCGCCTGCGTGTCACGATCGCACGACGAGTTCATATCGAGGATTGCGCACACGCTCGAAGAAGCGGACGAGTGCAAATACTGGACGCGGTACCTCCGCAATGGCGGCCTGGAGTCGAAGGAGCTCGTCGCGATCCTCAATGAGTCCGCGGAGCTAGCCTGCATCTTCAGCGCATCGCTGACGACGGCGATGTCGCGCCCGCCCGAAGAACGCCGCCCTCCGAATCGGACGAAGAAACCGCGCAAGAAATGATCGGCCCAATGACCCAATGACCCAATGGCTCAATGGCTCAATGGCCCAATGGCCCAATGGCCCAATGGCCCAATGACCCAATGACCCAATGACCCAGTCCAATATCCCAATGGCCCAATAGTCCGATGGCCCAATGTCGTAGACTGGCTCATGCGTCCCGATACTGAAGTCCTCCATCGCGGTGAAGGCGCCAGGGAAGACGCGTCGCCGCTCAACACACCGATCTACGCGACCACCACGTTCGTCTTCGCCAACGCCGCCGAGGTCGAAGCGTTCAACCAGGGCAAGTCGACCAGATACCTCTACACGCGGTACGGCAATCCGACGGTTCAGGCGGTCGAGGAGAAGCTCGCGATTCTCGAAGGCGCGGAAGCCGCGATGGTGACCTCCTCGGGCCAGGCGGCGACGTCCACCGCGTTTTTCGGGTTGCTGCAGTCGGGCGATGAAGTGATCTGCAGTGCGGCGATCTATGGCGGGACGTTTCACGTCATCGTGGACTTCTTGAAACGGTTCGGCGTGACGTCGCGCTTCGCGTCGCTCGAGGAGCTCGCGAAGCCCGAGTGCGTCATCGGACCGAAGACGAAGGTCGTGTGGTTCGAGTCCCCGAACAACCCGACGCTGCGCTGCGTGGACATCGCGCGCGTCGCGGCCGCGTGCCGCGCAAAAGGCGTGATCTCGGCGATCGACAACACGTTCGCGAGCCCGATCAATCAGCAGCCGATCGCGATGGGCATCGACCTCGTGATGCATTCGGCGACGAAGTACCTCAACGGCCACTCGGACGTCACCGCGGGCGCGCTCGTCGGCTCGCGCAAGCTCATCGACTCGCTCCAGCCCGCGCGCAGGCTCTTCGGCGGCATCCTCGAGCCGGCGTCCGCCTACGCGCTGGCGCGCGGCATGAAGACGCTGTCGCTCCGTGTGGCGCGGCAGAACGCCAGCGCCCACCGCGTCGCCGAGTGGCTCGAGAAGCACCCGCGCGTCTCGCGCGTGTTCTATCCGGGCCTGGCCTCGCATCCGGACCACGCGATCGCGAGGAAACAGATGAAGGGCTTCGGCGGCATGGTCTGCTTTGAAGCCGCCGGCGGCTACGACGCCGCCTGCAAGTTCTACGATCGCCTCGGCGTCATCAAGCGCGCCGCGAGCCTCGGCGGCACGGAAAGCCTCTGCAGCCTGCCGGTCCTCACCTCGCAGTACGGGCTGGACGACGACGAGCTCGCAGCGGCGGGCGTGACGAGAGGGATGGTCAGACTGTCGGTCGGCCTGGAAGATGCGGACGATCTGATCGCCGACCTCGATCAGGCACTAGGCACTGGGCACTAGCATTGCACGCGGGCACTCGCTAGTGCCTGGTGCCTTGCTTTTCTTGCCTGGTGCCTGATCTTCAGTCTGTGGCCTTTGCCGGGATTTTCTTGTCCGCGATCTGATCCGTGAGGAAGTCTTCCGCGAGCTCGCCAATCCGCGCCGCGATGCCGACGCCGGACAGGTCACCGAACTTGCCGCGGAACCGCTCGATCGGGACGACGGCTTTGGCCATCGCGCGGTGGCCGCCGGCGCTGCCGATGTCGCCGAACACCGCCTTCACGAATTCACCCGCGTTGCGTGAGTAGCCGAGGTTGCGCACGCTGACGATCAGCTGGCCGCCCACGATGCCCGAGACGATCGTCCACTTGACGTCTTCGACCTGGAGCAGGAAGTCCGCCGTGTACGGGATGAAATCCTCGCGCGTGGTCTCGCCGAGGAACGCGGAGAACACCTGATTCTGCAGGCGGCTCGTCGCGAGCGCGCGCGTGACGTGCTCGAGCCGCTCGATCGTGATTTCCGCGCCTTCCATCTTGCGGATGAGCGCGGGATCGGACAACGGATAGAGAAACGTGAACGCCTCGAGGTCCACCCGGTTCGTCTGGCGCGCGAAGAACAGCGTGTCGGACTTGATCGCGTAGAGCATCGCCGTCGCCGTGCGCTCGGAGATGTTGACGTCCACGGCGCGCAGATGCTCGGTGAAGATCGTGCACGTCGAGCCGTAGTCGGCGCGGATGTCCTTGAACACAGCCGTGTAGCCCGGCTGCTCCGGGTGATGGTCGACGACGAGATCGACGCGCGGCAGCAGTCCGCCGAAGTAGTGCGGCTGCACGTCGACGGTCGCGACCCGGTCGAACGCCGTGATCTCGTCGGCTGTCACAACCTCGACCTGAATGTCGAGCAGATCCGCCATCCGCAGATTCTCGGGACGCGTCACGCCCTGCATCGCGCCGATGATCGCCGTCGTCCGCGTGCGCCGCAGCAGGTTGCGCAGCGCGAGGCCCGCCGCGAGCGCATCCGGGTCCGGCTCGTTGTGCAGCAGGATGAGCACGCGGTCCGCGTCCTCGAAGTAGCGCTGGTACTGCTGCACGCGCGCGCGCGTCAGCGATCGGCCCAGCTCGGTCGTGAGCGACGGCGCGAGCAGCTCCGAAAGATCGAGATGCGTGATTTCCGGCACCACGCTTCGCAAATCGTCGTGGCCCCGGCGCCCGGCCCTGCGCCCCGCGACGTGGAGCACGTACACCAGGCTGCCTCCCGCGTCGCGGATGGCCGTCACGACGCGCTTGAGGCCGCGCTTGCCGCCGTCCTCGACGATGACGCAGGTGTTGGGGGAGAGGTCGGCGCGCAGGTAGGAATCCACCCGAGCCGGATCGGCCACCGTCACCGGCACGCCGTCGTCGGCTAGACGGCGGCCCAGCGGGCGGCTTTCGACGAGGAACTCGATGTCAAAAGCGCCCGACAGGACCCGGTGAAGCGTCCGTATGACCAGCTCGTCCTGACAGACGGCCAGTGCGCGCACAGAGGTCGATTGTAGCGTGGATCTTCAGACGGAACGCCGGCCTGGCCCTGGAGATGGTCATCCTCTGGCCGCTCGACAAATGACATTGCTCCGGCTGACTTCCTCTGGGCCAGATGCCCAGAAATGGGCGATTACCGGGCAAACCAGCGTGGCGCATCGATTGCAGAACCGTCGTCGCCTTTCTGGAGGAGCGTTCAATGGCTCAACGGTACCGAGTCGGGTTCGTCGCGGCGCTATTCATCTCTGCCCTCGCCGTCAGCTCTCCGGCGATGGCGTCAAACATCGTTCTTAATCCCGGGTTCGAGACCGACGCCTTCCCACCCTGGGTCGCGAACCCATCCAGCAGCTTTGCGTGGAGTGTGACGGGCGCGTCGGTGTTCGCGCACACAGGCCAGTTCTACGCCTCGACGGGTTGCGTCGGTCCGCAGTGCATAACGCCTGACCCAAGCTCTGGTGGCGCGTGGCTGTATCAGGACCTCGCCACGACTCCGGGCGCGACCTATAACCTCAGCTTTTGGTACGCCCCTGACGGCGGCGTGCCGAACGAGTTCGTGGTGTTGTGGAATGGCGTCCAGGTGCTCGATATTCTGAACTCCGCCACCGGGTTCGTCTTCAACCAGTTCACCGTTGCCGGACTCGTGGCGCCCGGTCCGACGACCCGGCTCGAGTTCCTCGGTCGACAGGATCCGGGGTTCGATGGCCTCGATGACGTCTGCGTCGACAGGCCGGGGGGCGATTGCGCCGGTGCGGCGGCCGTTCCGGAGCCGATGTCGCTCGTCCTGCTGGGCAGCGGCCTGGTCGGCCTGCGGCGTCTGGTGCGCGAGCGCAAGAGCTAGGGCCCGAGAGTCTACCCACTTCAGCGGCGGGGCGTGCAGCCCCGCCGTTTTCTTGTACCCGGCCGATCGGGCATTTCGGGTCGAATTCAGGGCGGTCGAGGCGTAAGATAGCGCGCATGCCTCAGCGGGCCTGGCGCTGGGTGCCACTCGCCGTTTCAGTCGCGGCGGTTGTGGGTGTGTCTGCGCAGCAGCCGTTCCGCGCCTCGATCGAGCTGGTGCGGCTGCCGGTCGTCGTCACGAGCAAGAGTGGGCAGCCGGTCCACGGCATCGGGCCCGAAGGTTTCCAGATCACCGAGGAAGGCCGTCCGCAGCAGGTGTCGTACTTCGTCGAAGGCGCGCCGGGCGCAGCCCTGCCGTTGCACCTCGGCCTGCTGCTCGACGGCAGCGCGAGCATGGACGACGACATGGGCACGGCGGCCAATGCCGCGGTGACGTTCGTCAAGAAGCTCGACGAGGCCGTCGACGTCACGCTCGTCGATTTCGACTCGACGATCAACGTCGGGCGCTTCACGCCGGACAACTACCCGCGCCTCTTCTCACGCATCCGCGAGCGCAAGGCCGCCGGCGGCACCTCGCTCTACGACGCGCTCGGCGTGTTCGTCGAGCGCACGCTCGGTCAAACCGGTCAGCACGTCGTCCTGATCTACACCGACGGCGGCGACTCGACGAGCACCATGACCTACGGCAAGCTGCAGCAGCTCCTGCGGCTCGGCAACGTCATGGTCTACGTGATGGGCTACGTGCACGACGTCGCGCCAGCCGAGCGGATGCTGCAGCAGGCGCGGCTCGGCGGCATCGCGCACGAGACCGGCGGGGAAGCGTTCTTTCCGCAAACGCCCGCGGAGCTGTCCGACGCGTACGCCAGGATCATCGACGAGCTCGCGTCGCGCTACACGATCGGCTACGTCCCGAGCGATCCCAAGAGCGACGGCAAATTCCACAAGGTCGAAGTGAAGCTCGCGATGGCGCTCAAGGGCGCCAAGGTCCGCACGCGCCCGGGCTACCTCGCGTCCACCGCGCCGCCCGCCGGCGATCGTTGATTTCTGGAAAAGTAGTAGCATGAGGGGTTCGGGCTGTGCCCGCTCATGCGCACTGTCTCTGACCGCTTCGCACTCGAGAGTGACTTCGACCTGCGGGGGGATCAACCCCGCGCCATCGACCAGCTGACTGAGGGTCTGCGCCGCGGCGACAAGTCGCAGGTGCTGCTCGGCGTCACCGGATCGGGCAAGACGTTCACGATGGCGCAGGTGCTGTCGCGCGTGAACCGGCCGGCGCTGGTGATGGTCCACAACAAGACGCTGGCGGCGCAGCTCTACCAGGAGTTCCGCCGGTTCTTCCCGCAGAACGCCGTCGAGTTCTTCGTCAGCTACTACGACTACTACCAGCCCGAAGCCTACATGCCGGCCACCGACTCGTACATCGAGAAGGAGGCCATCATCAACGACGAGATCGACCGGCTGCGGCTCTCGGCCACGCGGTCGCTCTTCGAGCGGCGCGACGTCATCATCGTCGCGAGCGTGTCGTGCATCTACGGCCTCGGGTCGCCCGAGAGCTACTACGGGCTGGTGGTCGCGCTCGAGCGCGGCCAGCGCATCGACCGCGATGGCATGCTGCGCAAGCTCGTCGAGATCCAGTACGAGCGCAACGATTACGAGTTCACGCGCGGCACGTTCCGCGTGCGCGGCGACATCGTCGAGGTGTACCCGTCGTACGACGACGTGGGGCTGCGCATCGGGTTCTTCGGCGACGAGGTCGACGAGCTCCTCACGTTCGACCCGCTCACTGGCCGTGAGATCCGGCGGCACGAGCGCATCACGGTTTATCCGAAATCGCACTTCGTCACGCCGAGGTCGCGGTCGCTCGAGGCGATCGAGAGCATCAAGATTGAGCTCGCGCAGCGGCTCAAGGACCTGGAGTCGTCCGGCCGCGCGCTCGAGGCCCAGCGGCTGCACCAGCGCACGATGTTCGATCTCGAGATGATCAAGGAGATCGGCTACTGCCACGGGATCGAAAACTACTCCCGGCATCTTTCCGGCCGCGCGCCCGGCGAGCCGCCGCCGACCTTGCTCGACTACCTGCCGGCCGACGCAATCATCATCGTCGACGAGAGCCACCAGACAGTGCCGCAGGTGCGCGGGATGTACCACGGCGACCGGTCGCGCAAGGAAGTGCTCGTCGAGTTCGGATTCCGGCTGCCGTCGGCGCTCGACAACCGGCCGCTGAATTTCGAGGAGTGGGAGGCGCGGGTCGGGCAACTGGTGTTCGTCAGCGCCACGCCCGGGCCCTACGAGCTGCGTCAGGCCGGCGGCGTGATCGTCGAGCAGATCATCCGTCCGACCGGACTGGTCGATCCCGTGATCGACGTGCGCCCGGTGAAGGGGCAGATCGACGATCTGCTCGGCGAGATTCGCGACGTCGCGGCGCGTGGCGAGCGCGTGCTCGTGACCACGCTCACCAAGCGGATGGCGGAAGATCTCACGCAGTACTACCACGAGCTCGGCGTGCGGGTGCGCTATCTGCACTCGGACATCGACACGCTCGAGCGCGTGCAGATCCTGCGCGACCTTCGGCTCGGCACGTTCGACGTGCTCGTCGGCATCAACCTGCTGCGCGAAGGGCTCGATCTGCCGGAGGTCTCGCTCGTCGCGATTCTCGACGCGGACAAAGAGGGCTTCCTGCGGTCGTCCGGCGCGTTGATCCAGACGATGGGCCGTGCGGCGCGGAACGTGAAGGGCCGCGCGATTCTGTATGCGGACGTGATGACCGAGTCGATGAAGGCCGCGATCGGCGAGACCGAGCGTCGCCGCGCCGTCCAGGAGGCGTATAACGCCGAGCACGGCATCACGCCGGCGTCGATCGTCAAGAACATCGAGGACGTGCTGTCCAGCGTGTACGAGCGCGACTACGTGACGGTGCCCAAGGCCACCGACGAGCGTGACGCGTTCCGCACGCGGGCCGAGCTCGACGCGTTCATCGTCCGGCTCGAGAAGGAGATGCGCGAGGCTGCGGCGAACCTCGAGTTCGAGCGCGCGGCGTCGCTGCGCGATCGACTCAAACGCCTGCGCAACCCTGACCTCAGTGCGGCCGGGGGCGCGCGTTGAGGCTGGACGCCTGGCTCAAGAGCGTCGTCCTCGAAGTGCAGGAGTATTGCCGCCTGCTCGGCCAGGTGGCGCACGGGCTGGTCACGCGGCCGATCTACGCGCGCGACATGGTCGAGCAGCTCGACACGATCGGCATCGGATCGATGACGGTCGTGCTGCTGACGGGCACGTTCACCGGGCTCGTGCTCGCGCTGCAGTCCGGGCTCACGCTCGATCAGTTCGGCGCGCGGTCGATGGTCGGGCGTCTCGTCAGCGCTTCGATGGTCAAGGAGCTCGGGCCCGTGCTGACGGCGCTCATGGTGACCGGGCGCGTCGGATCGGGGATCGCGGCCGAGCTCGGGTCGATGATGGTGACCGAGCAGATCGCGGCGCTGCGCGCGCTCGGCACCGATCCGGTCAGAAAGCTGGTGGTCCCGCGTGTGGTGGCGGGCACGGTGATGGTGCCGGTGCTCACGGTCATCAGCGACGCGGTGGGGATGTTCGGCGCGGCAATCATCTCGCGCACGCAGCTCAAGGTCGCCGGCAGCGTCTACTGGAACAACGTCGTGCAGGGGCTGTACATCCAGGACGTGTGGATGGGCCTCATCAAGCCGGTCGTGCTGGGCTTCGTGCTCGTGACCATCGCCTGTCATGTCGGCATGCGCGCGAAAGGCGGCACGCAGGGCGTGGGGCGCGCGACGACGAACGCCGTCGTCGCCGGATCGGTGGCCGTGCTCGCGGTCGACTTCCTCGTGACGAAGTTGTTGATCGCGACGATCTATTAGCATGCCGCCGGTCATCGCTTTCGATCAGGTCTCGCTGGCGTTCGATGACAAGGTCATCCTCGACCAGGTGAGCTTCACGCTCGGGGCGGGCGACATGAAGATTATCCTGGGCGCGAGCGGCGCGGGGAAGTCGACGATCCTGCGGCTGATCCTCGGCCTCCTCAAGCCGGACGGCGGGCAGATCGTCGTCGATGGCCAGCGCGTCGACGACATGTCGGAGGCCGATCTCATGGCCGTGCGCGCGAATCTCGGCATGGTGTTCCAGGAGGGCGCGCTGTTCGACTCGCTGACCGTGCGCGAGAACGTCGGCTACCGGTTGTTTGAAGAGACGAAGATGCCGATCGCCGAAGTGGACGCGCGCGTGAACGAAGTGCTCGGCTACGTCGGGCTCGGCGAGTACGGCGAGCGCATGCCGTCGGAGCTCTCGGGCGGGCAGCGCCGGCGGGTGGCGATCGCGCGCGCCCTCACGTCGCGGCCGCGGATCCTGCTCTACGACGAGCCGACGACGGGGCTCGACCCGATCACCGCGCTCACGATCGACGCCGAGATCGTCAAGCTGCGCGACCTCGAGCACGTGTCGTCGATCATCGTCACGCACCAGCTGCGCGACGCGTTCTACATCGCGACGCACCAGGCGGTCAGCGCGAACGGCCGCGTGCAGTTCGTGCCGGCGCGGCCGGATCAGACGGCGCGCACGGTGTTTCTGATGTTGAAAGCCGGCAAGATTGCCTTCGAGGGGCCCGTCGACGACCTGCGCCATTCGACGGACGAGTACCTGCAGGCGTTTCTGAGTTGAGGGAGTAGACGCGTCATGCCACGCACACGATCGATTGCCTGGTCCGAGCTGAAGCTCGGTGTCGTCGCCATCGTCGCGATCTTGATGGTCAGCGTGCTCGTCATCGCCATCGGAGGCCAGGGCGGCTTCTTCTGGCAGCGGTATCCGCTCAAGACGCAGTTCGACAACGTCCAGGGGATGAAGAGCGGCGCGGTGGTCCGGCTGAGCGGCAAGGAGGTCGGCAAGGTCACGGCCGTCGAGTTCTCGGGCCAGCGAATCGAGGTCACGATGGAGATCGCGAAGGACGTGCGGCCGCTCGTGACCACCGAGTCGCTCGCCACGATTGGATCGCTGAGCCTGCTCGGCGAGTCGATTGTCGATCTCAGCGCGTCGTCCACCGGCCGGCCGCTGAACGACTGGGAGTACGTGAGGTCCGGCGTCGGCGGCGGGCCGCTCGGCGCGTTGCAGACCTCGGCGAGCCAGAGCCTGGACGAAGCCGCGAAGATCCTCACCGGCATCCGCGGCGGCCAGGGCACGCTCGGCAAGCTGGTGACCGACGAGGCGCTGTACCGCGATCTCGACACGTTCGTGACGTCCGCGACCCAGGTGACCAAGGCGATCAACGAAGGCAAGGGCACGCTCGGCAGCTTGATGAAGGATCCGGCGGCCTACAACGCGCTGAAGACCTCGCTCGAGAATCTGCAGACCGTCACCGAGCGGATGAAGGACGAACAGAGCCCGCTCGGCCGGCTGCTGCACGACGATGCGATGGGGAAGTCGCTCAGCACCGCGACATCCAACCTCGAGGAAGTGACGGCGAAGCTCCGGCGCGGCGAGGGAACGGCGGGCAAGCTGTTGACGGATCAGCAGGTCTACGACAACCTCAACGCGCTCACGAGCAAGCTGGACCGTTTGATCACGGACCTCAACGCCGGGCGCGGCACGGCGGGCCAGTTGCTGCACGACCAGCAGCTTTATGAGACGATGAATCGGGCAGCCGGCGAGTTGCGAGACCTTCTCGCGGACATCCGGAAAGACCCGAAGAAATACCTCCGGGTCAGCGTCAGCATTTTCTAGAAGGAGAGGTCGGTCATGGCGAACAACGGCAGTTCGGCGGGTGGCGTCCTCGTAGCGTTTGCGATCGGCGCGATTGCCGGAGCGGCGGTGGCGCTGCTCTTTGCGCCCGCTACCGGCGAAGAGACGCGCAAGAAGCTCGCGGAAAAGGCGAAAGAGGGACGCGACCGCGCGGAGTCCATGGCGCGTGAGGGCCGTGAGTACTTCAACCGGCAGCGCGACAACCTGACCGCGGCGGTCGAGCGCGGCCGCGAAGCGTTCGATCAGGCCCGCAAGGAGACGCTGTGAGCGATTGGGCGCTCGTGTGGCTCGGCGTGATGGCCGTCTCGCTGGCCATCATGACCGTGCTGCAGTGCGTCGTCGCGTTCACCGCGATCAAGGTGGCGAAGCAGACCGCGCAGTCGCTGCGCGACTTCCAGCGCGACGTGAAGCCGCTGCTCGAGAAGGCGCATCGCATCGCCGACGACGCCGCGCGGACGACGGCAATCGCCGCCGCGCAGGCGCAGCGGCTCGACGCGCTCGTGCGCTCCACGACCGATCGTGTGGACGAGACGCTCGGGCTCGTGCACGGCGCGATCACGGGGCCGCTGCGTCAGGGCTCGATCGTCGTCGCCATCGCGCGCGCGGTGATGGCGGTCTGGAGCGGCCGCTCCGAGCGGCGCCGTCACAGTCGCGACGATGACGACGCGCTGTTCGTCGGCTGACGCGCCACTGTCTCCGAGGTTTGACCGAGTGGGGAAGGGATGGTAGAAATGACCGCGATGAACACTCCCCGTCATCCGACGCGGCGTCAGTGGATCACGCTTGCGGCACTGCTCGCCGCCGCGACCCAGCTGACCGTCAGCGCGCAGGTCTTGCCGGCGCCGACGTCGCCCGCGCGCGTGAAGGAGCTCGTCGCGCTCCTGCAGTCGAAGAAGCTCGAGGCATACGCTGTCAAGGACACCGCCGAGGCCGGACGGTTCGTCGCGGTGTACCTCGTGCCGAACGTCCAGCTCATGCTGATCTCGGCCGGGTACGAGCGGCCGACTGACGTCGAATACCGCATCTACCAGAAAGATTTCACGAACGCCTACGCGGAGCTGAACTCGTCCGTGCTCGCGAAGGACAAAGTGTTCTTCCAGGACGCGCTCTGCGACGGGCTGTTTCCGAAATCGACGAACGGCGCCGAGGACATCGTCACGATCGGCACGGCCAAGCGCGTGTTCAACGGCGACTACAACGATCCCAAGAAGAAGCCGGATCCGAAGAAGCCATCGCTCGAAGACTACGTGAAGGCGTTCAGCGACGCCGACGCGAAATACACCAGCCTCGTGACGATGTTGCTCGACGAGCTCAAGAAGACATAAGCTGAATAGCGGTCGAACGGTTGGGCGCTTGGCTCAGTTGGCTAGAGCATCGCCTTCACACGGCGGGGGTCGGTGGTTCGAATCCACCAGCGCCCACCAACCTCACGGCACAAAAAACGCGTATTGGGCCATTGGGTCATTGGGCTATTGGTTGCCCATTGCCTCATTTCCGCCGCTCATAAAGACGGACAGTTCGCTCGCGGCCGGCGCCGCGGCACGGGGCATTACGAACCGCTGCCGCTCGTCACAAATCTTTGAGCCGGGCCGAAGTCGCCGTAGGAGTGGTTCAGGCTCGCCGGCGTCGAGTCGAATTGCCGGGCGCGCCAGTAATAAGTCGTGCCGGGCTCGAGGTCCGTCGACGGCGTCATTCCGTTCGTGTTGTATTCGTCCGACGTATAACGCACGATGCGGTGCCGGAACGACGGGTCGGTCGCAACCTCGTACACGTAGGCCGATCGGTCCAACAGGCCCGCGTAGCCTCCGCTCTTGACCCTGAGATTCGGCCGAAGGCCTACGATGTCTCCGTCACTTGGCGAAAGCAAGATCGGCGCGAAGAGTGTCGCGGCGCCAGCCGTCGTCATGAACGATTGGGTCGGACAGTACGGACCGGTTACGGTACTGTCTGCCGCCTGCGCCCGCCAATAGATGGTCACCCCGGTTGGTAGCGCCAAGTCCACGATGAATGATGTCTGACCGATGCCTTCTGAGATGAGTCCAGTGGTGAAGACCGGTTCGAACGAGGAGTTCGTGGCGACTTCGAATCGATACTGCGTTGGGCGCGCCGTCGCGGTTGGAGGTACGTTGACGACAACGAGCTTGACCAGGAACGGCTGGGTCGAGCCTGCCGCCGGGCTGACCGGTGTGGGTGCCGTAAGCGCCGGGACTTGTTGAACCGGCAAGACAGCCGGCGTCGGGCCAGCCGGCGAGTTGGTTCCGCCACATGCTGCGGCGATGATCGCGGCCAGCGTCAGCGGTGCGACGATTCGTCCGGTCTGCATTTTGGCGAGTATCGAGAGAGCCTCGAAAAAAAGATACGCGCGAGGCGCCGAGCCGTCAACGGCATGTCGTCGTTACATCTGGACGCCGGCCCAACAACGCTCGAACGACATTGGGCTATTGGGTCATTGGGCTATTGATTGCCCCATTGCCTCATTTCCTGCGTTCAGGCAGCCGTCGCTCCGACGGTCCGTCATAAGCGTGTGACAGCGGGTCGATCGCTCGCATGGGCGATTCGCGGCCCTGTTCCTCGAGCGCGTGCGCGGCCAGGCCAGGGACGCGCGAGATGATCAGCAGCGCGTCTGCGACTTCCGGCGGCAGGCCGATGTCGCCGGCGATCGCCGCGATTGCGCCATCCACGTTCACGGGCAGCGAGCGATCTTTCAGCGCCGGATGCAGCTTCAGCGCGTGTTCGATGGCGCGAATCAGCTGCGCGTGCTCGTGATCGAGCTCCAGCTCGTGGGCGATCTGCAGCAGACGGGTCGCGCGCGGATCCGTCGTGTGGTACCGGTGCCCGAAGCCCGGCGGCGGAATCTCGTTGGACGTGACGAGCCGGTCGACCTGGATCGTCGCGACCTCCGCCAGTGACTTGCCCGTCCGGGCAAGTGCCAGACCCTCGTCGAGCAGCTGCCGGCAGGCGAGCGCGTCGCCGCCGTGATACCGGCCGAACCCCAACACGCCAGCCGCCACCGCGCCCCGGATGGACGAGCCCGTCGTCGCGGCGTTCCGCGCCGCGAGCGTCGATGGCGGCGTGGCCCCGTGGTCGATGAACGAGATGAGCATCGCGTCCATCAGCCGGCCGATCGACGGCGTGGGCAGCTCGCCGGTCAGCAGGAGATAGATCGCTTCGCCGAACTGGATGCGGCCCATCATCTCGTCGAGCGGGTACCCGCGGACCAGAATCTTGTTCGGCTCGATGTAGGTGAGCGCCGTTGACCACCGTCGCACGGCGGCCGGGTTGTCGACCGGAGTCTTAAGTGGTGGCATACAGCCGATCCCCAAAATCCCCGAGGCCGGGGAGGATGAACTTGCTCGCATTGAGTCCGCGATCGACGACCGGCGTGTAGATGCGCACGTCTGGCCGCGCCGCTTCGACCGCGGCGACGCCTTCAGGCGCCGCGACGATGCAGACGAGCCGCACGTCGCGCGCGCCCGCCTGGTCGAGCATCCGGATCGCCGCCACCGCGCTGCCGCCCGTCGCGAGCATCGGGTCGACGATGAGCGCGGTGCTCGCCGACAGATCCGGCGGCAGCTTCGAGTAGTACTGCGACGCCACCGCCGTGCGCTCGTCGCGCTGCAGGCCGATGTGCCCGACCCGCGCGTGCGGCAGCACCTCGAGCACGGCCTCGACCATGCCGAGTCCCGCGCGCAGCACCGGCACGACGACGACGTCGGCCGAGATGGTGCGGGCCTCCGTCCGCTCGAGCGGCGTGTCCACGGTCGTCTTCACGGTGGCCAGATCGCGCGTCGCCTCGATGGCAAGCACCAGGCTCAACCGGTGCGCGAGCCGGCGGAAATGGCTCGGGCGCGTGTGCTTGTCGCGCAGCGCGCTCAGGGCATCGTGCGCGATCGGATGGTCGACGAGATGAACCGGCACGGAGAGAATATACGTCAGGTACGACAGGTACGTCAGGTACGAGGAGGGCACTGGCGCGAGTCAACTTCTTTGGAAAATGAAGCTGGCCAGCGTGAGCTCGTTCCTCGCACCTGACGTACCAGTCGTACCTGAAGGACCCGGGACTTTCCCGCGATAGAATCTGTCCTCCATGCGCTCGATGCGAGGCCCTGTGCTCGCGGTGCTGCTGGCGGCGGCGACGACGCTGCTCGTGCTGTCGCTCCGCGGACAAGCGGGTCTGCCGATCACCCTGCTCGTCTCGGGCGGGACCGTGGTGACGATGAACGCGGCCAACGACGTGATCGCCGACGGGGCGGTCGCGATCGACCACGACAAGATCGTGGAAGTCGGGCCGGCCGCCACGCTGGCCGCGAAGTACCAGGCGGCGGATCGACTCGACGTCCGCGGCCAGGTGATCCTCCCCGGGCTCATCAACACGCACACGCACGTGCCGATGGTGCTGTACCGGGGCCTGGCCGACGACCTGGCCCTGATGGACTGGCTCCAGCACTACATCTTTCCCGCGGAGGCCAAGACGGTCTCGCCCGACTTCGTCCGTGTCGGCACGCGGCTCGCCGCGCTCGAAATGATCGAGTCGGGCACGACGACCTTCGCGGACATGTACTACTTCGAAGACGACATCGCCGAAGTCACGCACGAGGCCGGGCTCCGTGGCGTGCTCGGACAGTCGGTCATCCAGTTTCCGGTGGCAGACGCGAAGACGCCAGAGGAGGCGCTCGCTCGAGCGGAGGCCTTCATCCAGAAATGGAAGGACGACCCGCTTGTGACGCCCGCTGTCGCGCCGCACGCCCCCAACACGGTGCCGCCGGCGACGCTCCAGGCGGCGCGCGCGCTCGCGAACAAGTACAACGTGCCGCTCCTCATCCACCTCGCCGAGACGCGCGACGAGGTGAAGATCATCCAGGACGCGCACCACCTGTCGCCCACGCAGTACCTCGAATCGCTCGGCGTGTGGAACGGCCGGTCGCTCGCCGCCCACGGCGTGTGGCTCGACGATGCCGACATGAAGACGCTGGCCAAGCGCGGCGTCGGCGTCGCGCACAACCCCGAGAGCAACATGAAGCTCGCCAGCGGCATCGCCGCCGTCACCAAGTGGATGGCGGCCGGCATGAAAGGCAGCATCGGCACGGACGGCGCCGCCAGCAACAACGATCTCGACATGTTCGAGGCCGTCCGCATGGCGGCGTTCCTGCAGAAGGTCGCGACGATGGATCCGCGGTCACTCTCGGCGCGCGAAGCGCTCGGCCTGGCGACGCGCGGCGGAGCCGTGGCGCTCGGCCTCGGCGACAAGACCGGCAGCCTCGAGGCCGGCAAGCAGGCCGACCTCATCACGGTCACGATGGACGGCGCGCGGCAGACGCCGATGTTCGACGCGATGTCGCACCTCGTCTACGTCACGCGCGGCGACGACGTCCGCAACACGATGGTCGCGGGCCGCCTGCTCATGCGCGACCACCAGGTGCTCACGCTCAACCGATCCGACGTGCTGCGCGATGCGCGCGCGATGGCCGCGCGCGTCAAGGCCGCGGTGACGCCGGCTGCGCCGCCAGGCAAGGAAGTCAAGGAGAAGAAGTAACGTGACGCCTCCGACCAAACCCGACGTGATGCCGGACGTGATGCTCTCCCGCGAGAAGATCCACGCGCGCGTCGCGGAACTGGCGCGGACGATCCGCGAGGATCACGGCGCCGGCGCGCCCGTCCACCTCGTCGCGGTGCTCAAGGGCGCGTTCATGTTTCTCGCCGATCTGATCCGCGAGATCGAGGGGCCGGTGACGTGCGACTTCATTGCGGTCTCGAGCTACGGATCAGGCACGTCGTCGTCCGGCGAAGTGCGCCTCACCAAGG
This sequence comes from Vicinamibacterales bacterium, assembly GCA_035279905.1. Taxonomy (GTDB): domain Bacteria; phylum Acidobacteriota; class Vicinamibacteria; order Vicinamibacterales; family SCN-69-37; genus DATEGZ01. Next base: position 17,774 of record DATEGZ010000316.1, read on the forward strand.
ATCTCGATCGCAGCCTCGAAGGCCGTCACGTCGTCATCGTCGAGGACATCGTGGACACGGGGCTGACGCTGTCGTACCTGCAGGACATTCTGCGGGCGCGCGAGCCGCAGTCGCTCCGCACGGCGTGCCTGCTGAGCAAGCCGTCGCGCCGCAAGGTGGACGTCAAGGTGGAGTACATCGGGTTTTCGATCGAAGATAAGTTTGTCGTGGGCTACGGACTGGACTTCGACGAGCGGTACCGGAATTTGTCCTACATCGGCGTGATGCCCGGAGGCGCCTGATCTTGGCCGTGCTCCGGTTTTCCCTGATCAGCGAAGCGGACGCGCGGCGTATCGAGCCGGGATCGACCGTCGAGCTGGAGCCGGGCGGGCGTGTCACGCCGCTCGCGGCCGACACGCTGAAGGCCCGGCGCGTGACCGTCGTGCCCTCGGGCACCGCCGATCCAACGCTGCCGCCTGACCTGGCGCCGGCGTCGCCGATCGTTCGCGTGGTGATCGGCGCGGACCACTCCGGAGTCGCGCTGAAAGCCGCGCTCATCACGCATCTGCGTCAGGCCGGCAAATCCGTGACCGACGTCGGCACGTCGGGCCCCGATCCCGTGGATTACCCGGATATCGCCGCGCTGGTCGCGTTGGCGGTGGCTCGCCGTGAGGCCGACGCGGGCATCGTCATCGACGGCGCCGGGCTCGGGTCGGCGATTGCGGCCAACAAGGTTCGCGGAGTGCGGGCCGCGATGTGCACGACGCCGACGCTGGCGCGGTACGCCCGCCAGCACAACGGCGCCAACGTGCTGGCGCTCGGCGCGACGCTCCTCGACCTGGCCCAGGCCACGGAGATCGTCGATACCTGGGTGTCGACGCCGATGAGCGAGGCGCGCTACATCCGCCGGCTGCTGAAGGTTCGCCGGCTGGAGGAGCGATTCTGATGGACGCCCAATCCGTCGATCTCGCGCGTCTCATCGCGATCATCGCGGACGAAGTGATGGCCGCCTCGCGGCGGCCCGTACGGCCGTGCGCCTGCCACGGCGTGCAGGAAGATTGCTGCCCGGGACGACTGCAGGGCGTAATCGACGCCGGCGCGGCGCGTCTCGGCATGCACGCGACGGGCGTCGTGCCGACCGGTGTGGCCGGGCTCATCGACCACACCCTGCTCAAGCCCGACGCGAAGCGGCAGGACGTCGAGCAGCTCTGCCGCGAAGCCGCGGAGTTTTCGTTTGCGACCGTGTGCGTGAATCCGGTCTGGGTCGCGCTCTGTCACAGCTTGCTGCGATCGACGCCCGTCAAAGTCTGCGCGGTCGTCGGCTTTCCGCTCGGCGCGACGACGCCAGACGTGAAGAACTTCGAGACGCGGCGCGTGATCTACGACGGCGCCAGCGAAGTGGACATGGTCATCAACATCGGTGCGCTGAAGTCCGGGGATCTGCGGGCCGTCGAGCGCGACATCGAGGCCGTGACCGGGCCGTGCCGGGACTGCTCGGTCGTCAGCAAAGTGATCATCGAGGCGGCGTATCTCACCGACGAAGAGAAGATCACCGCGTCGACGCTGGCGAAAGCCGGCGGCGCGGATTTCGTCAAGACTTCCACCGGCTTCGGACCCGGCGGTGCTACGGTCGCGGACGTCGCGCTCATGCGGCGCGTGGTCGGCAGCGACATGGGCGTGAAGGCCGCCGGTGGCGTGAAAGACCTCGAGGCGCTCAAGGCAATGGTCGCGGCCGGCGCCACGCGCGTCGGCGCGAGCGCAGGGGTGAGGATCGTCAAAGAATCTAAGGGACAGCCGGTCAGTGGGACGACGGCTGGGTATTGAACTTAAAACTTAGAACTTCAAACTTAGAACTTAGAGCTCGGACAGTCCCTGAGTTCCAAGTTTTGAGTTCTAAGTTCTAAGTTGATCCCGCTCTATCTCAAGTCCGTCGCCGCCGGTGGAGCAGACGGTGGCCCCGCGACGGTCATCTGAATGCCGCGCTTGTCGAATCCCGCCTTGACCAGACGCCGCAGCGCGCGCGTGACGTTCCACTGCTGCGCCGGCAGCGTCTTCATGCGAGCGCGCACGGTCATGCCCGTGTCGCCGAAGCGTTCGATACCCAGCACTTCCATTGGCTCGAGGATCATCGGCTCGAAAACGGGATCTTCCCGGAGCGCCGCGCCGGCTTCGCGCATCGCCAGGGCGACCTCATCCGTGTTGCTGCGGTACGAGACCAGGACGTCGAGCACGGCGTAGGCGTAGTCCTTCGTGAGGTTCGTCAGCGTGTTCACCGATCCGCACGGAAACACGTGCACGGCGCCGCGGACGTCGCGGAGCACGATCGTGCGCAGGTTGATCGCCTCGACCAGTCCGCCCGTGCCGTTGATCTCCGCGGTGTCGCCCACACGCACCAGGTTGTCGACGATGAGGAAGAAGCCGCTGATGACGTCCTTGACGAGCGTCTGGGCGCCGAAACCCAGGCCGAGCCCGACGATCCCCGCGCCGGCGAGAATCGGCTGGGTGTCGATCTGCAGCTCGTCGAGGATCATCACGGCGGCGGCCGCGAAGATGAACGCGCGCGCGACGTTTTGAACCAGCCCGCCGAGCGTGTTGGCGCGCTTCTGGTGCTCGGGCGACGGTGGATGGTGCGATTCGATGAACGCCTGCTGGAAGCGTCCGGTGCTGATCGCGACGATCCGCGCGAGCACGCCGGCGAGTACCAGCACGAACAGGACGCGCACGCCGCTGGCTACCGCCCACGATCCGATCGTCCGCAGCTTCAAGCCCGCGCGAATCGGCTCGCCGACCAGCTCGAGGATCGGCGGCAGGAACACGAAGATCAGCACGAGGAACAGGGCCAGCCGGATGGCCCGGAGCAGCCGCTGCGCGGCGGGATGCGACCCCGGGCGTGCGGCGGCCGACAGCCGCGGCATCGCCCGCCTGAGGAGCAGCGACACCAGCTGCGCCGCCCCCCAGGCCACGACGATGGCCAGGGCGACGGCCGTGCCGACGACACTCCAGGAGGGGGCGTGCTCGAAGAGAGACGGCCAAGGATTCACGACGGAGGGATCTTACGCGGTCATTGGGACATTGGGCTATTGGGTCATTGGGCTATTGGGGCGCTTCAGCTCTGACCGAGCGTTCTGCAGAACGCTGGCGAGGACGCAGACGCCTCAATAGCCCAATGGCTCGATGACCCAATGGCCCAATACGCGCCGAGCGCGCTCAGATCTTGTGCCGCTCGAGTCTGCGATAGAGCGCCGAGCGGCTCAGTCCCAATGCGCGTGCGGCTCTGCTCACGTTGCCCTGGAACTTCTCCATGGCGCGGCGAACGAGCAGGCCCTCGACGTCGAGCAGGCGCATGTCGTTGAGCGCGGGGGAGCCGTTGGGCGCGATTTGCGGCGACGCGGCGGCGGCGCCGCCCAGCCGCTGCAATTCGGTCTCGAGCGACGCGACGCGCCGGAGCGCGCGACCGAGCTCGGCGTGCGCCCGCACGGTCGCGACCATCCGGGCGTCTTCCCACGGCTTCTCGATGAAGTCGCGCGCGCCGCGGCGGACCGCTTCGAGCGCGAGGTCGATCGAGCTCCACGCCGTCATGACGACGACGGGGAGGGCGGGATCGGCGTTGAGCAGCGCCGCCAGCAAATCGAGGCCCTGCTCGCCGCTCGTGCGGCCCTTGTCGTAGTTGAGATCGATGAGCGCGGCGTCAATCGGGTGCGCCGCGGCCGCCGTGACGGCCTCCGACGGCGAACGCGCGCTGATCACCACGAAGTCGCGACCGCCGAGCAGCAAGCGAATCGCTTCGATGACGTCCGGCTGATCGTCGGCGACCAGGACGCGGAAGGGGGACGTCGCCCGCAGCCGGCCAACCGGCTGGGTGACGGGACGGTCAAGAACGGCAGCTTCAACTGGCGTCATAAGAATGGTCTTTACGGTTGGAAACGATGCCTGGATGGCGCCGGGAGGTGCGTCCCGGCATCACCCAGGGGCATCGGCCGCAGGAGGACGGCGAAATTCAGGTCCTTCAGCATGGTCACACGCTGGCGAGCGTGAGCTCGCGGTGAACCTTGCGACCCGCCCGGCCGGTGCTGGCAACCGGCCGGGTCAGGGCCGCCAGGGCAAGAATTCGTCCCGTTCCACCTGACCCTCCTAAGAGCGTTCCGCTCAAGTCGGGGCGACCCGCCCATTGGTAGGACAGGTGGAACGGGATTAGTTGCTAAGGTGGAAGCCGCTCTCTTCGAGATCTTTCAAACCGCTGCGAGCGGCGTCTTCCTCAACCACACGTCCGTCGAACAGGTGAATCGATCGCTCGGCGTGCTTCGCGTACCGCGGATCGTGCGTGACCATGCAGATGGTCGCGCCTTCCTTGTGGAGCTCGCGCATGAGCTCCATGACGGCCTCGCCGTTTTTCGAGTCGAGGTTGCCGGTGGGCTCGTCCGCGAGCAGGATGGAGGGCGAACCGCAGACGGCGCGCGCCACGGCGACGCGCTGCTGCTGACCGCCGGACAGCTGGCTCGGCAGGTGCTTCGCGCGATGCGACATGCCGACCTTCTCGAGGGCGGCCATCACGCGCTCCTTGCGCTCGGCCGACTTCATCCCGCGATAGGTGAGCGGCAGCTCGACGTTCTCGTAGACGGTGAGATCGCCGATGAGGTTGAAGCTCTGGAAGATGAACCCGATCTCGCGGTTGCGCACGCGCGCGCGCTCCGAGAGCGGCAGGTCCGCCACCGAGCGGCCGTTCAACACGTAGCTGCCTTCCGTCGGCGTGTCGAGCAGTCCGAGAATGGAGAGCAACGTCGACTTGCCACAGCCCGACGGCCCGGCAATCGAGATGTACTCGCCACGATGAATCTCGAGGTGGATGCCCGCCAGGGCGTGGGTCTCAACTTCGTCGGTGTAGAAGATCTTCGTGACGCCGTCGAGATTGATAAGCGTCTGATCGCTGCTCATTTCCACTCCTTCTGCTAGTTCAACTTGATGCGGTTGAAACCGTCGTATTGCGACATGTCCGAGAGGACCACGCGATCGCCCTCCTGGAGCCCTTCGAGCACTTCGATGAACTGCACAGACGCCTTGCCGAGCTTGACGGGCGTCTGCGTCGCTTCGTGGCCGGCTTCCTGCCCGGCCATGATCTTGCCGCCGTCCGTGGAAAGCAGTTTGAACAAGCCGACGGTCTGATTCTCCTGGCCGAACGCCGGCCGCTCGACCTGGAGCACGTTCTCGAGCCGCTCGAGCTCGATGACGCCGTCGACGCTGAGGTCAGGCCGCGAACCTGGAGGCAGCGGGCCTTCGAGGCTGACGTCGACGCCGACCGTGCCGTTCGTCGAGTTCGGGTCGATGCGCGTGACGTGGCCCTTGACGTGGCCGCTGCGCGTGTCGATGTCGGCCGACTGGCCGATCGCCAAATCCTTCGTCGTCGTTTCGGAGATGCGGACGGTGGCTTTGAGCGTGCTCGGGTCGGCGACGCGGGCGAGGTTCGTGCCCTGACCGACCTGCTGGCCGCGCTCAACCGGAATGACCTGGAGCACGCCGTTCATCGTGCTCTTGACCTCGAGGTCGCCCAGCTGACGCTGGAACGTCTCGAAGTTCGCCTTCTGCTGGTTGACGGTCGCTTCCTGCGGCGCGAGCGACGACTTCTCGTTCTCGATCGCGATGCGCAGCGATTCCTTGGCCACCTCGAGTCGAGACTGGGCCTGGTCCAGGGCCGCCTGCATCTGCTTGACGGTGAGCTCCGCGACGATGCCTTGCTGCTGCAGCTGCTTGTTCGCGTCGAGCGTCGCCTGGTTGACCTTCACCTGCGACTCGGCGTCGGTCACAGCGGCCTGCTGCGTGACCCGCGTGGACCGCAGTCCGGCTCGCGCGTTTTCGAGCGCGGCGACGCTGGACTTCCATTGCAGCTCGGCGTTGTTGGTCTGCATCACGAGGTCCGGGTTGCTGAGCGTGAGGATCACCGTGCCCGGCTTCACGATCGCGCCCGGCCGCAGGATGATGTTCTCGACGCGGCCCGAGGTTGTCGCCGGAATCCAGCGGATGTCCTCAGGAACGAGGGTGCCGGCGCCGTGCACTTCACGCACCAGGGGGCCTCGCTTCACCGTGCCAAACCAAAGGGTCGTCGCCGAGACGCTCGGAGCAGCCGGCTTGAGCCTCGAGACCGCGACCGAGATCGCGATGATGGCGATAATTGCCAGGCCGCCGAGAATCGCACGGCGGATCTTCTTCTTCTTCAGGATTGCGGGATCCCGCTTGACGTCCATTGCCATAACAGGTGCTCATGCAAAACCCCGTGCCAGTTCCTGCAATCTCTGTAAGAGACTGGAACACAAGGCCTTACCCATCCAGACGGGCTCGCCGGAAACTTCGCGGGACGCGCTTTCGGGATAGGTAAATCCCGTTCAGGGGACGCGCCGTCCGCTCCGGCCATCGACACCCCGTCCCAGTTGCGGACGAAGTGTTGTGCAATTGGACGAAAACCGGGGTGAACTGGTTTAGCGAATTCTTTCAGGTGCGACTGGTACGTCAGGTACTCGGAACGAGCTGTCGCTGGCCAACGTTGGCTTGGTTTAGGCTCTGGACGACGACATTCATCTTGGCTGACCTCCTGTCCCTCGGTTGGAGTCCCGCCCTGGCGGCGGCGTTTGCGATCGAGCGCCATGCCGGCCTCGTGCCGGGCCGCGTCGCCCTCGAGCACAACCACGTCTACCGCGTGTTCACCGAGGACCGCGAGTGGCTGGCCGAGGCCGCGGGCCGGGTGAAGTACCTGGCCGCTGGCCGCAAGGAGCTGCCGGCGGTAGGGGATTGGGTCGCGCTGTGGCCGGACCCGGCTGGCGGCCGGGCCGTGATCAAGGCGGTGTTGCCGCGCAAGAGCTGGTTCTCGCGCAAAGTCGCGGGGCGCGAGACGGAAGAGCAGGTCATCGCCGCCAACATCGACACGGTGTTCCTGGTGTTCGCGCTCGACACCGAGATGAACGCGCGGCGGCTCGAGCGCTACCTCGTCCCCGCGCGCCGCAGCGGCGCCGAACCCGTCATCGTCCTCAACAAGGCCGATGTCTGTGACGATGTCCCGGCCGTGGTGGCCGAGGCGACGGTGGCTGCGCAGGACCTGCGGACGCTGGCCGTGAGCGCGCGCGATGGCCAGGGCCTCGATCTGCTGCGGGCCTTCGCGGGGCCAGGGCGGACGCTTGCCTTGCTCGGGCCGTCGGGCGCGGGCAAGTCCACGATCGTCAATGCGCTCGTCGGGCGCGAGGTGCTCGCGACCGGCGAGGTGCGCGAAGAAGACGCGCGCGGGCGCCACACGAGCGTGCACCGGCAGATGGTGCTGCTCGACGCGGGCGGCGTGATCATCGACACCCCCGGCATGCGCGAGCTCCAGCTCTGGGACGTCGACCAGGCGATCAACGAAACGTTCCAGGACATCGCCGACCTTGGCGCGGGCTGCCGGTTTCGCGACTGCAAGCACGACCAGGAGCCCGGCTGCGCGGTCAAGCGCGCGGTCGAGGCCGGCGAGCTCGACGCGGACCGCTACGCGAGCTTCCTGAAGCTCAGCCACGAGCGCGCCGCCGACGAGAAGCGCCGCGACGAGCGCGCCATCCTCGACGCGAAACGACACGCGAAGACGACTGAACGGTCAGTGCGGCAGCTGCGCAAGACACGGGGGCACTAGCTAACTCAGAACTTAAAACTTAGAACTTAGAACTGCAGAGAGTCACGCCGCGTGATCCTCTGAAGTTCTAAGTTTGAAGTTCTAAGTTCTAAGTTAATCCGCCCTTTCCCCGCCACTCACCGGCCTTCCTCCACCACTCACCGATCTGCCGGAACGCCTTTCCCCCCGGGCCGTCCACTCCCCTGAGTCCAACATGAGTGCGTCCCCTGTCCTCGTCGTTGACAACGCGACCAAGCGCTTTGGCGAGGTGCAGGCGCTCGCCGGCGCGTTCTTCGAAGTGCGGCGCGGTGAGCTCGTCGGCTTGCTCGGTCCGAACGGCGCCGGCAAGACGACGATGATCAAGGCGATCGCGGGGCAGGTGCGGCTGGACGCCGGCACGATTCACTTGTTGGGGCGTGCGCTCGCGGTCGGGGATCGCCGTCCGGAGATCGGCGTCGTGCCGCAGGAGATGGCGGTGTATCCGCTGCTCACGGCGCGCGAGAACCTCGAGGTGTTTGGACGCTTGTACGGCGTCCCGAAATCCGACTTGCCCGCGCGTGTCGCGTGGGCGCTCGAGTGGTCGGATCTCGTCGAGCGATCGCGCGAGCCCGTCAAGCGCTTTTCAGGCGGCATGCGGCGCCGCCTCAACATTGCCTGCGGCCTGATGCACGAGCCGAAGGTCGTTCTGCTCGACGAGCCGACGGTCGGCGTCGATCCGCAGAGCCGCGAGCGGATCTACGAGATGTTGAGCCAGTTGCAGCAGGCGGGCGTCTCGATCGTGCTCACGACACACCACCTGGAGGAAGCCGAGCGGCGGTGCGAGCGGATCGCCATCATCGACGGCGGCCGGATCGTCGCCGGCGGCACGGTCGGCGATCTTCTGGCGTCGGCGCCGGGCGCCACGCTTCAGGACGTCTTCATCGCCCTGACCGGGCGGGAGCTCCGCGAATGATTGGCACGCTCCTTCGCATCGGCTGGATCAACCTCAAGCGCGATCGTGTCGTGCAGGCGATGACGTTCGCGCTGCCGATCATCTTCTTTTCGATCTTCGCGTCCGTGTTCGGCAATCAGCGGCCGGCGACCCGCCAGGTGCGCATGGCGATCGTCGACGAGGATCAATCGGCCTATTCCGCGAAGCTCGTGAAAGCGCTGCAGGCCGAACGCGCGCTCGCCGTCCAGACGACCGCCAACGCCGACGGAACTGGCGAGACGCTCGATCGCGCGGCGGCCGAGTCGCTCGTCAAGACCGGCACGCTGCCGGTGGCGATCGTCCTGCCGAAGGATCTGCGCAAGGTGCAGGTGCTGGCCGATGTCTCCGATCCCATCGCGCCACAGATCGCGCAAGGGCTGCTGCAGAAGGTCAGCTTCACCGCGAGGTTCGACGCGCTTCCAGGCGGCCCCAACGCCGCGGCGTTCATCGGGCTGCCCACCGAAGTCGTCAACGTCATGAAACCCGGGCAGGGACAGGGCGCGACGATCTCGTTTTACGCCGCCGGCGTGGGCGTGATGTTCCTGCTGTTCTCGTGCTCGGGTGCCGGTGGCGCGCTCCTCGAGGAGGAAGAAGCCGGCACGCTCGGACGTCTGATCGGATCGCGCGCCGGGATGACGGGCGTCCTCGTGGGCAAGTGGCTCTTTCTGGCGCTGATGGGCGTGGCGCAAATCTGCGTGATGTTCTCGTGGGGCGCGCTGGCGTTTCACCTGCCGCTCGCGAGCCACCTGGCCGGGTTCCTGATCGTGACGGTGCCCACCGCGGCCGCCGCGGCGGCGTTCGGGTTGTTTCTCGCGACGCTTTGCCGCTCGCGTCAGCAGTTGGCCGGCATCTCGACGATCGTGATCCTCACGATGTCCGCGATCGGCGGCAGCATGTTCCCGCGCTTCCTCATGAGCGAGACGATGCAGAAGGTGGGGCTCGTGACGTTCAACGCGTGGGCGCTCGACGGGTACTTGAAAGTGTTCTGGCGCGAAGCGCCGCTCGCCGCGCTCTGGCCGCAGGTGACGGTGCTCGTTGGGCTGGCGGCGGCGTTCTTCGGCGCGGCCAGGCTCGTGGCGCGGCGATGGGAAGCCGCGTAGACGATCAGTACACGTCGCGCTTGTACCGCTTGGTCTGGCGAAGGTTCTCGACGTATTCCTTCGCTTGCTCCGGCGTCTTGCCGCCCTGGGTCTCGGCAATCGCGTGGAGCTCGCGATCGACGTCGGCGGCCATGCGTTCCTTGTCGCCGCACACGAACACCTCGGCGCCTTCTTCGAGCCATGCCCAGAGGTCGCGGGCCTGCTCGCGCATTCGGTGCTGGACGTAGATCTTCTGGGCCTGGTCGCGCGAGAACGCCACGTCCAGCCGCAAGCGCCCGTCGCGCACGTAGCCGCTGAGCTGCTCCTCGTAGAAGAAGTCGCTCGCGCGGCGCTGCTCACCGAAGAAGAGCCAGTTACGCCCGGTCGCGCCCCCGACCACGCGTTCCTCGATGAACGCCCGAAACGGCGCCAGGCCGGTGCCCGGCCCGACCATGATCATCGGCGCGTCGCCGCTGGCGGGCATCGCGAAGTGCTTCTGCTGGTTCTGCAAGTACATGTCGGCGGTCTCGCCGTCCGGCCAGCGATTCGCGAGCCAAGTGGAGCACACGCCCTCGCGCGCGCGGCTCCGCACCGTGTAGCGGACGGACACGACGAGCAGATGCACTTGTCCCGGGTGCGCCGCGTGGCTCGAGGCGATCGAGTACAAGCGCGGCAGCGACTTTCGGAGCGACTCGACGAGCTCGGCGGGCGTCACGCGGATCGACGCGTGGTCTTCGAGCACGTCGAGGACGTCGTGCGCCTCGTTCCAGCCGTTGAAGTAGTGCTTGAGCTGTTCCGCGTTGGCGCGGTCGAGCAGCGGCGCGAGGTCGGCCGCGCCGCGCGACGCCAGCAGCTCGAGCAGCTTCCGGCTCGGCGTCGTCAGGTTGTAGATCTCGGTCAGCGCGCGGCGCAGCGGGATGGGGGCGCCGGCCGGGCCCGCCACCGGCTCGTCGCCCGTCGCTCCGACCGCCCGCTCGATCTGCTCGACGAGCGAAGGATCGTTGCGCGGATACACACCCAGGGCATCGCCCGGCAGGTAAGTCGCCCCGCCTTCGATTGCGATCTCATGATGCCGTGTGTCTTTTTCCGATCCCGCGCCGGTGAGCTTCACGTTGACGAGGTGCCGGCCGACGAAATTCTGCTTCTGCTCTCCTGCCATCCGTGCGGGGAGGATAGCTCAAAACCGTGCGCCGCGGGCGATTGACGCGACGGCCGCGAGCCACGAGCGCGCTCGCGGGACCGGCGCGAGATCGCTCCGCGCGCGAGCGCGCTAGCGGTTGTAGAGCCCGCGCATCGCGTTCCAGCGAATCTTCAGCACGTCGCGCGTCATCCTGAGCGAATCGCGCACCGGGGAGACGCGCGACCGCTCGCGGTAGTGCCATTCAATCGGAATCTCGCGGACGCGCAGGCCGTGCCGGGCCGCGATGACCAGCATCTCGATGTCGATCGCCCAGCCGTCGAGCGTCAGGCGCGGCACGATGGTCTCGGCCGCACGCGCGCTGAACATCTTGAAGCCGCACTGCGTGTCCTGGATGCCCGACAGGCCGCTGAGCCGGACGATCAGGTTGAAGACGCGGCCCATCGCGTGGCGGTGTTCCGGCTCGCCGACGCGCCGGGCGCCCGCGCCCTCGCGCGATCCGATCGCGATGTCGCACTGGGCCGGCACGGCCGCGATGAACCGCGGCAGCTCCGACACGGGCATCGAGAGGTCGGCGTCGCACATGAACCGCAGCTCGCCGCGCGCCGCGAGCAGGCCCGCGCGCAGGGCGCCGCCTTTGCCGCGATGCGGCTCGCGCTGTAGCACGATCCGCGGATCTTTCGCAGCCGCCTCGGCCACGATCGCCGGCGTCCGATCGGTGGACCCGTCGTCGACGACGCGGATTTCCCACGGAGCGGCGGATGCGGGCAGCTCCGCCTGCAGCGTCCGCAGACTGTCGCCGATGCGTTCCGCCTCGTTCATCGCCGGGATGACGACCGAGAGGCGCACCGGTCCGCTCATGGGATCTTTCCGGCCGCGGCGCGCTTCCAGAGGGAGATCGGATGGCCGTCCGCGTCGAGCATGGGCGCCGCGCAGGCTTGAAACGGACCGGGCAAGAGCATTGCGACGTTGTCGTCGAACGCGACCGCACCCTTGGTCAGCGTCGTGCGCAGCGGCGTGTACTCGTCGGGCGGCGGAGGCGGCGCGTCGGGAGCGGTCACGAGCAGGGGAGGCACCGTAGCGGCGAGCGTATCGTAATCGGGCCGCTGGATGATCACCGGCGTCTGCTGGCCCGGCACCGTTAGGCGCGCGAGCGTGTCATCGAGCGAGAATTGCGGCGCGGCAGTGAAGGTGTCGATGCGGGCGAGGTAGAAGTAGTACGCCCAGTGAAGATCGGCCGCGGCGGCGTAGACGCCGTGACCGACGGCCGTGTTGCCGGCGTCGAGATCCTTGATGCAATCGCGCGCGGCTCGAATCGGGTGATCCACTTTGCCGATGCGATGGACCTTGTCCAGATACGTCGCGAGCGGGAGCACAAAAGCGAGCGCGACCGCGGCGGCCAACCTCAGCAGCGAACGCGCCTGGCCCGCGAGCCAGAACAGGAACACCGCCGCAAAGGCCGGACGCAGGAACGAGCTGTTGCTGAAGAGCGTGACGCTGCCGACGCCGAGGTGCACCGGAGAGATAAAGAGCGTCCAGAGCGCGATTGCCATGAGGACGCCGGCGATCGACAACAGCACGGTGCGCACCCGCGATCGCGGCTGGGACCAGGTGGCGGCGCGCTTCGGCGTCAGGCGCGCCAGCCATCCCGCCACCGCAGGCTCGACACGCCGTTCGAGGACGCTCAGCACCCAGGCGAACGCCAGGCCCGCGCCCAGGCCCAGCGGCGGCCAGAACGGGTAGGCATAGTGGCCGAGCTTCGACGTGCCGACAGAAATCAGCGCGAGCGGCAGCACGCCCCAGACCAGCACGACGCGCGCGGTCCAGGTTTCGCCGCGGACGGCCGCGACGAGGAGCCGCACGAGACCGGCGCCGACGAGGATCTGCTCGCTCGCGTAGACCACCTCGCGCCACGTCCACGAAAAGTAGTAGTGCCACGGGTGGAGGTGCGACGGATCGAGAAAGCTCGTGAATCGTTTGAAGACGTGTACGCCAAAGATCGTCTGCCAGAACATCGAGCCGTACAGACGAGTCTCGTAGATGAACCAGGGCGCGGTCACGGCCAGCACAGCGACGATCGGCAGGACCCAGTCGCGCCATCCTTCTTTGAGCGTCTTGAAGCCGCCCGGCCGCCAGAGCAGCGACACGACGCCAATCATCGGCAGGAACGCGGCGGCGACGAACTTCGTCATGAAGCCGAGCACGAAGTACGCGCCCACCGCGAAGGCGTGGCCGCGCCGCGCGCGTCCGGGCGCGCCCTCGGCCCATCGCATGAAATGGTAGAGACCGCCGCAGTAGCTCAGGAAGACCGACGCTTCCATGTTGTTGCTGCGCAGCCCGTGTTCGAAGATCAACGGATCGAGCGCGAAGAGCGCGAGCGCCGCCACGACCCCGCACGTCGGTCCGGACAGCCGGCAGCCGATCAGAAAAATGTAGAAGAACCCGATGGCGCCGAACAACCCGTCGAACCATCGGAGACCCGCGTCGTTGTTCGGCAGCAGGCCGGACTTGATCCCGCCGGCCACCAGCCAGAACTTCAGCGGCGGCTTTTCGAGAAAAGGTTGTTCGCCGGGAATGGACTTCGGCGTCAGCCAATCGCCGCTGTCCAGAATGCGCTCGACCGCGTAAGAATAGATCGCCTCGTCGCTCCGCATCTCCGGTTCGTTGAGACCGAAGAACAACGGCAGCGAAAAGAGCACGAGCACCAGCAGCGCGCCCACCCAGAACGTGGTCGAGCGCGAGCTAGACATTGGCGATGGTTCCGGGGTTCCGAGGTTCCGGGGTTCCGAGGTTCTTGCGGCCTGCCGCCCTGACGCTCACTTTTTCACTCCGATGCCGATGACGCTGATGCCGGTCCAGGGCCAGAGCCGGTCGACGCGCCGGAAGATCGGCAGCATGGCGTCGAACATCTTGAGCTGCACGCGCGAGAACGTCTGCCGCTTCATCACGCGCCCGTTGAACCACCAGGCCGGCGCCGAGACGCGGTTGAAGTCGAATATCTCGGCCATCTCGAACCCGGCGGAGGTCATGAGCGTGCGCAGCCCGTCCGGCGTATACCGCAGGAAGTGTCCGAGCCCGGTGTCGAGCGTGCCGTAGAGCTTCGGATGCTGCGGCACGAGAATCACGGCGCGGCCGCCGGGCGCAAGCGCCGTCCACAGATTGCGCATCGCGACTTCTGGATGCGGCACGTGCTCGATCACGTTGAGCGCGACGACCGTGTCGACCTGGCCCTCGAGCCCCGCGAAGTCCGCGGCTTCCTGCACGTCGACCTTGCGCACGTGCAGATACGGCTTGCCGGTGGCATACGAGTGCAGATACCGGAGGTAGTGCGGGTTGATGTCCGACGCGACGTAGAACTCGCGCGGGATGAACTGCGACGTCAGGTTGCCGATGCCGGCGCCGATCTCGAGGACGCGATCGCCCAGGTGCGGGCGGAGCACGTCCGCCATCCACGCGTTGAAGTGGCGCGTGCGTTCGAGCTCGACCAGGATCCGCGACCCGTACTCGTCGTCGTGGTACATGTCGTCGACGAACCAGAACTTGCCGAGCGCCATGAGCGCGAGCAGGCCGTCCATCGCGCGCGTCTTCTGGCCGTCCGCCGCCGTCCGCGGCATGTATCGGATCGGCGTCTCGAACAGGCGCGCCCGCCGCTTCGCGAGCTTGATCGCCAGCTCGACCTCGAAGCGCCGGTCGTCGCTTCGGAGCGGGATCGACTTGAGCAGCTCCGTGTTGACGGCCTTGTAGCAGGTCTCGACGTCGGTGAGCGCGAGGTCGGTCAGCCAGTTGTTGACCGTCGTCAAGAACTTGTTGGTGAGCGTGTGGCGGTAGCGCAGCGCGCGCCGGTACGCGCCCGACAGATAGCGCGATCCGAACACCGCGTCGGCGCCTTCGCGCGCGAACGGCAGGAGCAGCGCGGGAATGTCGGCCGGGTCGTACTCGAGATCGCCGTCGTGGATCAGCACGATGTCGCCCGACGCGCGCGCGAGCCCGGTGCGCACCGCCGCGCCCTTGCCGCGCGTCTGGTTGTGCGAGAGCACGATCACCCGGGAGTCCTCACGGCTCAGCCGGGACAACACCTCGCCCGATCCGTCGGAGCTGTGGTCGTCGACCGCCACCACCTCGAGCGACGAGAGCAGCGGATCGCGCACCGCCAGCACGCGCCGCACGCTGGCTTCGACGACGTGCCGCTCGTTGTGGACTGGGACAATGACCGTCAGGCGGAAGGCGCTGGACGTCTGAGCGTCGATCGGACTCATCGAGCGCGCCGATCATATAACGAGCGTCCGGATCCGGCCGAGCGCGTCAGCGGGGTCTGTCGGGCAGTTGCAGCCGGTACACCGGCGTCGGCGGCGCGGACGGCCACTCCTGATAGACGAACATCGGCCCCTCGTGGCGGTACCGCTCGAAGACGTCCGTGAGGTCCGCGCGCGTGACGCCGACCAGGTGCAGGATGTCGTCCGTGAAGAAGTACGGATCGAGACCGCCGCCGAAGAGCACGTGCTGGTGATTGGCGATGGCCGCGTCGATGGCGCGGCGCACGGCGCCGAGCGGGTCGCCGGTGCGCGCCCCGGCCTGGAGCACGCGGTACACGTTCATCGCGTGGGGCCGGTCGCTCCAGAAGAGCAGGTGGGCCGTCAGCCGGCCGTTTTCGATCAGCAGGTCGTCGGGTTGCGAGTGCGCGACCCACAGCGCGAGGCCTTGCTCGAACCCGCGATCGGGCTGACGCTCGACGCTCAACGCAACCTGGAAGTTGAAGACCAGGGCAAACGCGCCGACGGCCAGCGGCACGCCGTTCGCGAGGCGCGCCGAGACACGCGCCGCCGGCGAGGTTCCCAGCCGGATCAACAAACCTTCGAGGGCACGATCCCACCAGAGGATCAGGATCGGCAGCGTCTGCAGCCACCACTTGCCGTACATCAACGGCCACCACCACACGATCAGCGCCCAGCCGACGGTGAGCTGCGCTGCGCTCGCGATCGGCAGCCATCGGTCGCGCGGCGAGGCGCGGCGCAAGAGCACCACGCCCGCGACGAACAGCAGGATGCCCAGTGCCACGACGGCGCCCCACAGGAGACGTGGCTCGTCGAGATACGGATCCTTCAGGAACGTCTCCGCGATCGAGTGCAGCGCCGGCGGCAACCCGCGCAGGCCGAACGATCGTCCGTACGTCGGGTCGTCGCCGTAGCCGATGATCCAGCCGAGGACCTTGAGCGGCGTTGGCGCCGGAAGACTCAAAGTGCCCAGCACGAGATAGCCAAGGGTCGCGAGCGCGAACGACCACATCGAGACGTGTCGAAGGCGCGCGCGATCCTGCGGCGCCGGGCGCACGAACATGAGCGCCGCGATGCCCGTCGCGAGCAGCACGACGTTGTATTGGTGGATGAGCGCCGCGACGGCCAGGAACGCAATCGTCAATCGATCGCGCGACGCCGGCTCGTCGGGTGTCGTCCGCAGCACGCCTTCCCACGCCGGGATGAGAAAGAGCAGCGAGATGCCGTAGATGTCCGCCGTGCCCGCGTAGTGCCACAGTCCGTACGCGCTGCCGAGCACGGCGGACCAGCCGAGGGCGCGCAGCGTGGACACGCGGAGCGCGCGCACGAGCAGCAGGAAGAAGGCCGCGACGGCGCCGCCGGTCGAGAGCGCGGTCGCGATCGCGAGCACGGGCAGAGCGCGGCCGGTCACACCAGCCGCCACGGCGATCCTGAACCCCGAGCATTGGATCAGCTGCCCAAGGGGATGGTTGCCCCACGTGGCGAGCGGCCCGCGCGTTTCGCACGCCCGCGCGTACTCGAGCGAGTCCCAGTGCTGCCAGGCCAGCGACGGCGCCGCCGTGATGTACAGAGCCGCGAATGCCACGAACACGAGGGTGGCCCAGGCCGCCGGTGGCCACCGGGAGGGACGCATCTCGGCGGAAGTTAACACCTGCCGCCCGGCATCGTCTATGGTGGACGAGCCATGGCGACCATTTGGCAGGACGTGCGGTACGCAGCGCGGACCGTGGTCAGCATGCGTGGCGGCGCGGCGCTGGCCGTGCTGATCCTCGCGATCGGCATCGGCGCGACGACGACGATGTTCAGCGTGGTGTACGCAGCGTTGCTGCGGCCGCTGCCGTTCGCCGAGCCCGACCGGATCGTCATGCTCTACCTCACGCGGACGTCGGCCCGCGCGCGCGACGACCGCATGCGTTTCTCGCATCCGGAGTTGGCCGCGCTCGCGGCGCAAGCGACCTCGTTTGAAAGCGTCGCGTCGTTTTCACGAACGAACCTGGCCATCGCGCTGACCGAGCCGGAGCAGATCGACGGCGAGGTCATCTCGGCACGGTACTTCGACCTGCTCCGGGTCGTGCCGATCGTCGGACGTGGGTTCACGGTCGAAGAGGACACGCAGCCGGGCGCGCACCCGCTGGTCGTGATCAGCGCGCGGATGTGGCGCGGTCGCATGGCGGGAGATCCGAACGTGCTCAGCCGCATGCTGCCGGTCAACGGCGTGCCGCTCAGGATCATTGGCGTGATGCCGGACGGCTTCAACGGGTTGAGCGGTCGCGCCGATCTCTGGATTCCGACCGCCATGGCCGCCCGGCTGACCTACGCGGAGTACCTGACCACGCCGCAGCATTTCATGCCCGCCGTGGCCCGCCTGAAACCGGGTGTCACGCTCGACCAGGCGAACGCCGAGATGGCCGCGATCGGGCCGCGAGCCGTGGCGGTGGACACCCAGGAGCCGGATGCCACCGCCGTGTGGGGCGGACGTGTCCTTCCCGTTGGCGAGGCGCGCATCGATCCCGCCGTCGAGCGATCCGCGCTGTTACTCTTTGCCGGAATCGCGTGCGTCCTGCTCATCGCCTGCGCGAACGTTGCGAGCCTGTTGATGGCGCGTCTGCGCCAGCGCCGGCGCGAGATCGCGGTTCGCAATGCGCTCGGCGCGGGCGCCTGGCGCGTGATGCGTCAATTCCTGACCGAGAGCGTATTGCTCGCCACCGTTGGCGGGCTTGCGGGCACGCTCCTCGCCGTGTGGGGCGTACACTTCGTGGCGCTCACCGCACCCAGCGCGCTGCCATCGTCGGGCACGGGCTACGTCCAGGTGCAGGGGTTTGCCGTGCCCGCCCTTGACGGCGTCGCGCTGTTCTTCGCGCTCGGCGCGACGTTGGTCACGAGCCTGATCTTCGGCGTGGCGCCGGCCGTCGAGGCCGGGCGCACCGACCTGCTGAGCGTCCTTCGCGAAGACCAGCGGACGACCGCAAGCGGGCGATCGCGTGTGCTCAGCGCGATCGTTGTCGCCGAGATCGCGATCGCCGTCCTGCTCGTGACGGGCGCGAGTCTCTTTGTCACCAGCTTCGCGCAGATGCAGCGATGGCGCACCGGATTCGAAACCGACGACGTTCTGGCGTTCTGGATCACGCCGCCCGCTTCGCGCTACCGGCCGGGAGAAGGGCCGGCGGTGGTCGAGCGGCTGCTCACCGCGATTCAGCAGGCGCCGGGCGTGGCGCTGGCCGCCGTCAATCGCTGCACGCCGTTCTACAACTCCTGCGCGCGCACGACGTTGCATCTTGCGGGCGAGGCGGCCGCTTCGGGACCAGCGCCGGCGGTGGAACGTCACTACGTGTCGGCAGACTACTTCCGCGTGCTCGGCATTCCGGTGAAGCGCGGACGCGCCTTCCTGGACAGCGATCGGATGGACCGGCCGCCGGTCGTCGTGATCAACGAGCGCGCCGCCGCTCGGTACTGGCCCGGCGAGGATCCGATCGGCAAGCGCATCTGGTTTGGCTCCGCCCAGAAGTTCATGGATCCGAAGAACCCGGCTGAGATCGTGGGGGTCGTCGGTGACGTCAAGTACGGCGCGGTTGACGATCCGGTCCTGCCGGACTTTTACACGTCGTACCTGCAATTCTCGTGGCCGGACACGATGGTCGTCGTCAAGACGAACCGAGGCGGCGCGGCGGCTGTGGTGCCGGCGCTGCGACAGGCCGTCGCGTCCGTCGATGCCGGGCTGCCGATCTACGGAGTCATGACGCTCGAAGATCGGATCTCGGAGACGCTCACGCGGCCGCGCTTCCACGCGACGATGCTGACGATCTTTGCGGGCGCGGCGCTGTTGCTGGCGGCGGTGGGCGTCTATGGCGTGATGTCGTACGTCGTCTCGTCACGCATCCACGAGATCGGCGTGCGCGTCGCGCTTGGCGCCGACGCCGGCCGAGTGATGCGCCTCGTGCTCGGCGACAGCGTGAAGCTCGCGGCGATCGGCGGCGTGATCGGGATCGCCGCGGCCGTGGCGCTGACGCGCCTGATTCGTAATCTGCTCGTGGACGTGGCGCCGACCGATCCGCTGATCATGACGTTTGCCGCGATCGTCCTCGTCGGCGCCGCGGTGCTGGCCGCGTTCGTGCCCGCGCGGCGCGCCAGCCGCGTCGATCCGATCGTCGTGCTGCGAAATCAATAGAGGCCCGTCAAGGCCGGCGAAATGACACCTGGAGTTTGCACGAGCCCCCAAAACGACACCCGAGGTCGTTAATCTATCCGCGTGCGTTTCGATACGACGCAGTGGAGCGTGGTGCTGGCCGTCGCGGGCGACGACTCAGCGGCGGCTCGGCGGGCGCTCGCGACCCTCTGCGAGACGTACTGGTATCCGCTGTACGCGTACATCCGCCGGCGCGGTTACACGCCAGAGGACGCGCAGGACCTGACGCAGTCGTTCTTCGCGCTGCTGCTGCAACGTCAGGATTTCAGCGCCGTGGACCGCGAGCGGGGCCGGTTTCGCGCGTTTCTGCTGGCCTCGCTTCAGCATTTCCTGGCCAACGACGCCGCCCGCCGCCGGGCGCAGAAGCGGGGAGGGGGCCTGCCGGCGCTGTCGCTTTCTCTGCAGGATGCTGAAGGACGCTATCAGTTCGAGCCCGCGGGGCCTCTGACCCCCGAAATTATCTTTGATCGACGCTGGGCGCTGACCGTCATCGAGCGCGTGCTCGAGGAGCTCCGCGCCGACGCGCGCGAGGCGGGCAAGGCCGACGAGTTCGAGCGGCTGAAGGCCAGCCTGCTCGGCCAGGCCCCCGCCGGCGGCTACGCCGCGATCGCCAGGGGCCTCGGAACAACCGAGGGCGCGGTGAAGGTCGCGGTGCACCGGCTGCGGCGCGCGTTCCACGAGACGCTCCGGCGCCACATCGCGGAGACCGTGCTTTCCGAGCAGGACGTCGACGACGAGATTCGCTACCTGATTCGCGCGGTGAGTCAGTAACCTTTGCCGGCGAATCTGTCTGATCCCCACATGGACGCGACATATCTCGCCGGCCACTGCCCGCGCTGCGGGACCAGGCTTCCGCCTGACGCTCCCGAAGGCCTGTGCGCCGCCTGTCTGCTCGCCGCCGGCGCCGACTCGCTCACGATGGCGCCGAGCGACGACGCGCAGACGGTTCTGTCGCCGCTCAGCGCGTCGGCGGGCGCGATCGCCGCCGGCAAGCAGCTCGAAGACGGCCAGCGTTTCGGGCCGTACCGCATCGGGCGGCTGCTCGGCGCGGGCGGGATGGGCGAGGTCTACGAGGCCGAGCACATCGACACCGGCCGGCGTCTCGCGCTGAAAGTGTTGCGAGGCCGGCTGAACGACGCCGAGGACCGCGCACGCTTTCTGCGAGAGGGCCAGCTCGCCGCGTCCGTCAGTCATCCGCACACCGTGTACATCTACGGCAGCGAGGAAATCGGCGGGATGCCCGTCATCTCGATGGAGCTGCTGCCCGGCGGGACGCTCAAGGATCGGGTGTCGGCGCGCGGACCGATGCCGCCGGTCGAAGCCGTCACGGCGGTGCTCGACATCATCGGCGGTCTCGACGCCGCGCAAGCCGCGGGCATTCTGCATCGCGACATCAAACCGTCGAACTGCTTTTCCGACGCCGACGGATCGGTCAAGGTCGGTGACTTCGGTCTGTCGATCTCCACGCTCGCGCGCGACGTCCAGCACGCCGGCTGGTCGCAGGTCTTTCAGGGCACGCCGCAGTTTGCCGCTCCCGAGCAGCTGCGCGGCCAGCCGCTCGACGTGCGCGCCGACATCTACGCGGTCGGCGCCACGCTTTTCTATCTGCTCACGGGCGAGCCCGTGTTCGAGGGCAAGGATCTCGGCGAGCTGGCGAAGCGCGTGCTGAACGATCCCCCGCGGTCGCCGCGCACCGTGCAACCGTCGATTCCGGGACCGCTTGCCGCCGTCGTGCTGCAGTGCCTCGCGAAGGACGCCGCCGCGCGTCCCGCGTCGTACGCGGCGCTCGCCGATTTGCTGCGTCCGTTTTCGACGACGGCCACGGTGCCGGCGCGGCTCAGCTACCGCCTGATGGCCGGCGTCGTGGACGCGCTCGTCGTGTCGTTTCCGTTCACGCTCGCCGCGACCTGGCTGATCGGGCCGGACACGACGGCCAGCCGGAGCTTTCGGACGCGTCCGGAGAACGCGTGGGCGGCGATCGCCAGCTTCATCTACTTCCTCGTGCTCGAGAGCCGCTGGGCGGCCTCGCTCGGCAAGCGGCTCTTCGGGCTGCGCGTGGTCTCCACGTCGGGGACGCTGTCATTTCGGCAGGTCCTGATTCGCACCGCCGTCAACTTCGCGCCGATCGCGCCGTCGGCGTTGGCCGCACTCATCATCGGCACCGACCGCGCGGACGCGGTCCTGAAGGCGCACGTGGGGATCGCGCTGGCGATGGTCTTCCTGCCGATCGTGGGCGCGCCGCTGGTGTTCGTCACGATGCGCCGCAACAACGGCTACGCGGCGGTTCACGATCTCGCGAGCGGCACGCGCGTCGTCACCCGGCCGATGGCGACGCTGCGCCGCGGAGCCGAAGACGCACCACGCGCAGAATGGGCGCCACGGTCAACGGCGCGCGCGCGTTGCGGCCCGTTCGATGTTCTTGGCGCCGCCTTCGCACAAGGCTACGGCGGGCCAGAGGAAGTCCGCGAAGTTGACGAGGGCTTGCTGCTCACGGGTTTCGATCCAGTGCTGCGACGCCGGGTGTGGATCCGCGCCATGCCGAGCGGCGCGCCGCCGGTGTCGGACGCGCGCCGCGACGTCGGTCGCGTCGGCCGGTTGCACTGGCTCGCCGGGCGCCGTTCGGCCGCGGAGAACTGGGACGCGTTCGAGGCGCCGGACGGGAAGGCGCTCGTGGACGTGGCTGAAGCGCAGCAGCCCTGGTCGGCCGTCAAAGCCTGGCTGCAGGACATGGCGGCTGAGCTCGACGCCGGTGAGCACGACGGTTCGCTGCCGGCGCTGGCGCTCGACCGCGTCTGGATTCGCAACGACGGCCGCGCCGTGCTTCTCGACTTTCCCGCGCCGCGAACCGGCGCCGGGGCCGGCGGGCGCGCAGGATCGGACCGCGCGGGCGACACGACGAGGCTCACGCCGGTCGGTCTGCTGGCGGCCGTCGGACGTTTCGCGCTGCAGCCCGCATCTGATCGGCAAAGCGGCGAGTCGTCGACGATGCCGCTTTCCGCCGCATCACTGCTCGAGGCCTGGGATCGCACCGGAGCATCGACCCCCATTGCGGCGGCGCGAACGGCACTCGCACGTGTGGCCGCGAGCCCCGATCGCGTGCTGCGATCGCGCCGCGTGATTCCGATCGTCGTTGCCGCGCTGCCGCTCGTCACGCTGCTCGTCGGCATGGTCGCCACGGTTCCCGTGCTTCGTGCGGCGACCACAGCCGAGAAGCTCGAGATGTACCGTCTGCTCGGCGCGATCGACGCGGCTGACACGGGCCGCACGCCCGAAACGCCCGAGCGGATGCGCGCCATGGAGATCTACCTGGCAAGCCGCTTCGGCAGCGCGCTGACTGACGATCGCATGTGGACGACGCTGATCGGTGAGACGGATCTTGCGCGGCTTCGGCCGATCGCGACGCGCGTCGCCGCCACACACCCGCCGCTCTCTGACGAAGCGCTGGCGGATGCGACGCGCGTCCTCGCGCCCGATCTCGACCGGATCCACGCGGAGTACGCGACGAAGATCGCGCCCGGGACGCGAGGCATGGTGGAAGTGATGGCCGGCGCGCTCTTCGCGATCGGCGGCGGCTTCGATTTCGTGTTGTGTCTCGCCGGCGCGGTGATCGTACCCGGAGGCCTCCTGTTTCGCCTGCTCGGACTCGCCGTGGTGACGCGCGACGGACGGGAGATCGGCCGGCTGCGATCGATCGGCCGCGTGCTCATCGTGTGGTCGCCGTTTCTCCTCTGGTGCGCGTCGTTGTTCCCTCGGCCGATCGCGGCGCTCCAGGCCGGAGCGCTGCGCATCGAGGCTGCGGCCGTGGTCCTCGCGATTCTGCTGGCGGGCGCCGTGTGGTCCGTCGTGCGGCCCACACGCGGACCACACGATGTCCTCGCCGGGACGTGGATCGTCCCCAGATAGAACGACGAGCCGCTACCTGCCCAGCGCGCTCTGAATCTCCGCCTCGACGTCGTCTCGATTCAGCAGGCCGAGATGGGTGGCCGAGACGCGGCCGGTGCGATCGATGACGAACGTCATCGGGACCCCCGTGATCCCGCCGTACCCCGCAGTCACCTCGTCATTGGCAATCGCGACGGGGTAGTTGATCGCCGACGCGTCGAGATACGGCGCCACCGATGTCCATCCGTCCTCGTCGACCGAGAGACCGAGCACGGTGAACCCGCGATCCTTGTACTTCGTCTGGAATTCGACGAGCCACGGGATCTCGCGCTTGCAGGGCGAGCACCACGTCGCCCAGAAATTGATCAGCACGACCTGCCCGCGGTACGCGGAGAGCGATACGGCGTGGCCCAATCGATCGGTGAGTGAGAAGTCCGGCGCCGCCAGACGCGACACGGCGGGCCGCCGGCGCAGGTACGCGCCGAGTCTGGCGGATTGATCGACGCAGGCCGCGATGCAGCGCTCCGCGAAGGCGTGCGCCGGCGGAAACGCCAGCACGCCGGCGCTCATCGCGGCGACGAGCGCGCCCGCGATGGCGAACGTGCGGCCGCGGTGCGCGCCGCCCTGGGCCTTCTGTCGAAATTGCGTCAGCGCCCGTGTGACATCGGGCTCCCAGTCGGGCTGGCGATCCAGCTGCGCCAGGCGCGCCTCCGTCCACCGGCCGAGATCGAGGTCGTCGTTATGCGTGGCCATGACGTCTCACGTACTCCTTTCGAAACGCGTGTTGGGCGCGGGCGAGCAGCGTGCCGACCGACGCCGGATTGAGTGCAAGCGCGGCCGCGACCTCGTCGTAGCTGAGGCCTTCGTGACGCAGAAGCAGCAGCTCGGCCTGACGTTTGGGCAGCACCGCGAGCACGCCGCGCACGCGGTCCCGTTCGTCTCGCTCGAGCTGCAGGTCTTCGGGCGTCGGCGCGCGGCTGATGAACTCGACGAGCCGCTCGAATCGCGCGCGGCGCCGCTCGTGCCGCAGCTCGTCGAGCGCCATCCGAATTGCGGTCCGGTAGAGCCAGCCGGCCGCGTGATCGCCCTGGGCCTGCGGATACCGCGTCCATTTGAGGAGCACGTCGACGGCCAGTTCCTCCGCGCGCGCGGGGTCGCGGATGACCCGCGCGATCGCGCGGGCGATCTGCGCGTATCGGGCGTGAAATATGGCCTCGAGATCGACCGGCCTGCTGTGTGGCGTCAGCCGTTCGATGGCCTCAGTGGGCGCGTCCATGACTCCCTGCTACAACGCCTGCCGAGGAAAATTTGTGACAAAGGCCTACGAAAAGGCTCATTTTGCGCACGTAGCAGAGTAGACTAACGTCCGTTGATCGCGCCGGCACGGTGCCGACGACCCATCGACGTTCAGGAGCAGGGACCCTTTCATATGGCAAAAGCAGCAAAAAAGAAGGCTTTCAAGGCGACGGCCGCCAAGAAGCGCCGGTCGCGTGGCGAGGTCGTCAAGACTGTCGCGATGGCCACCGAGCTGAAGCCGGGCAAGGTTCGCGAAGTGTTCGAAGTGCTGACCTCGATCATCGCGGCTGACCTCAGCAAGGCCGGCAGCGGCGAGTTCAACTTCAACGGGCTCGTCAAGCTGAAGACGGTCAACAAGCCGGCCACGCCGGCGCGCAAGGGCCGGAACCCGTTCACCGGCGAAGAAATCATGATCAAGGCCAAGCCGGCGAGCCGCAAGGTGCGCGTGCGCGCCCTGCGGAACCTGAACGGCATGATCTAACCGTTAGTTCCT
>DATEGZ010000317.1:0-9134 GCA_035279905.1 Vicinamibacterales bacterium
GCGTCGCGCGCGGCCGTCTTGCTGCCCATGCGCGCGATGGCCGCCGGCGTCGGGCCGACGAACGTCAGGCCCGCGTCGACGCACGCCTGCGCGAAGTCCTCGTTCTCGGCGAGGAACCCGTAGCCTGGATGGACGAGCGTGGCGCCGGCGCGGCGCGCGACGTCCACCATCTTGTCGATGCGCAGGTAACTCTCGGCGCTCGGGCTTGGGCCGATGTGGTACGCCTCGTCGGCGAGCCGCACGTGGAGCGCCGTCCGATCGCAGTCGGAGTAGACGGCGACCGCGCCGAGCCCGAGGTCCCGGCACGCCCGGATGACGCGCACGGCGATCTCGCCGCGATTCGCAATCAGGACTTTCGGCCGGCTCACAACGGGATGTTTCCGTGCTTCCTGGGCGGGTTCTTGTCGCGCTTGTTGTCGCAGGTGGCGAGCGCGGCGATGAGCTTCGCGCGCGTGGCGCGTGGCTGGATGATCTCGTCCACGAATCCGCGTGACGCGGCGATGAACGGGTTCGCGAGCTTCTCGCGGAACTCCTCGACGAGCTTCGCGCGCAGCGCCGCCGGATCCGCCGCCTCGGCGAGCTCCCGGCGATAGAGCACGTTCACCGCGCCCTCCGGCCCCATCACGGCGATCTCCGCCGTTGGATACGCGTAGTTGAAGTCCGTGCGAATGTGCTTGCTCGCCATGACGCAGTACGCCCCGCCGTAGGCCTTGCGCGTGATGACGGTGATCTTGGGCACCGTCGCTTCGGCAAACGCGTAGAGCAGCTTGGCGCCCGCACGGATGATCCCGCCGTGCTCCTGGCGCACGCCGGGCAGGAATCCTGGCACGTCCTCGAACGTGATGAGCGGCACGTTGAACGCGTCGCAGAACCGCACGAACCGCGCGCCTTTCACCGACGCGTCGATGTCGAGGCAGCCGGCGAGCGCCTTGGGCTGATTCGCGACGACGCCGACCGGCCGCCCGCCCAGCCGCGCGAAGCCGACGACGATGTTCGGCGCGAAGTGGCGGTGCACCTCGAGGAACGCCCCGTCGTCGACCACGGCGTGAATCAGATCGAGGATGTCGTACGGCTGGTTCGGCTGATCGGGCACCAGCCGGTCGAGGGCATCGTCCTCGCGATCGATCGGGTCGAGCGTCTGGCGCCGCGGCGGATCGTCGAGGTTGTTGGACGGCAGGTAGCTCAGCAGCTCGCGGATCAGCCGCAGGCACTCGCGGTCGTTCGGCACCGCGAAGTGCGCGACGCCGCTCGTCGCGTTGTGCGCCATCGCGCCGCCGAGCTCTTCCTTCGTCACTTCTTCGTGCGTCACCGTCTTGATGACGTCGGGGCCGGTCACGAACATGTAGCTCGTGCCCTCGACCATGATCGTGAAGTCGGTGATCGCCGGCGAGTACACCGCGCCGCCGGCGCACGGCCCCATGATCGCGGAGATCTGCGGGATGACGCCCGACGAGAGCGTGTTGCGCAGGAAGATGTCCGCGTAGCCGGCGAGCGAGAGCACGCCTTCCTGAATGCGCGCGCCGCCCGAATCGTTCAGGCCGACGATGGGCGCGCCCATGCGCATCGCCAGGTCCATCACCTTGACGATCTTCGCGGCGTTCGTCTCCGAGAGCGATCCGCCGAACACCGTGAAGTCCTGCGCGAAGGCGTAGACCGGGCGCCCCTCGACGCGGCCGTGCCCGGCGACGACGCCGTCTCCCGGCACGACTTCCTTGTCCATGCCGAAATCGAGCCCGCGGTGCGTGACGAGCTTGTCGAGCTCCTCGAACGTGCCCGCGTCGAACAGCAGGTCGACGCGCTCGCGCGCCGTGAGCTTGCCGGCCTCGTGCTGGCGCCGCAGGCGGTCCTCGCCGCCGCCCAGCTCCGCGAGGCGCTCGAGCTCGGCGAGACGCTCGGTCGGGTTCATTCGATCGGGCGGAGGCTTGTGCAAGCGCCTACACCTTCGCGGCCTGGGCTTTCTCCCAGTCCTTCAGGAACTTCTCGAGGCCGATGTCGGTGAGCGGGTGCTTGAAGCACTGCTCGATGACGGCCGCCGGACACGTGCAGATGTCCGCGCCCATGCGCGCGGACTCGATGATGTGCATCGGTCCGCGCACGCTCGCGACGAGCACCTCGGTCGGGTAATCGTAGTGGCCGAAGATCTCTGTGATGTCGCGGATGAGCTCCATGCCGTTGGTCGAGATGTCGTCGAGCCGCCCGACGAACGGGCTCACGTACGACGCGCCGGCCTTGGCCGCGAAGAGCGCCTGCGTCGGCGAAAAAATCAGCGTCGTGTTGATCCGGATGCCCTCGGACGAGAGCGCCTTGATCGCCTGGATGCCGTCGCGCGTGAACGGAATCTTGACGACGACGTGCTCGTCGATCTTCGCGAGCTCGCGTCCCTCCGAGATCATCCCGGCGGTCGCGGTCGCGACGACCTCCGCGCTCACCGGCCCCTGGACGATGCGGCAGATCTTCTTGATGATCGCGCGCGGATCGTCGTGCTCCTTGGCGAGCAGCGATGGGTTGGTCGTCACGCCGTCGATGATGCCAAGCGGCACGAGCGACTCGATGTCCTTCAGACTGCCGGAATCGATGAAGATTTTCATAATGGCCTCGCTCAGGGACGCGCGACCACGGGATTGGTCAACGCGCCGACGCCTTCCACGTGAATCGTCACGGAGTCCCCGGGCTTGATGGGCCCGATCCCGGACGGGGTGCCTGTAGAAATGATATCGCCAGGCAGCAGCGTCATGACGGAACTGATGAACTCGACCATCTCGGGGATCGTGAAGATGAGCTCGCGCGTGCGCGAGTCCTGCCGCAGATCGCCGTTGACGTAGCCGCGCACCTGCAGGTCACGGCCGTCGAGGCCCACCGCGATGCACGGGCCCACCGGGCAGAACGTGTCGAAGCCCTTCGAGCGCGTGTACTGCCCGTCCTTGTTCTGCAGCACGCGCGCGGTGACGTCGTTCACGCACGTCAGGCCGAGGATGTACTCCGCCGCCTGCGAGGCCTTGATCTTGTAGGCCGTCTTCTTGATCACGAGCCCGAGCTCGGCCTCGTGATCGACGCGGCCGGCCCACGTCGGCATCTCGATCGCCGCGCCGGGGCCGATCACGGCCGTCGAGGGCTTGATGAAGATGAGCGGCTCTTCGGGCAGCGGCTTGTTCTGCTCGGCCGCGTGATCCTTGTAGTTCAACCCGACGCACACCACCTTCGACGGCGTCACCGGCGCGAGCAGCCGCAGGCCATCCTGCGAGATCTCGGGACCGTCGCGAAATTTGTCGAACACGTCGCCGTCGACCAGCCGCCAGCGTCCTTCCCGTTCGGCGGCGTAAAGCGACGCGCCGCCGTGTTCAATTCTGTACAGACGAGTCATGTCTCAATAACCCAATAGCCCAATAACCCAATGACCCAATGTCATCGGACCGTTACCGTCTGTCGGTTAGAGTGCGTACTTTGATTGTGTTTCGGGGATGAATCCACGGCGACGACGACGTAGGTGTACGTCTGACCGCGTGTGACCGTCGTGTCACGGTAGCTCGTCGCGTCGATGGCTGTCGTCATGAGCGGCGCCAGTGTGTCACCGCTGCCGTCGCCGCGCAAGACGAGGTAGCCGCCCAGATCGGCGGCCGTCACCGCGTTCCACGAGAGCGCGACGGCGCCGTCCTCGGGAATCGCGCGCAGCTCGTCGGGCGCGGCCGGAGGAAACGTGTCGACCGGCGTCGCGCACGCCGGCGCGCTCGGCGGACCCACGACCGTCGTCGGGCCCGTGACACTCACCGCACGCACGACGAAACAGCGCTCCTTGTCGAACACGACCGGCGCGGAAAACTCCGCGCCCTGAATCGGCGCCGCTCCGGAGATCGGCGCCGCGGGGCTCGCCGCGTCGTACACGCGGAAGGTTGTGGCCGATCCCGCCGACCAGCTCACCTTGATCTCTTTCTCGTCGTTGGTAATCGCGAGGTCGGTCGGCGCCGCCGGCTCGGCGGCCGCCGGCACGGTCATCACCGGTGACGGCTGCCCGCGGCGCTCGCGTCCGGTCACGCCCAAGACGACGTAGTACCGCGTCGGTGCGTCAGCGCCGCGATCGCCCGGCGCGATCGTCTCCTGAAACGTGCGGGCATCGCCTGGCAGCGGATCGAGAGTCACGCCGGCCGGCGGCGGAGGTGGCGGCGCCTCCCCTTCCTTCGGCTCCTTCGGCGGCCGGCGAATGTTCACGCGCGATTTCAGGTTGGCCGGCACGGCCAGCTGCGCGAAGGTCGGCGGCGGCGTCGCGGCCGGCTGTGTCAGACCGTAAATCTCGACGCGCTCGACGGCTGACGGCGTGGAGCCGTCGGCGTTCGCGGCCGGGACGGTGAATCGAATCTCGATGCGATCGTCGATCCGCTGCAGCGCGGCGTCCGCGATGCGTCCCGGCACCGGGCGCAACGGCGGCAGCGGCGGGCCCGACTTGCCGCACGCGCCCGACCACGACACGACCAGCACGGCGGCGGCGGCCGCGGCGGCCCGTCTCGCTCCGATCACAGGATGTACCGCGACAGATCGTCGCTCTGGACGATGTCCGCCAGCATCCGATTGACGTACGCGGGATCGATCTGGACCGTCCGCCCGCCGAGCTCCGGCGCGTCGAACGAGATCTGATCGAGCAGGCGCTCCATCACCGTGTGGAGGCGCCGGGCGCCGATGTTCTCCGTGCGCTCGTTGACGATGGTCGCGAGCTCCGCGATACGCACGATCGCGTCGGGCGTGAACTCGAGCGTCACGCCCTCGGTCTCCATCAACGCGATGTACTGCTTGATGAGCGCGCTTTTCGGCTCCGTGAGGATGCGCACGAACTCGTCGCGCCCGAGCGCGTCCAGCTCGACGCGGATCGGGAAGCGGCCCTGCAGCTCGGGGATCAGATCCGACGGCTTCGACACGTGAAACGCGCCGGCGGCGATGAAGAGGATGTGATCGGTGCGCACCATGCCGTGCTTCGTGTTCACCGTGGTGCCTTCGACGATCGGCAGGATGTCGCGCTGGACGCCTTCGCGGCTGACGTCCGGGCCGTGTCCGCCCTCGCGCCCCGCGATCTTGTCGATCTCGTCGACGAAGATGATGCCGGCCTGCTCGACGCGCTGAATCGCCGCGCGCGCGACGGTGTCCATGTCGATGAGCTTCTGCGACTCTTCCTGCGTGAGCACGTCGAGCGCCTCGGGCACGGGCACACGGCGGCGCCGCGTCTTGCCCTGGAACATTCCCGGCAGCATGTCGCGCAGGTTGAGCCCGACTTCTTCCACCGAGGACCCGGACAGGATCTCGAACGACGGCATCGCGCGGTCGCGCACTTCGACCTCGACGGTCTTGCTGTCGAGCCGGCCCGCGCGCAGCTGCTCCCGCAGCTTCTCGCGCGTCGTGGTCTGATGCTCGGCCGTCGTCTGCGCTTCGTGCGAGGTGTCGCCGAACGTCGAGGGCGGCGCGGGCGGCAGCAGCAGATCGAGCAGCCGCTCTTCGGCGGCCTGCCGCGCTTTCTCACGCACTTCGATCTGGCGCTCCTCGCGCACGAGCGTGACCGCGATCTCGACGAGATCGCGCACCATCGACTCGACGTCGCGTCCGACGTAGCCGACCTCGGTGAACTTCGACGCTTCGACCTTGAGAAACGGCGACTGCGCGAGGCGCGCGAGCCGGCGCGCGATCTCGGTCTTGCCGACGCCCGTCGGGCCGATCATCAGGATGTTCTTGGGCGCGACTTCCTCGGCCATATCGGGCGAGAGCCGCTGGCGGCGATAGCGGTTGCGCAGCGCAATCGCCACGGCGCGCTTCGCCTTGCCCTGGCCGACGACGTACTTGTCGAGCTCGGCGACGATCTCGCGCGGCGTCAGCGAGTCGGCGAGGAGCGGCATGCTCTCGGGCAGCAGAATCGGCGTCATGACAGCTCTTCCAGCGTCACCCGGCTGTTGGTGTAGACGCAGATGTCGGCGGCGATCGCCATCGCGTGTTCGACGATGGCGCGGGCGTCGAGCGCGCTGTGCCGCACGAGCGCGCGCGCGGCGGCCATCGCGTACGGGCCGCCCGATCCAATCCCCATCACGCCGTCGTCGGGCTCGATGAGATC
This sequence comes from Vicinamibacterales bacterium, assembly GCA_035279905.1. GTDB lineage: Bacteria > Acidobacteriota > Vicinamibacteria > Vicinamibacterales > SCN-69-37 > DATEGZ01. The sequence continues at coordinate 6,083 of DATEGZ010000317.1, forward strand.
GCCGGTGCCGGAGACGAGGTACATCACGCGCGCGTCGGCGACGAGCAGCATCGCCTCGAGCCGGCGCAGCGCGCGATCGGTGCGCCAGTCGCGCGCGAGCTCGACGGCGGCGCGCTCGAGATTGCCGCGGTGCTCTTCGAGCTTGCTCTCGAACCGGCTGAAGAGCGCGAACCCGTCCGCCGCGGCGCCGGCAAATCCCGCCAGCACCTTGTCGTGGTACAAGCGACGCACTTTGCGCGCCTGATGTTTCACGACCGTCTGGCCGAGCGTGACCTGCCCGTCACTGGCCAGCACGACCTTTCCTTGATGACGGAGGCCGAGAACCGTTGTGGCGTGGGGTTGGGACATGGCGGCGTGAAGAACGACCCGAAATTGCATCGTAGTGCCGTCCGCCGCCGAGGGCAAGGCTGGAGGACAGCACGGCCGCGGCGCCCTGTTCTCGCGGCCATTTACGTGGCCGGGGACTGGCAGTAGAGTTGCACTGTTGGCAGTGGGAAGGCCTCCTTTACGAGAGGCCTGGGAAGGGCAGGCACTTATGGCCAGACCAACCCGCTTTCTATTGAGTGCAGTCGTCGCGCTGACGCTTGCGGCGCCGGAGTGGGCCGCCGCGCAGGCCGTGCCTCGATCCAGTCCGCCCTCGTCACCGCCATCTGGCGGTGGGTCGTCCGCCGGCGGGTCGTCCGGGTCGAACTCGGGCGGCGGCGATCGCTCGTCCGGCGGATCGACCAGCTCCGCGCCTGAAGTGCAGCACAGCCGCGTGGCGCCGTCATCGGGCGCGCCCTCGCAGCCCAGCAGCAACAGCGGCGCGCAGACGCGATCGACGAGCGGCGGCGGATCGCAAGGCAGCGCCGGCTCGCGCGCGACGAGTCCCAACGGCGGCGCCCCCCCGCCACCCGGAGGCGGCGGACAGGCGCGTCCGCGCAACGGATCGCCGACGCAGGGCCAGGCGATCGGACGACCCTACGGCAACTATCCGAACTATCCGTACTACCCGTACTATCCCTACTATCCGTATTACGGCTATCCGTACTACGGCGGGGGCTACGGCTACTACGGCTACTACAACCCGTTCTGGTACGGCGGGTACGTCGGGTACAGCTACTACGATGGCAGCGGCGGCTACGCCGACACGAGCGGCGGCGGCGGATCGTACACGTCCGAGATCGCGATGGGATCGATCCGGCTGCGGGCGAGCCCGTCGAACGCGAAGGTCTACGTCGACGGCACGCTGATGGGCATCGTCGATGACTTCGACGGCCTGACGAACCATCTCGATCTGTCGGCGGGACAGCACGCGCTCGAACTGCGAGCGGACGGGTACCAGACGTACTCGGGAACGATCAATGTGCAGCTCGGCAAGACCATGACCGAGCGGGTGACGCTCAAGAAGAAGTGAGCGCCCGCCGGATGCTGTCGGTCGTCGCGGGCATCTCGCTCGTTTACGACCTTGCCGCGGGCGTGGTGCTGCTTGCGGCGACCGACCGCATGGCGTCGTGGTTTGGCGCGCGCGTGCCCGACCCCATCCTCTTCGCCAAACTCAACGGACTGTTTTTGATCGCGGTCGGGCTCGGCTATCTCCAGCCGCTGCGCCAGCCCGACGCGCACCGCGCTTACATGTGGGTGTTTGGCGTGCTGCTCAAAGGCGCGGGAGCCGCGGCTTTCGTCGCGGATCACTACATCAACGGTTCGCCGGAGTCGTTTCTGCTCTTCGCGGTGAGCGACGGCACGTTGGCGGTCGCCACGCTGGCCGCGTTGCTCGTGGGCAGGCGCAGCACGGCGATCGCCGCGCGGTGACGGCCGAGCGCGCGATAGAGCGGCAGACCCGCGGCAATCACGGCGAGTCCCGCGAGTGACGTCCCAGGGTTGTTCCAGACTTCGTTGACAACGATGACGAGGCTGGCAAACACGAAGAGCGCGGGCGCGAGCGGATAGCCGAGCGCGCGGAATGGCCGCTCGGCGCTCGGATCGCGCCAGCGGAGCACGAACAGCGCCATCACCGCAATCCCCGAGAACAACACCACCGAGAAGCCGGTGTACGCGACGAGCTGGGACAGCGTGCCGGAGAGCACGAGGATGCTGCTCCACGCGGCCTGCGCCGCGATCGCGAGCATCGGCGTGCGGTAGCGCGGGTGCACGCGCCCGGCGGCCGGCAGGAACGCGCCGTCGCGCGCCATCGCGTAGTAGATGCGCGGCCCGGCCAGCACCATCGCGCTCACGCTCGCCGCGATGCCGATGATCGTGAACACCGCGATCATCTGTCCGGCCGCGAATCCGAAGAGCCGCTCGGCGACGACGTCGGTGAGGCGTCCGTCAGGCAGGCCCGCCAGATCGGCAATCGGCAGCGCGTAGAGATAGAGCACGTTCAGCGCGAGATACACGACGACGACCGCGAGCGTGCCGAAGGCGAGCGAGCGCGGCAGGTTGCGGCCCGGATCGCGAATCTCTTCGGCCACGTACGTGGCGGCGTTCCAGCCCGAGTAGGCAAACATCACCGGCACGAGGGCCAGCAGCCAGCCGGTGATCGGCTCGTGCGAGGCGTGCGCGGTCGCGATGTTCGCGTACGAGCCGTGGCCGATCGACAGGCCCAGCGCGATGAACGTCATGATCGCCAGGACCTTCACCGCCGCCAGGATGTTGTGCACGAAACGTCCCGAGCCGTGCAGGTGGACGAGCGAGAGCGTGAAGATCGCGCCGATGGCGACGAGCGCTTGCGGCGTCACGACCAGCGGCAGGTACGGCAGCGGCAGCGTCGCGAGCGGTGTCTTGTCGGCCGCGGCGGGAACGAACCGGCCGAGGTACTCGGCGAGCGCGACGGTGCCCGCGGCGATCGCGCCGGAGAAGCCCGCGACGAACGACGTCCAGCCGGTGAGAAACGCGGCGAGCGGGCCGAACGCTTCGCGCAGGTAGACGTACTCGCCGCCCGCGTGCGGCCGCAGCGTCGCCAGCTCCGCGTAGGCCATCGCGCCCGCAAACGCGAGCACGCCGCCGACGAGCCAGACGCTCAGCATCGCCCAGCCGCTCGGCACGAGCCCCGCGACCATCACGGGAATGA
>DATEGZ010000318.1:0-115042 GCA_035279905.1 Vicinamibacterales bacterium
GCCTCCGGGGGACAGGTGTCGCAGGACCCGGCTCCGCGACACCTGTCCCCACCGCGCCCGGATCTGTGGAAAAAAGCTCCGTCCCCGGACAATCCACGTGCACCGGCCCGGGCGGCAGCCCCATGACCTCGCAGAACGCCCGATCGATCACCGCGGCCGCATCCGCGTTCGTCAGCCGCCCCGACCACTTGGTGATCGGTTTGAACAGCGCGAGCTGATCGATCTGTTGATGCGCGAACATCCCGTTCGCGCCCGCCGGATTGCTGTCCGTGAACACGATCACCGGCGCGCGATCGAGGTAGGCGCACGCCACACCGTTCACCACCGACGCCGCGCCCGGCCCCAGCGTCGTCAGGCACGCGCCGGGCCGGCCGGTCACCTCCGCCTGCGCCAGGGCCGCAATCGCGCCCGCCGTCTCTGTCGACGTCAGCACGAACGGCATGCCGATGCCGCGCGCCGCCTCGATCAGATCGAGATTGCCGCCGCCGCCCGGCACGCCGAACAGCGCGCGCGTGCCGACGTCACGCAGCCGCTCGACCAGGCGATGGGCAATGTCGCGAACGTTGCGCACAGGGCGGCCATGGTACTCCGATATCATTCCGCTCGTGACCCACCCCTCGAGCGACGACACCCATCAGGACCTGCGCGTTGCTGTCCGCGATTTGTGCCGGTCCTTCCCGGACGCGTACTGGCGCGAGCTCGATGCCCGGCGGGCGTATCCGGACGCGTTCGTGAAAGCGCTCACCGACGCGGGCTATCTGGCGGCGCTCATCCCTGAAGAGTTCGGCGGCTCCGGGCTCGGCCTCGCCGAAGCCGCGATCATCATGGAAGAGATCAACCGCAGCGGCGCCAACGCCGGCGCGTGCCACGCGCAGATGTACACGATGGGCACACTCCTGCGCCACGGCTCCGACGCGCAAAAGCGCGAGTACCTCCCGAAGATCGCGAGCGGTGCGCTGCGCCTCCAGGCCTTCGGCGTGAGCGAGCCCACCACGGGCTCCGACACCACGCAGATGAAGACGATGGCCACGCGCAAGGGCGATACGTACGTCGTCCGCGGGCAGAAGGTCTGGATTTCGCGCGCGGAGCACTCCGACCTGCTCCTGCTCGTCGCGCGCACGACGCCGGTCGATCAGGTGAAGAAGCGCGGCGACGGACTTTCGATCTTTCTCGTCGACATGCGCGCCGCCGTGGGCCACGGCCTGACGATCCGTCCGATCCGCACGATGATGAACCACGCGACGACGGAACTGTTTTTCGATGATTTGGAGATTCCCGCCGCCGCGCTGGTCGGCGAAGAAGGCAAGGGCTTTCGGTACCTGCTCGATGGCCTGAACGCCGAGCGCATCCTCATCGCCGCCGAGTGCATCGGCGACGGCCGCTGGTTCATCGATCGCGCGACGAAGTACGCGAACGATCGCGTCGTCTTTGGTCGGCCGATCGGCCAGAACCAGGGCGTGCAGTTTCCCATCGCGCGCGCGCACGTCAACGTCGAGGCCGCGGATCTCATGCGGATCAAGGCCGCGACGCTCTTCGATCAGGGCAAGCCGTGCGGCGCCGAAGCGAACATGGCCAAGCTGCTCGCGGCCGACGCGTCCTGGGAGGCAGCCAATGTGGCCGTGCAAACGTACGGCGGTTTCGGCTTCGCCGAGGACTACGACATCGAGCGGAAGTTTCGCGAAACAAAACTGTACCAAGTCGCGCCCATCTCGACGAACTTGATTCTCGCGTTCGTCGGCGAGCACGTGCTGGGTCTGCCGCGATCGTATTGATCGGCTCGATCCGCCCGCCGGTCTGTAGACAAAAGGCTGCGCCTCAGCGGACAAATGCTCCGGGTCTCGCCCGCCCTGCCCGATCTGCCAATCGGTACTGATCCTGCAGTCGTTTCACCAGCGGCGTTTCGCTCCCCGCAACGCCGCTGATCAGACTTAGTTCGAACAAGCTTCGTGCCTCGTTGTCTCCCCAGCACGCGAAGCGACGGCACGAGGGGCGGCCAGTCGACCGGCCGCCTTTTGTGTTGTACGGCGATATGATGCGGCGCGCGTGACCCCTCTCGCCGGCATCACGGTCGTCTCGCTCGAACAGGCGGTCGCGGCGCCCTTCGCCACTCGTCAGCTTGCAGATCTCGGCGCCCGCGTGATTAAGATCGAACGCCCTGGCACGGGCGATTTCGCGCGCGGCTACGACACCACGGTGAAGGGCCTGTCGAGCTACTTCGTGTGGCTCAATCGATCGAAAGAATCGCTGACGCTCGATCTCAAGAAGCCCGACGCCGCGAACGTTCTCGACGCGTTGCTCGCGCGCGCCGATGTCTTCGTGCAGAACGTCGCGCCCGGCGCCGCGGATCGGCTGGGCACCGCGCCGGCCGAGCTGCACGCACGCTATCCGAAGATGATCGTGTGCTCCGTCTCCGGCTACGGCACGTCCGGGCCCTTCGCCGATCGCAAGGCGTACGATCTGCTCGTGCAGAGCGAGGTCGGCCTGCTCTCGCTCACGGGCACGGCCGACGCGCCCGCGAAAGTCGGCATCTCGGTCGCGGACATCGCGGCGGGCATGTACGCGTACTCCGGCATTCTCGCCGCGCTGTACTCCCGCACCTCGTCCGGCCGCGGCGCGATCGTCGACGTCTCGCTCTTCGACGCGCTCACCGAATGGATGGGCGCGCCGGCGGCGTACACGGAGTACGGCGGTACGGCCCCGCCCCGCACCGGCCCGAATCACGCGTCAATCGCCCCGTACGGCCCGGTGATCACGAAGGACGGCGACACCGTGTACCTTGCGATTCAAAATCCGCGCGAGTGGACCCGGTTGTGCGAGCACGTCCTGAAGCAACCGGCGCTCGCCACCGACGAGCGGTTCGCGACGAACCCGCGGCGCGTCAGGCATCGCGAGGCGCTGGACGCGGCGATCGCGCCCATCGTGCGCGGCCTCACAACCTTCGAGCTCGTCGAACGGCTGGATGCCGCGCAAATCGCGCACGCGCGTATGAACTCGATGGCACAGTTCATCGCGCATCCGCAGCTGAGCGCACGCGATCGCTGGCGCGAGGTCGCGACCCCCGCGGGTCCGATCCGTGCGCTCGTCCCGCCCGTGAGCATCGACGGCCGTGAGGCGCCGATGGGTGCCATTCCCGCGTTGGGCGAGCACACCGACGCGATCCTTCGTGAGTTAGGCTATGACGCGGGCCGCATCGCGGCCTGGCGCGCGGAAGGAACGATCTGATGGCGGTGAAACCAGGCTGGACCGGTCGCGTCTTCGAAGACTTCATTGTCGGCGACGTCTACGAGCACCCGCTCGGCCGGACGATCACGCAAGCCGACAACGTCTGGTTCACGTGCCTGACGATGAACACGAACCCGATTCACTTCGACGCGGAGTACGCGAGCCACACCGAGTTCAAGCGCCCGCTCGTCAACTCGTGCTTCACGCTGGCGCTCGTCACCGGCCAGTCCGTGATCGACCTCACCGTCAACGGCGTCGCGAACCTCGGCTGGGAGGACGTGAAGCTGCCGCATCCGGTCTTCGAAGGCGACACGATCTACGCGAAGAGCGAAGTCCTCGACACGCGTGAGTCGAAATCGCGGCCCACTCAGGGCATCGTCCGCGTCAAGACGACCGGCACGAATCAGAAAGGCGACGTCGTCATCGAATTCCGCCGCACGTTCATGATCTGGAAGCGCGGCCACGTCCCGGCCACGGCGCGCAAGACGCCCTGACGCGGCTCACGTCTTCACTCCGAGCGAATCGCCTGTAGCGGATCGATCCGGGTCGCGCGCAGCGCGGGGACCACGCACGCGACGATCGCCGCGCCCATCATCAGCAACGCCGCGGCCAACACGTTGGTCCAGTCGGTCGGCGTGAGACCAAAGAGCAGGCCAGAGATCTCTGCACCGAGCACAGTCGCGAGCGCCATCGCCGCACCTGTGCCGACCGCCAGTCCGATCCCGACGAGCCGCACCGTTCCGCCGAGCGATGCACGAATCACGTCCCGCGGGCGCGCGCCAATGGCAATGCGCAGCCCGAGTTCACTCGTGCGTTCGGCCACCGCGAACGCTGCCACGCCGAACAGGCCGAACGCTGCCAGCACCAACCCGAGTGTCGCGAACGACACGCTCGTGGTCGCCACCATCCGCTCGCGTGAGATCGATTTCAGGATCAGGTCATCCATCGTCTGCGCGGACAGCATCCAGCCAGGCACCGCCGCCGACACCGCTGCCGCGACCGGCCGCAGCATGTACGCGGCCTCGCGATTTGTGCGCACCTCGAGCGCGGTCATGAGGCGCTCGTCCCTGAGGCCCATGCGATACAGGCCGGCGTCGCGCCACCGCACGTTGTGCAGGCTGGCGTTGCCGACGACGCCGACGATCTCGACGTTGAAGGGCCCGTTCTGAATCCGTTTGCCGATCGCGTCGCCGTTCAGGATCTCGCGCTCGTACGCCTCGTTCACGATCGCCACCGCCTGCGACCGCGTCGCGTCGTCGTCAATAAACGTCCGGCCGCGCAGCAGCGGAATCCTCATCGTCTTGAAGAAGTCCGGACCGACCGAGCCGCCGAATGGGCCGTCGGGATGCGGCACGCCGGCAAAGTACTGCGGGAACGCGGGCGCGTTGTAGGCGCTGACGCTCTCGACGCCCGGCACCGCCGAGACCGAGGCAAACAGGCGCTCCTCGACGCCGCGAAGATCGGCGGCGCGAATCGGCGGATCGCGGACGAGCTCGACCTGAATCAGATTGTGCGAGTCGAACCCGAGGTCGAAATGCGTCACGTTGCGGACGGTGCGCACGAACAACATGGCGGCCGTGAGCAGCACCACGGAGAAGGCGACCTGCGCAGCGACTTGCCAGTGGCCGAGTCGTGAGGTGCGCGACGCCGCCATCGTGCGCGTGGTCCTCAGCGCCGACGCGAGATCGATCCGTGTCGCCCGGCGCGCGGGCACGAGCGCGAACAGCACGGCGCTCACGAAGGACAGCCCGGCCAGGAACGCGAGCATCCGCGCGTCGGTCCGGAACTGCAGCTGCTCAGGAACGCTCGACACCGGCAGTGTCGACAGCAGCATCGACACGCCCCAGGTGGCGACCATCCACGCGCCCACACCGCCGACGATCGCGAGGACGACGCTCTCGACGACCAACTGTGTCATCAGGCGCGCGCGTCCCGCGCCGATCGCTGCGCGAACGGTCAGCTCGTGCACCCGTCCGGCGTTCCGCACGACGAGCAGGTGGCCGACGTTCGTGCACGTGATCAGCAGGACGATGACAACCAGCGCCATCAACGCGAGAAGCGGCCCGCGATACCGCTCACGAAGAGACGACGAACCCTGACCGGCCGGCGCGACGACCACACGCGGCCGGGGGCCGCTGTCCGCTGGAGCTGCATCGAGCCGCTGGAACAGCGCCTCGGCCGCCGACTGCGCAGCCGCCGGGCTGACGCCACGCTGCATTCGCACGATGCTCTCGCGCGCGACAAACGGCGCATTCGGCGTGACGATCCACACGTCCACGACCGAGTCGAGCGAGACGCCCAGGAACCCAGCCGGCGCCACGCCGCTCACTCGATACGTCTCGCCATTGATGACGAGCGGCCGATCGATGACCGCGGCGCTGGCCTGAAAGCGCGAACGCCAGTACCGATCGCCAAGAATCGCGATCGCGCCCGTCCCCTCCGCCCGGCCGACCGCCGGCGCGACGCCCAGTACGTGGAAGAACGTCGGCGTGACACGCGCGATCGTGCGGCTCGCCTCCGGCGCGCCGTCAATCGTGATGGTCGTCTCGGGCAGCAGCACCGAGGACGTGGCGCCGGCAAACGTCGACGTGTCGGCGTTCAACGCGTCGAGCCCGCGCCCGAGCGGGGTGAGCTTGCCTGACGGATCCGGACGCGTCATCAACACGAGCTCGCCTGGATGCGCGACCGGCAGCGATCGAAGGAGCAGTGCGTCGACGACGCTGAAGAGCGCGGCATTCGCGCCGATGCCGAGCGCAAGCGACAGCACGGCACTCGCGGCAAAGACCGGACTGCGTCGAAGCGTCCTCAGGCTGTAGGACAGGTCACGGTGCAGCTGGTCGATCAACCGCATAGCTCACGCTCCGAGCAGACTGGCCAAGCCGACTACCTCGTGAACGTGTTCCAAGCCGCGAAGGCTCTCGAGCACTTGCGCGGCTTTTTCCTTCGAGAACGCTCGCGTGGCGCAAACGAGGAACTTCGCGTCGAGCTCGGCATCGCTCGCCGGCCGCTCCGGATAGCCGCGTGCGCCGTGGGCATCCTGTGAGAGCGTGCGACCGTTCTTGAGGCGCACTCGCACACGCGCTTCAGTCAGCGCAGGCGCGCCCTTCCCCACCTCCGGATCCACGCGCATCGTTATCTTCTGCATGAGCGCTAAGACGCCCGCGTCGCGAATCCGGCCGTCGTCGAACGTGTCGATGCCGACCTGGCCGAACACGATCGCGGCCGCGGCACAGAACGGCATGCTGAACTTGGCCTCGAGAGGACTCGCCGGCCGCGCATATATAAGGATGGTCGGCACGATGGCGTCCACGTCGATCTCAATTCTGTCCACGTCGTCTGCCGTGAACTTCTCGCGGGCGCGAAGGTCGAGCAGCGCGTCGAGCGTCGGATGCGTGCCGGCGCACGACGGGTAGAGCTTGACGGTAATGCCGGTGTCGAGGATTTCCCAGCGGTCGCCAAGATCAGCGGTCTCGCGCGCGAGGTCACTGCGCTCGGCGTCCATCACGTGGAGGAATCCCTGCGGACCGTCGAGAGCCTGTGCGGAGGCGGTCATGCCGGACCTCGCGAGCATGGCGGCGAGCACGCCGTTGCGCGCGGCGAGGCCCGCATGCAGCGGTTTCACCATCGAGCCAAAATTCTCTTTGAGACCGGAGGCTTCGGACGCCGCAATTGCAATCGCGTGTGCAGCGGCATCCGTAGTGAGGCCCAGCAGCCGGCTCGCTGCCGCAGCGGCGCCGATCGTTCCGAGCGTGGACGTGTTGTGCCAGCCGCGCCTGTAGTGTCGCGGGTTCATGACGCGTCCGAGCCGCGCTTCGATTTCGAAGCCGACGATGTACGCGTCGAGCGCGTCGCGACCGGAGGCGCGCGAGACTTCGGCGGCCGCGATGACGGCCGGCACGAGCGGCGCGCTCGGGTGCGCGAGCGACACGAAGCACATGTCGTCGTAGTCGAGCGCGTGCGCGGCGGTGCCGTTAGCGAGCGCGGCGTCCGGCGCGCTCGATCGCTGGCCGGTGCCCCAGACGACGCAGCCGCGGTCGGCCGGCGCGAGCGTGGTGCGGACGATGCGGCTGGCGGGTTCGGTGACGCCGGCGAGGGTCACGCCGATGGTGTCGAGCATCGCCGAGGCCGCGCGCTTGCGCGCGTTTGGCGGAGGCGTGGCGGCGGAGGTGGCAAATTCTGCGATCTGTTTCAAAGTCTGCGCGGTTGGCACAACTTTCGTGCCCGGCGGCGCATCCCCAGACGTCACGCCTTCCCTCCCACCGTGCCACTCTCCGGCACCCCAGCCGCCGCCATGAACCGCTGCTTGATGAACACTCCGTCCTGCGGAGGCTTCGCCGTGGGCGCCGATTCCTCAACCTTCACGACGATCACCCACGGCCCCTCCGCCTGCGTCCACTCCACCTTCTCGCTGAGCTCTTTCGGTGTCCGCACGGTCGCGGCACCCGGAATCCCAAGCGCGCGCGCCGCGGCCTCGAGGTCGGCGCCGTGAGCGGTCGCCGTATCCTGGCCGCCGGTCGTGCCGTACACGCCGTTGTCCCACACGATGACGATCAGATTCTTCGGTCTCACCCAGGCGATCGTCGCGAGCGATCCGAGATTCATGAGCAGCGACCCGTCGCCGTCGAGCACGACCACGCGCCGCTTCGGCTGCGCCATCGCGAGGCCGAGGCCGATCGACGAGGCGAGGCCCATGCTGCCCCACGTGTAGAAGTACGTGTCGCGATCGCCCGTCGCAAACAAGTCGTACGCCGGATGCCCCAGGCTCGCGACGACGAGATCGTTGCCGAAGGTCGCGGCGAGCTGGCGCGTGGCCTCGAGGCGCGTCACGCGTTCACCTTTGGCGCGGGCACAGGCACGGTCACGCGCCGGGGCAGCAGACACGCGCCCGGCATGCGCGTCATGAATGCGGTTTTGCCGACCAGCGCGACCGTCTCAGCCACGTCCTCGGCGGACGCGGCGGTCGCATGCGGCACGCCAATCGCGTCGCAGATCGGCGCCACCGCGCGGCCCATCGGCACCTGCGCGGCGTTCCACTCGCCTGCGTCGCCGCGCATGGAGATCAGGATGAGCATCGGAATCTGGTACGGCACGAGCAGCGACGTCAGCGCGTTGATCGAGTTGCCGAGGCCGCTCGACTGCAGCATCACGGTTGGCCGCTTGCCGCCGAGATAGAGCCCTGCCGCGATGCCGAACGCTTCCTCCTCGCGGGTCGCGATCGTCGTCTGCACGTCCGGATAGCGATCGCGGAGCACTGCAAGCACGTGCGACAGCGGGTTATCGGGCACGTACACGACGTCGCGGCTGCCGGCGGCATAGAGACCAGCGCACGCCGCGACGGCCCACGGAAGCGGCATTGAAGACGATGACACGGGAGAAGTCTACTACCCGACGCCGAAGAACGCCCGCAGCTCGCGTCCGCTCTTGCCCGTGTTGTACATCGGTGTGTTCGGCTCGAACTCCTTGCCGCGCGCAAGCGCGCCGATGATCACCGGATCGAACCCGGCGTTGCGCACCAGCTCCGCGACGACATCGAGCGCGTCGCCGTCGTCACTGGCCAGCGGGATGCCGACGCGATCGCCCTCGCGATGCGCTTCGCTCAAGAGCGTCTTGAAGTACACCGTGTTGAACGCCTTCACCCAGCGCGCGCCGGGAAACATCGCCGCGGCCCACGCCGCCGAGCCGTTCGGATCGCTCGTCGCGTCGGTCGCCGCCATGCCGTCGCGCCGCTCGTAGGCGTTGCCGGTGTCCATCACGATCTTGCCCGCGAGCTCCTGTTTCAACTCGTTGGCGAGATCGGGAATCGACTTGAGCGGCACCGTCAGCAGCACGATCTGACCGAACGCTGCGGCCTCCAGCGGCGTGCCCGGAGTCGCCCGCGCGCCGATGCGTTCGACGAGATCGAGCAGCTCGTCCGGATGACGTGACGACACGATGACGTCGTGCCCCGCATCCGCCCACAACTTCGCGAGCGTCGAGCCGATCATGCCCGCACCGACGATGCCGATTTTCATAACGACTTCCCCTCGACCGATATTACCGGCGATATAGTCGCGGCGAGGACTCATTTCATGCGGTTGTTGTCTGCCCTCTGCCTTTTGGCCTCTGCCCTACTCGTCACTGCATGCGTGTACGCCGTGTCCCCGCCCGGCCGCTCTCCTCGCATCCTCGATGTCGCCGAGCTCAACACTGACCAGATCCGCGCGCTCGATCTCGCGCACACGGTCGTCTCGCTCGCCCACGATCAGCAGGTCGAGCGAAAGCAGCTCGACTGGCTGGCACGTCAGCGGTGAGCGCACGAGCCGCCGGTCTATTGCCGCGGCCGTGAAACCGGGCGAGCGTCGTTCTCCTGCGCGTGAATGATGAAACGCTGCGGCGCCCGGCCGACATAGGCGAACGGGTAGCACGTGATGAGTGTCAGCGACCGGCGCGTGGACGGCGCGAGCACGGACACGTCGTCAGGCTCGACGATCTCGGTCGCAACCACTTTGTAGTCGAACGTTCCGCGCGTAGTCGTCATCCGAATCTCATCGCCCTCGCGAAGGTTTCTCAGCGGGCGGAAGAACGTGTCGCGATGGCCGGCCAGGACTGCATTGCCAGATTCCCACGGAAGCGCGGTGCCGCGCACGTGCCCGACGGCTCGTGCGAGTGTCGCCTCGTCATCGCCGTCCACCACCATGACCGACAAGTGCAGGCGCGAGATTTCGAGCCGGCCAACGAGGCCGTCTTCGGCCTCAGGCGCTGGCGCGACCAACCGGCCCTCGAGGGCCTGGCTGGCGGCCTCCTGGAAAGACGCGGATGCGCTCCACCGGATTCCGAAGAGAGCGAGGCACGCGCAGCCGATGCCGATGAGTACCCGCGCCAACCACATTGGCCACCGCATGACGCTCTCGCCCGGATCGCTGCAAGAGACACGCCGCTCACTTAACGCAGTTCTCGCGTCAGAATGGCCATCCACCGCCACACGCTGGGGAGAGATCTACCGCGTACTCAGCAGCAGCGCTGGCCCGGTCATTGCAGAAACCTCCGAACAACGCGCAACTTTCGGAGGTGACACATGCAGATGTTCAAGATCGCCGGTATTGCCGTGGCGACGACGCTTGCCGTCACGCCATCTGCGTTCGCGCAGACGCCGGCTCAGACGCCAGGCAAAGCCGCAACCATCCAGACATTCACGGGATGCGTCATGACCGAGCCCGACTATCGTCGCGCCCACAACCTTGGCGAAGGTGCGGCCAAGGGACTTGGCCTCGGTGACGAGTTCGTGCTCGTCGACGTCAACGTCTCACCGGCAAAGAGCACGACCGCCATGGCGCCATCGTCCGCCACACCAGCCATGAGCGCTTCGGCATCAACGAGCAAGTGCGCCGATCAAGGCCAGGCATATCGTCTGACCGGCACGGCCGAGGAAAAGATCAAAGGACTCGTCGGCCACCAGCTCGAAGTCCAGGGCCGATTCAAGCACCCGGACGATGTTCCGGCGAAGCCCGGAGAGCTGCCGGCCGAAGTCGAGATCGTCTCGTTCCGCGAGGCACCGGCGGCAGCCGCGGTGAGCGAGCCGCCGGCCGCGCCGCCTGCGACCGTGGCGACGCCTCGCACACCGGCCCCGGTGACCGCGCCAGCTCCAGCGACCCAGCCGAAGGAGTTGCCGCACACCGCGAGCTCGGCTCCACTGTTGGCGCTGGTCGGCGTGGTGGCGTTGGGTTCGGGCCTCGCATTGACCCTTCTACGTCGTCGCGCGGCGTAGTCACGTTGGATCGGCAGACGGGTGCTGGGCACGAGGTGATGACCATGACGAACGGCAATGGAAACGGTTTCACGATCGCGCTAATCTGCGGCGCGGCGGTTGGGGCAGCGCTTGGCCTGTTGTTCGCGCCGCAGCCCGGCTCGGCAACCAGGCGTGACCTGGCGAAATCCGCCGACGGACTTCGCCGGCGCGGAATGAAGCTCTATGACAAGGCGACCGCGACGGCCGCAGACGTATCCGATGCAGTCAGCGATCTGGCGGATCAGGGCATGGAGGTCGTGGACGACGCCACGCAGCGGGCGAGACACGACTACTAGCCGGGGTCACGCCGCGTGAGGTCCTTTGTCGCGGGCGAGTCCGCGCCCAGAGTCTTCGCCGGTGTCGGCCTGCTGCTCGTCATGCTGGCGTGCTACATGGCCGGCGCGGACTCGCTCGCCTGCCGCCGCAACGGCGATCGTGTGGACTGCCGCGTCGCGCGATCGCGGCTGCTGGGCTTCGTCACGGTCGAGCAACTTGTCGTAACCGATGTGGTTGACGCGTGGGTCCGCACGTCGACGACCTCACAGCAGACGTACCGGAGCGGTCGCGGATCCAACGCGCAGACGACTTCATCGAACGACACGTTGATGCTGCACACGCGCGACAACCGAGACGTCGCGACACTTGGCGGCGATCAGAGCAGCTCGTACGCCGATCAGGTCGTGGCGATCGTGAAGGGAGCGACCGAGCCGGGCCGAACGGATGTCAACGTCAAGGACGAGCTCACGAGCTTCGAGGTGCAGGACAGCTACGTGCCGATCGCGCTCGTTTGCGGCGGGCTGGGTGCGGCCTTTGTCGTCTTCGGGCTCGTGGCGATGAAATCACGCTAACGAGTAGAGCCGAGCCATCTTCAGCTTCTCGAGTTGCGTGAAATCCTCGTCGAGCGACCAGATCAGGGCATCGATCTCGTCGGCCAACGCGGTGATGAGCCAGTCCGCCAGGCCGAATCTGAATCCCCTGGCTGCCGCTGCCGGCACCCACCGCTCGACGAGCGCCCACGCGTCGTCGGAAGGGCGCAGCAGTGGAAGTGCGGAGAGCCCACGCGTCAACGCCGCACGATCGCGGCGCGACACGCCGGCCAGCAGCTCGAGCTGAACCGGCAGCGCCAGCGCGACCTCGTCGGCGTCGAGCAATCGCCTCAGAGTCGCCCTCGTCTTACCCGTCGGCCGCCGCTGCGCTTCGATCCAGATCGATGTGTCAACGACGACCACTGCGCCGCCGATCTTTCTTGCGAATCTCCGCCGGGTCGAATTCGAACGTCACGCGATCCAGGAGCTGCGTGAGCTCGTCGCGGCGGCCTCGCCGGACCACCTCGCGCAGCGCGTAGACGACGGTGTCGGTCTTCGACGTGAAGCCGAGGGTCTCTCGCGCAGCATCGACGAGGGTGTCCGGGAGAATCAGCGTGGTTCGCATATGAACGAGTATAGATCATATGCTTTAAACCATACCAACTACCCAGACAGATGCGCCTTGAGAAATCGGCCGGTATGCGACGCCTTCGAGCGCGCGATCGCTTCCGGTGTCCCGGTCGCGACGACTTCCCCGCCGGCGTGGCCGCCGTCGGGCCCGAGGTCGATCACGTGGTCCGCGGTTTTGATCACGTCGAGATGGTGCTCGATGAGCAGCACGGTGTGACCGGCGTCGACGAGCTTGTTCAGCGACTCGAGGAGACGTTCGATGTCCGCCAGGTGCAGTCCGGTCGTCGGCTCGTCGAGGATGTAGACGGTGTGCTTCGCGCGTTGGAGCGTCGAGAGTTCCGTCGCGATCTTGATCCGCTGCGCCTCGCCGCCTGAGAGAGTCGTCGCCGACTGCCCGAGCGTCAGATAGCCGAGGCCGAGATCGGCGAGCACCTGGATCTTGCGGCCGATCGACGGCTCCTTCGCGAAGAACGTGACGCCTTCTTCGACCGACATATTCAGAATGTCGTCGATCGTTTTTCCCTGGCCTGAGCTTGTCGAAGGGCCACGGAGCGTGACCTCGAGCGTCTCGCTGTTGAAGCGAGCGCCCTTGCACGCGCCGCATGTCACCTCGACGTCCGGCATGAAGTACAGCTGCGTCGTGATCACGCCCTCGCCCTGGCACTCCTCACAGCGTCCGCCTTTGACGTTGAAGCTGAAGCGACCCGGCTTGTAGTCGCGCTCGACCGAGAGCGGCGTCGCGGCAAAGAGATCCCGAATCGCGTCGTAGAACCCGACGTACGTCGCCGGATTCGACCGGCTGTTGCGGCCGATTGGGGACTGGTCGATGCTCACGACCTTGTGCACGTGCTCGACGCCGTCGATGCCGTCGTGGTCGCCAGGCAGCGTTCGCGTGTCGACGAGCCGCTTCCAGAGCGCCTTGTACAGAATGTCCGCGACGAGCGTGCTCTTGCCCGAGCCGGACGCGCCCGTCACCGCCACCATCTGCCCGAGCGGGATCGTCACGGTCAGAGACTTGAGGTTGTTTTCGCGCGCTCCGCGAATGACGAGCGACTTGCCGTTGCCCTTCCGACGCTTCGCCGGCATCGCAATCGAGCGCGCGCCCGAGAGAAACTGGCCTGTTGGCGAGGCCTTGCACTTGAGGAGGTCACCAATCTTCCCCTGCGCCACCACGCGGCCGCCGTGCACCCCGGGACCGGGCCCCATCTCGACGAGGTGATCGGCCGCGCGAATCGTGTCTTCGTCGTGTTCGACGACGATCACGGTGTTGCCGATGTCGCGAAGCCGCTTGATCGTCGCGATCATCTTGACGTTGTCTTTCGGATGCAGCCCGATGCTCGGCTCGTCGAGCACGTAGAGCATGCCCATCAGGCCCGAGCCGATCTGCGACGACAGGCGGATCCGCTGCGACTCGCCGCCGGACAACGTGCTCGATCGCCGGTTGAAGCTGAGGTAGTCGAGCCCGATGCCGAGCAGAAGATCCAGGCGGCTGCGGATGTCGTTCAGCACCTGGCGGCCCGCATCCGCGCCGCGCCCGGTGGTCTTCACGGCGGCAAGAAAGCGCTGCAGTTCGTCGAAATGCAGCTGGCCCAGCTCGTGCAGGTTGCGGCCGTTGATGCGGAACAGCAGGCGCGTGGCCCGCACGCGCGCGCCCTGGCACTCGGGACACGCGCGCTCCACCATCACTTTGTCGAGCCACTCCTCCACGCGCGAATTCGCCTCACCGCGCTGGCGGTAGTGGCGGTAGTACCGCTCGATCCGCCGCGCGATCCCATGGAATCCGACCTCGCGCCCGTCCGGACCGCTGCGAAGCACCTTCGCGTCCGGCGGCGACATCAATTTGATCTTGGTGGGACCGAGGCCGTAGAGGATCGCCTCGCGAGCCGGCTCCGGCAGCAGTTTCCACGGCGAGTCGAGCGGGAAGTTCAACAATTGCGACAGGCTGAACATCAGCCGGCCGTCCCACGTGTCCGGGTTGTACTTGAACGCCTCGCGCACGAAGCAACCGCCGAGAATGCTGCGGTCGGGATCCGGGATGAGCAGGTCGGGATGCGTGAGCTTGTCGACGCCGAGGCCGCCGCACGTGCGGCACGCGCTTTCGGGGTTGTTGAACTGAAAGAACGCGGGCCCGATGTCGCCGTACACGAGATGATGCGTCGCGCTGCACGTGTCTTTGTAGAAGCGATCGACAGCGGACCTGTCCGCCGAAGCTTTATGCGAAGGCGGACCCACCTCGACCTGCATCAACCCGTCGCCAATCAGCAACGTCGCCGCGATGCCCGCCTTGATCGCCTTCTCGTGCTTCCGGCCGACGATGAAGCGGTCGACGATGGCGTCCATCTGCGCTGACGTGGGCGCGTCATCATTTGACTCCTGGTCGGCATTGGCCTCCGGCTCGTCTCGGTCGGCCAGATCGACGATCTCGCCGTCGACGATCACGCGTCGCACGCCCTTCTTGCGCAGCTCCGCGTAGAGCACGTCGATGGCCTCGCCGTAGATGGGAAACACCGGCGCGCGCAGCTCGACTTCCGTGCCTTCCGGCAGCGACAGAATCGCCTCGAGAATCTGACTGGCCGAGCGGCTGGGCGTGGGCTCGCCGGTCCGTGGGCAATGCGCGTGTCCAATGGTCGCGAAGAGCAAATTCAAGTAGCTCGCGACATCCGTCATCGTCCCTACCGTCGACCGCGGGTTGTTTCCTGTGGTCTTCTGCTCGATCGAAATCACCGGCGAGAGACCGAACACGAAGTCCACGTCGGGCTTGGCCACCTGCGCGACGAATCGCTTCGCGTAGCTCGACAGCGATTCCATGTAGCGTCGCTGCCCTTCGGCGTAGATCGTGTCGAACGCCAGGCTCGACTTGCCCGATCCGGACAGGCCGGTGATGACGATCAGCGCATCGCGAGGGAGCTCGACGGAGATGTTCTTGAGGTTGTGCACGCGCGCGCCCTGGACGGCGATCGTCTTCCGCGCAACGGCCCCAGATGTCAACTGCGGTTTCCCTTCTTGGCCGAAATGACCCCCGAGGTCGTTTCGCCGATGTAGTAGAACGCCAGCTCCTGCACCTCGACATTGCTGCGTCGCGTGAGCTTGACCGGCGCCGAGGCCTTGCCGAGCAGTCCCAGGTCCGCGAGGTACTCACACACCGACGTCACGTGGCTGAGATTCATGTGCCGTGCGAAGTGGTCGTCGAGATCCCTGGACGACCGGGCTTCGCCGACGTCGCGCAGGTGGTCGAGCACCGGCCGAAACAGCGCCGGCCCTCGCTCGCGCAGGTACGCGTCGATCGCGTCAAGCGCGGCGCTCACGGCCTCCGGGGTCTTCTTCGTGTTCAGCATGCCGCTGTAGATGATCTTGAAGAACGCCGGATTGAGCGTCGCCGCCTGCGGAATCACTTCGCGGTCCGGCACCAAGCGGCACGAGATCACCTCGATCTGCGCCAGCGGCGTCGCCGCGTAGAGGATCCAGAGCGCGCTGTAGTCGAGGTCGCGACGCGTGACGAACCACTTCCGCGCCTTGTCGACGTGCGGCAAGGCGGCGGCCGCCGCTCGAAACAACTGCAGCTCGGTGTCACGCCGCCCGACGTCCTTGAGCCGCTCGCAGAGCGTCGCGACCGTCTCGTCGTGCGTGTAGAGCAGGCGTCCTTTCGACAGGAACGAGTGGATGAAGGAGTGCTGCAGCGACCCCTCCACCATCTTGCGGAATTCCGCCCGCGGCACGAGCACCGCGTGCACGTTGACGCCGTCGGCATACAGCGGCAGGTCGGACGTCTTGATGTCCTTGTCGTCCACCGTGACGAGCATCAAGTCAATGTCGGATTTCTCCCACACGACGTCGTGGGAGAGGCTGCCGCAGAGCATCACGGCCAGGATCGAGCGATCCTTCTTCACGTGGTCCACCAGCGCGTCGAGGGCGGACGAGAAGCGCTCGCGGATGGCCTGCGGGTCGGAGCTCACGGTGCCATCGTAGATCGTGCGCGCCGCGCCGTGCGCGTGGGCGTGCGATGGCCTCGATTTTGCTCCAACTGTCTGGCCGGCGCTCCAACAGAGCTTCCGTCGACAAAACTGTAACGAGCGCCTGCGAGAGTGAAAGGCGTCATCTCGTCCCGACCACGGACTCCCCCGCGGCTCGTGTGGCGCACGCTCGCCACGACGTTCGCGACGGTGGCGACCGTCCTCGCGATCACGTTCATCGTGATGACGCTGGAGGTCCGCGATCGCGTGCGCAGCTGGGTCGTGTCGAACCTGGCGTCCACCCAGGATCTTTTTTCGCTCGTGGAGCGGAATCATCAGCGCGAGATGCAGGACCGCGTGACGACGCTGGCCGGCGCCGCGGAGGTCCGCGCGGCCGTTGATGGTTATCGCGTGCCCTTGATTCGATCCTCGTCTCCTCAGGACCAGCGCGAGTGGGCCGGCGGCATTCAGCGGCAGGTTCAACAGATCGCGGCACAGACCGACTCGGATGTCGTGGCGCTGGTCGACCCGCGCAACGTCACGCTGGCGACCGCCGGCACGTTCGGATGGGCCTGGCCGGTCGGACGCGAGGTCGAAGTGCACGGGGTTGCGGGGAACGGGACCGGCAGCGATGGCGTCGTCAAAGTGCCCGGCGGCGTGTTTCGCGTCGCCGTCGCGCCGTTGAAACTGGCCGGCGCGACCGTAGGCCGCCTGTATCTCGCCAGCAGCCTGGACCAGAAATACGCGCTGGAGCTCCAGCGACTGACACGAGCCGAGACCGCCATCGTCGTCGGCGGCCGCGTCGTCGCGAGCACGCTGCCTCAGCAATCGCAAGCCGGACTCGACAGCCTGGGCGCCCGCCAGACAGAAGGCGTCATCCTGCTGCAGGGAGAACAGTACGCGTTCTCGAAGTTCTTCGAAATTGGGGACACCGCGTACTACGCACTGGCCTCCATCGACGCGGCATCGGCGCGAGCGACGACGACGGCGCTTCAGGTGATGGGGTCGATCGGACTCGGCGCGATGGTGCTGGCGGCGGTGGCGAGCTTCTGGCTGGCCCGCACACTGTCGACGCCCATCGACCGCCTATCGGCATCGATGGCGCAGGCGTCGCGCGGCGAATTCGACGTCCAACTGGTGCCCAACGGCACGAGTCAGGAAGTCGACGGGCTGGTGCACACGTTCAACGCGCTGCTGTCGTCGCTGGCCACCGCGCGAGCGGATGCCCAGGAGGCGTACATCGGTTCGATCCGCGCGCTGGCCATGATGCTCGACGCGCGCGATCCCTACACGGCCGGCCACTCCGAGCGCGTGGCGACATTGGCGGTGCGCATCGGGCGGCAGATGGGATTGGAGGCGACCGATCTCGATACGCTGCGGTTGGGCGCGTTGCTCCACGACATCGGCAAAGTCGGTCTCTCAGACGACCTGCTGCGCAAACCCGGGCGATTGACCGACGACGAATTTGGACTGATCAAGGCGCATCCGATCCTCGGCGCGCGCATTCTGAAGATGGTGCCGTCATTGGCGGCGCATCTGCCAATCGTCGAGCTGCACCACGAGCGCCTTGACGGCACGGGCTATCCACACGGCCTTCGGGGCGAGGAGACGCCGCTCCTCGCGCGCATCGTCCATTGTGCCGATGCGTACGACGCGATCACGACCGCGCGCGCGTACCGACCCGCGCGATCGTCGAGCCAGGCCCTTGCGGAGATCTGGGATTGCCGCGGTTTCGACTTCGATCCTGCCGTGGTGGACGCGCTGATCCAGGCGCTGCCGACCGCCGCGACCCCTGACGCGGCCGATGAGCCCACGCAGCCCGCCGAGTCACCAAGCGCGGTGGCGGGACGATCCGTCCTGTGGCTGCGACCGACGGCGCAGAACCAGGCGACAACGAACGAGCGCATCCAACGACAATCGGGCCGCGCCTCCGCTTACCGGCGGGAACCGGTCGACTAGAGCCGGAGCGCCGCGTCCGGTCGAGCCAGGCTAGCGGCGATACTTGTTGGGCGCGCCCGGCGTCGGCACATTCGTCACGACCTGCGCGCCGATCGCGTGCGCGCGAGCCAACGGCGCACCAAGCGTGATTCCGGTGCCGGCGACCTCGACGCCCGCCGCGTGCGCATTCGCGAGCGGTGAGGCGATCGTGATCGTCGCCGGCGTTGGCGCGCCACCGCGACCGCCGCCTCGGCCGCCGGTGCTCGACGCGACCGTCGCCGTCTCGGCGTTCGCGCCGCTGTCGATCGTGATCGCCTGGCCCGGCGCGAAACCGGCGATGCCCTCGACCGTCAAGACGGTCGCGCCCTTCGCCGCCGCGGCGCCCGTCATCGTCGCGCCCGGCGTACCGACCGTGGCGATCACGGCCGCCTCGCTGTCGGCGCCCGTATCAATAACGATCGGCTGCCCCGGTGCGAAGTTCGCGATGCTCGCGACCTTGATGTTCGTCGCGCCAACGGTCGCCGCGGCCGGAAGCGTCGTCGCCACCTGCGTCAGGAAGTCCGTGCAGTTGCTGTCCGTGTCGGCACCGTCGGGAAAACGGCCCGCGCTGCGATTGAAACCGGGTGCGGGCGCTCCCCCGCCCCGGCCGCCCGTCGTCGGCGACGGCGCGCGGCACCCGCTCTGCCCCTCGCCCGAGGTTCCCTGATATCCCTCGGCAAGCCACGGATCGACGAGACCGCCGTAGTTCAGGCTGTCGACCACGAGCCCAGCGGCGTCGCGGAGGACGATGCTTCCAGCGTTGCCTGAAAACGCGGGACCGCCGAACCACACGTCGGGCTCCCTGGCGTTCTGGTAGCCGGCCGTTGTGACCTTCGGATCGCGCACGACCGCGTCGATCGCATGATCATCGGTCAACGGCTTGTCGATCGTGATTCCGGTCCCGAGCGCCTGCACCGGCTCGTTGCTCGAGTGGGCAACCGTCGTCGCCGGCGAGAAGCTGATCCCGGTGCCGCGATCGCTGAACGGCATGTTGCTCGCGTGATCGAACTTCAGCTTTTCTGCAATCGTCAGGCCCGTCCCGTTCGGACCCGCCGTGCCGACCTCGGTGACCGTGACTGTTTCGATCCCGTGACCCACGCTCGCGATGTCGAGGCGAATCTTGTCGCCGACCGAGATGTTGTCGAGGTTCAGCACCTTCAGATTGCTGGTGCCGGCCGGGGCCGCCGCGGCCAGGCGACTCTGCGTGCCCGGCTTGCCGATCGCAGTCACGGTCGCGATTTCGTATTTCTCGATCGCGCTCGCGACGACGGGATACGTCGCACCGTAGCCGAGCGCGATCTTTTCGCCGACGACAAAACCCGCAATGCTCGTGACCGGCACGTTCGTCGAGCCCACGGGAATCGTGATCACCGGACCGTCGGGCAGCGGCTGCCACAGCGTCGTGCTGTTCGCTGCCGGCGTGCCGACGTTGACGATTCTGTGGTGCTCAGCGTCCACCTGGATGTCATCGCCGGCATTCATCCCCGTCGTGCTGCGGACATGAATCGTCGTGTCGCCGCGATGCGCCTGGGCGGCGAGACCTGAATTCGCGAGGCCGAACAGATAGAACGCACCCGGCGCCAGCGTCGTCCGCGGTTGAAGCTTGATGCGCGAGAAGATTGGCTGCTGAATCGCGTGCGCTACAACCGTCCAGTTGGAAACGTCGACCGCGGCCGTCCCCGCGTTGTAGAGCTCGATGAACGCGTTGGTCGGGTTCGCCGGCGCGCCCGATCCGATTTGGAACTCGTTGATCTTGATCGGGCCGACGTTGCGGACTTTCGCGACGGCAGTGTCGCTGTGTTTGGTACCGGCCGCATCCGTCCACTGAGCCCGAGCGACGAGATCGCCATTGAAGGGCGCCGACGCTGATCTCACCGCGACGATTTCGGCCGCCGTCTGATCGGGCTGGAGTTGACTCCGAGAGTCGAGATTGCCGCCAGAATCAGGGACGTGCGCCGCCGCCCAGCCCGCTGGGACGCTGACGCCCAGCTGAAGGCCGGTCACGACCGCACCTGTGGTGTTGGTGAAGGTGACTTTGACGTCCCGCGTCGTGCCAGGCAGGAAAGTCAGCAGCCCAGTCGGCATGTCGGCCGAGGCGGACTGGATGCTCACTGCTGCCGATGCGTACCTGGCCGCGACGACGTTCGCCTGAATCAACTGGTCGGTCGCGTCGTTCGGAAACGTTCCCGCGGCCGTCATGGCGCC
This sequence comes from Vicinamibacterales bacterium, assembly GCA_035279905.1. Classification (GTDB taxonomy): domain Bacteria; phylum Acidobacteriota; class Vicinamibacteria; order Vicinamibacterales; family SCN-69-37; genus DATEGZ01. The sequence continues at coordinate 20,556 of DATEGZ010000318.1, forward strand.
TTCGTAGAACGTGCCCTGCGATCCGTTGCTGTTGTCGCCGCCATTGCCGAGCAGGATGGCGCCCTGCTTGCGCATCGGGTCATACGACGCGTTGACGCGCGGTCCGTCGAACATCACCTGCAGCGCGCCCTGCTGCGCGTTGCCGCCGAGCGACGTCCAGTGGTGCGGCTCGCCTTTCGCCATTGCCGTCACAAATCGCCACGTGATGCTCGGCAGGTTCGGGCAGCCCTTCGATAAATCGCTGTTCACGCAGCCGACGAGGTTGTTCTCCTGATCGGTCATCACCCACGGCCCTGGAGGCGGCCCGTGGTACCACGCGCCCGCGTTGCCGTAGTACGTCGTCTCCATCGTCCCGTTGCCGTCGTCGCGACTGTCGGTTTCCGCGTTGCCGTAGTCGAAACAGCAGCCGGAGTTGAAGTGCAGGCCGTTGATCACCCAGTACTGACCCTCGGCTTGATCGTCGACGGCCGTGCCTTTCGGATCGTCGATGCGGAGGCCCATGCCCGGCTCGATGAAGACGCCGTACACTTTGTGACCCATGATCGTGACCGGCGCCATGTCCGCGATCGGCAGGTTGTTGAACCCGCCCATCGCCGGCCCGCTGAATCCGCCGCGCGGCGCCTGCGTCAGATCGTTGTGCTTGCCGGATTGATCGTAGATGGTCGCGATCCAGCAATACGTGTTCGCGCAGAATGCGTCCTGCGCCGCGGCGTTCGCGTACCCGCCCGCATCCGCAGACGTCGAGGCGACGACGCCGATGTCGAGCGTCTTGCCGTCGGACTGACGAAGGACTTGATAGAGGGGACCGTTGTAGCTCGCGTAGAGCGCGCGCGTCGTACTGTGAGCGGCGACGCACGGCGCGGCGGCTGCGGCGTAGACGTCACAGGGACCCTGAGGCCTCGCCGGCTGAGCGGCGCGGTCCACGCCCGCGCCGACAGCGGCGGCCAACGCCAGCGTCAGGCCGAAAATCAGTGTCGTTCGCATGCCAGGTCCTCGTGAGCGAGTAGGAACTTAGCACAACCCGTCAGGCCGAATCCTTCCACGCCGGCAACAGGTGCTTCTGCACTTTGCCGAGCGCCGTTCGCGGGAGCTTGTCGATTCTCACGAACGCGCGCGGCATCTTGAACGACGCGAGCGTCTTCTTCAGATGCTCCCGGAGTGCCGCTTCGTCGTAGCCATCACCTGTCGCCAGGTAGGCGACCGGGACTTCGCCGCGCACCGGGTCAGGCACGCCGACGACGACGGCCTCGCGCACGCCGGCCGAATCGAGAATGACCTCTTCGATCTCGCGCGGATAGATATTGAAACCGCCCGAGATGATGAGATCGGTGGCGCGTCCGCGAAGCGAAATGTAGCCGTCCGCAGATCGCACGCCGATGTCGCCGGTCTTGAACCAGCCATCCACGAACGCCGCGCGGGTCGCCTCGTCGCGGCGCCAGTAGCCCGGAAAGACGTTCGCGCCTTTCACCCACACGTCGCCAGTCTCGTCGACCGGCACCTGCTCCACGTGCGGCGTGTCGCTGCCGGATGTCACGATGCGAACGCTGACGCCGGGCAGCGGGAATCCGACGGTACCAGGACGCCGCTCCTCGCCATACGGATTGCTGCAATTCATCATCGTCTCGGTCATGCCGTAGCGCTCGAGGATCGAATGACCGTAGGCGGCGCGAAACGCGTCGTGGACGTGCGCGGGCAGCGGCGCCGATCCGGAGACGAAGAGACGCATCGTCTTGCCAATCTCGCGCGCGGTTGCGGTGGGCAGATTCAGCAAACGGATATAGACCGTCGGAACAGCGAAAAGCACGGTCGGCGTGAAGGACAGGAATTCGCCGGCGGCCTTGTCTGCCTCGAAGCGCTCGAGCAGACGCATGCGACAGCCGGACGCGAGCCAGCAGCAGACGCCATTGCCCAGTCCGTGCACGTGAAAGAGCGGCAGCGGCAGGAGCAGGCGATCGTCGCTCGCGAAGCGCCAGGCCTCGAGCAGGTTCGCGGTGTTGGCGCTGAAGTTTCCGTGCGTGAGGATGGCGCCTTTGGCGGTGCCTGTGGTGCCGCTCGTGTACACCAGGGCTAGTGGCGTTGAAGGCTCGATCGGTGCCGTGGCGATAGCGGGTACGGGAGAAGTCGCTGACGCCGCTCGCGCGATATCGGCGACGTCAAGAAACGACGCCACGCCTGGAACCGGTCCCGCCCCGACGATCGCTCTCGGTTCGGCGTCAGACGCGATGTGCGAGACCTCGCGCTCGCGATACAGGATGTTGATCGGCAGAAAGATGATGCCGGTCTTAACGCACGCAAGAAAGAGATCGATGAACTCGACGCGGTTGGCGAGGTAGACGCCGAGGCGATCGCCCGCGCGAAAGCCTTTCGCAAGCAGGAACTGCGCGACGAGACCGCTCCGGCGATCGAGATCTCCGAAGGTGTAGCTCGCGTCGCCGAATTCGAGCGCCGCGACGTCCGCGCGCGAGCGGAAGGTTGGCGCGAAGAGTTCCTGCAGCGTCATTCCGGCAGCTTCAACGGATGGCGCTTCTGCACTTCGGCGGCGAGCGCCAGCACCGCTTCTTCGCCCTGCGGCCGGCCCACGATCTGCAACCCGACCGGCATGCCCGTATCGCCATGATCGAGGCCGCACGGCACCGACGCGATGGGCAGACCCGTCAGGCTGAGCACGAACGTCGGCGCGAGCCAGTCCACGTACGTTTCCATCGGCCGGCCCGCGATCGAATCCGGGTAGTTCTGCTCCACCGGAAACGGCGGCACCGCCATGCACGGCGTGAGCAGGTGATCGAAGCGCGTGAACAGCTCGCGGAACTGGTGCCACAGCTGGCCGCGATACGCCTCCGCTTCTGCCAGTTCCGTCGTCGTCGCGCCCAATCCCGACTTCACGTTGCCCGCGACGTTCTTTCCGAATCGATGCTGCTGGTCGAGGCGCGGAAACATCTGCGCGACAAACCACAGGCCGCGAAGCGCGAGGAACGCGCGGCGGCCCGCTGAGAGATCGAGATCAATCTCTTCGACGTGCGCACCCGCGTCGGCGAGCGACTCCGCCGCCGTTCGACACACGCGCTCGATCGTCGGATCGACGCCGATGCCGGCGATGTCGGGACAGTACGCCAGGCGCAGTCCGCGCCGGGCGCCCGCGCGAACGGCACCGACGAAATCGCGTCCGGCCGCCGGCTGCGCGATCGGCGACAGATCGCTCGGGCCCGCGACCGCCTGCAGCATCAGCGCGACATCCTCGGCCGTTCGCGCCATCGGCCCGGTCACCTGGTGAGTGTCCCAGACCCAGTCGATCGGATGCGTGGGCACGAGACCCGGCGACGGCCGAAGACCGACGACGCCGCAGAACGACGCGGGAATGCGCAGCGATCCGCCGAGATCGGTCCCCTCCGCGAGCGCGATCATCCCGCTCGCCAGCGCGGCCGCGCCGCCGCCGGTCGATCCGCCGGCGCTCTTCGACAGATCCCACGGATTGGGGGTGCGGCCGAACACTTCGTTGAAGGTATTTCCGCCGGCCGCGAATTCCGGACAGTTGGTCTTGCCGAGAATCACCGCGCCGGCCGCGCGCAGACGGGCCACCACCAGCGCGTCCTCCGCGGGCACGTGGTCCGCGTAGATCGTCGACCCGAACGTCGTCCGCAGACCCGCCACGGGTGTGACGTCCTTGATGCCGACCGGTAGGCCCGCCAGCGGCCCGACCTCGTCACCGCGCGCGATGCGTCGATCGATCGCCTCCGCGTCGTCAATCGCCCGGGGATTGAATGTGACGATGGCGTTGAGCGTAGCGTTGAGGCGATCGCAGCGCGCGAGACACGACGAGACGACGTCGCGCGCGGCGATCTCTTTCGCGGCGATCAGCCGCCGAAGCTCGGACGCCGATCGGCCGGTGAGATCGCTCACGCCTTCCAGTCGCCGGTGAACGCCACGGCGCGACAGAACGCTGCTTCGCCGCCTCTGAATTTCCACGGGAAACAGCCAAGGATCAGCCGCTTGTTTTGCAACGCGCGTGCGTTGATGTCGCCACCCAGATTCTCGATGTGCATGCAGTTCTTCGGGAACAGCGCGTTGTGCGTCAGCTGATACGCGGAATCCGGAAAGAGCTTCGCGACGCCTGCCGGCCCGCCGAACTTCTCTTCCGCCTGCTTGCGCACGCGATCGCAGTGGCCGTGCATGCCTTTGCCGAGGAACCGGCCGATCGGCAGGTTCATCGGATGGTCCGTCGAGATGCAATCCACCCCCCAGATGTGAATCTCCTTCTTGAGCAGCCACGGCACCATGTCGGGGTGCGCGCCCGGATGGCGATGAATGTATTTCTCCTCGTCCGGCTCGCTGCCGAATTGCGCGTGCTTTTCCCAGCCCGTGTGCAGGAACAGCAGGTCGCCTTTCTTCACCTCGACGCGGTCCTCGATCATCTTCGGCGTGTAGATGCCGAGCTCGTCCATCTCGTCCGAGAGATTGACGATGACGCCGGGTCCGCACAGCCAGTCGACCGGAATCTCGTCGATCGTCATGCCACCGGTGACGAAGTGGCGCGGCGCGTCCAGGTGCGTGCCCATGTGGTTGGACGTCTGGATGTACTGCGCGTTGACGCCGTGCTCGGCTTTGCGCTTGATGTACTTCACTTCGAACGGCGGGTAGTACGGCCAGAAGGACACCTCCTGGTTCAGCGGCTGGGACAGGTCATAAATCTTCATGTCTACCTCGGGTTGGCCATGTCTTTGGCTCGATCGAAGGCGCGCTCGAGCGCGCGGCGCGTCAGCACATCCGCCAATTGGCGACGATAGCGGCTCGACGCGTGAATGTCATTGGACGGATCGATTTCGTCGGTCGCGGCCGTGTGCGCGGCGGCGCGGATGGCTTCGGCGCCCGGCTTCTGGCCGACGAGCGACGCGGCCGCCCGGCTCGCGAGCAACGGGCGATCGCCGACGCCGAACAGGGCGATGCGCACGTCTGTGCACGTCCCTTGCGCGTCGATGGCGACGGTCACGGCAACACCCGCGAGCGCGAAGTCGCCGCGGCGACGGGAGAACTCGAGAAACGCCGAGCCGCACGCGTGGCCCGCCGGCGCCGGAATCGCAATCTCCGTCAGTAGCTCGCCCGGCTCGAGCGACGTCGAAAACAAACCCGTGAAAAACTCCGTCGCCGCGATTTCGCGAGAGCGTTCGCGATTCTGCGCGCGGAATCGCGCGTTCATCGCGAGCATCAGCGCGGGCAGCTCGGCCGCAGGGTCCGCGTGCGCAAGACTGCCACCGATCGTGCCTCGCGTCCGAATCGCGACGTGCGCAACGAACGGCATCGCTTCGGCCAGCAGCGGCGCGCGTGACGCGATGACCGGGCTTCGCTCGACCTGGACGTGACGAGTCATCGCGCCTACGCGCAAGCCATCCCCTGCATCCTTGATGTACGCGAGCTCACCAACACCATTGAGATCGACGAGCACCGCGGGCGCTGCCAGGCGAAAGTTCATCGCGGGAATCAGGCTCTGCCCGCCCGCAAGCGGTTTGGCGTCACCCGCGTGTTCGGCGAGCAGCGTGAGCGCCTCCGGCAGCGATCGCGCCTGGTGATACTCGAACGGCGCCGGCTTCATGACGCCGCTCCAGGCGATGGCGCGCTTCGCGCCTGCACTTCTCGATTGAGCGCATCGAGCGCGTTCGCGGTCATCATCTTCGCGACGGACTCGATCAGCCGCTGACCGACGGCCGCGATTCGGCCGCCGACCAGGGCGTCGGACGTATACGTCAGTCGCGTGCCGGCGGGATCGTCGGCCAGATCGACCGTGGCCGAGCCGCGCACGTGTCCGACGCCGCCCTTGCCGTCGATCTGCATGACAAAGTGCGAAGGCTCCTGCTGATCGACGAGCGTGACCTTCATGGCAAACTCGGCCGCCGTGACGGGCCCGATGCTGACTTTCATCACGCCTTCGAAGTGACCGTCGCCGGTCTTCGTCAGCGTCTTCGCGCCCGGCAGGACCTTCACGAGCACCGCCGGATCCTGCAGCAGCGTCCACACGACGGCGCGCGGTCCCGCGAAGGTGAAGGTGCCGGTCAGGGTCATGACGGCGTCTTCTCCTTGTTGATCAGGTCGAACAGTCGATTCGGACTTAGCGGAATCTCGCAGATCTCGACGCCGGTCCCCGACAGCGCATCCTCGACCGCCTGCGCAAAGACGGCGCCCGACGGAATGCAGCCGGCCTCGCCCACGCCCTTGAGGCCGAGCGAGTTGAACGGCGACGGCGTTTCGCGATGCGCGGTTTCAATCGCCGGCACATCCGTCGCGGTCGGCAGCAGGTAGTCCATGAACGACGCGTTCAGCAGCTGGCCCTGCTCGTCGTACACGAGCGCTTCGAAAAACGCGTTGCCGATGCCGTGCGCCACGCCGCCATGAATCTGTCCCTCGACCAGCAGCGGATTGATGATCGTCCCGCAGTCGTGGACCACGAGGTACCGCACGATCTTCACCGCGGCGGTTTCCGGATCGACTTCGACGACCATCGCGTGGACGCCGCTCGCGGTGCTGCCGCGATCGGGCCCGAAGTACGCCGTGCTCTCGAGGCCCGGCTCCGATCCGGGGCGCACGGCGCCGCGCAACGGATTGGCCATCCCGGCGAGATCGCCAAGGGCAATGCTGCGATCGGGCGCGCCCTTCACGCCGACACGCCCGCCGTCGATGACCAAGTCGTCTTTTGACACGCCCAGCTTCGCGGCGCCCAGATCGAGAATCTTTCCGCGCACCGACATCGCTGCCGCGTGACACGCGCTGCCGGCGACGACCGCGCCACGGCTGGCGAACGTCCCGGTCCCCCAGTGAAATTCCCGCGTGTCACCGGTGACGACGCGCACGTCCTCGACGGCCACACCGAGCGCATCGGCCACGATCTGCGCGAGCACCGTGAAGTGACCCTGCCCCTGCGTGCCGACGCCGGTCGCGACGCGCACCGTGCCGCTCGGCTCGATCGTGACTCGCGCGCCCTCGTAGGGACCGATGCCGGTGCCTTCGACGTAGCACGCGATGCCGACGCCAACGCGCGTGCCGTCGGGTTTCGCACGCGGGGATTTCTCTCGCACGAACGCGTCGTACCCAATCAGCTCGGCCGCCTGCTCGAGGGCCGGCAGGTAGTCGCCGCTGTCGTACACGAGCGGCGCAGAATCCTGAAACATGATCTCGTGGTTGTGCGGGAATCGATCGGGACCGAGCAGATTGCGTTTGCGGATCTCGACGCGGTCGATGCCGAGTTCCTTCGCCGCGAGATCCAGTAGGCGCTCGCTCACGAACACCCCGTGCTGCCGGCCCGCGCCGCGCACCGGCGTCACGATCGGCTTGTTCGTGAACACCGACGTGAACTCCGTCTCGTAGTTCGGAATGTCGTACGGGCCCAGCAGCGTGCACTGCGTGTTGATCGGAATCGTCAGGCCGTACGGATCGTAGGCGCCGGTATCGCACAGGAACCAGTCCTTGACGCCGAGAATGCGCCCGTCTTTCGACAGCGCCATCTCCGCCTCATGCACCTGTCCCCGCTCCTGAGTCGTCGCGAAGAAGTTCTCCTGGCGATCTTCCGTCCACTTGAGCGGCCGGCCGAGGCGCATCGCCGCCCACGGCAGCAGCAGCTCCTCCGGGTAGAACATCATGATCTTCGGACCGAATCCGCCGCCGACGAACGGCGCGATGACGCGCACCTGCGACTCGAGCAGACCCAGCCTCTGGGCCAGACCGTTGCGGATCGGGATCGGCGCCTGCGTCGTGTCCCAGATCGTCATTTCTTCTGTACGCGGATTCCAATCCACCGCCACGGCGCGATTCTCGATCGCTGCCGATACGCCCCGGTCGTAGAGAAACCGTCGCTTGACCACCGCGTGAGCCTTCGCGCGCGCCGCGGCATAGTCACCCTTGCGCTGCACGACGTTCGCCGCGGCGTTCGACGACAGGTGCGGATGAACGAGCGGCGCGCCGGGCTTCATCGCGGCCTCGAGATCGACGACCGCATCGATGGGCTCGATGTCGACGACGACGTCCGCGAGGGCATCTTCACCGACGTAGCGGCTCGTCGCGACGATCATCGCGATCGGCTCGCCCACGAAACGGACCTTGTCCTTCGCGAGCGGCAGCTGCGTGCAGCCGTGAAAGACGTGGCCCGGGATGGGCGGCGGGTTGACGAGAATCGGGCCGGGCTTGCAGTAATCGCCGAGGTCGTCCGCCGTGTACACCGCGACGACGCCGTCGCGTGCGCGTGCCGCGCTGACGTCGACGCTCTTCAGCGTCCCGTGCGCGAACTGGCTGCGCACGAACACCACGTGCAGCATCCCCGGCAGCTGGACATCATCGACGAAGAGCGCATGGCCGGTGAGCAGGCGAGCATCCTCGTTGCGACGGATGCGGCGGCCGACGGTGGGCGCAGGCATGGCTTATCGCTTGCCGGTCGCGATCTGCACGGCGTGCACGATGTGCTGATAGCCCGTACATCGGCAGAGATTCGCCGAGATCGCGTCGCGGATGGCGGCTTCGTCAGGATTCGGCTGATCGCGCAGAAACGCCGTCAGCGTCATCAGGATGCCGGGCGTGCAGAACCCGCACTGCAGTCCGTGCGCCTGACGGAACGCCTCCTGGAGCGGGTTCAGCTCGCCGTTCGGACCACTGAGACTCTCGACCGTGCGAATCTCGTGGCCGTCCGCCTGCGCTGCGAGCATGATGCACGACCGCGCCGGCTCCCCATCGCACAGAATCGTGCACGCCCCGCAGACGCCGTGCTCGCAGCCGACGTGGGTGCCGGTCAGGCCAAGATCCTGCCGCAGAAAATCACTGAGCAGCAGACGCGGCTCGATCGTGCGTGTCTGCGGTTGGCCGTTCACGATGACGGTGATGGTGAGCTGCTGCACCGACGCGAAATCCTAGCATTTCTCCTATATGGCTGAGTGGCTTCCATGCGCCGGATATCCCTGTCTCTTGCTTTGACGTTCACGCTGATGTGGTCGGCCTGCGGCACCTCGTCGCCGGCGCGTCCGACGCCGCCGCCTGACCTTTCCGGCGCGTGGCTGGGGGAAATGACCCTGACGACCTTCGAAGGCGGCGAATGTCTCGCTACGGCGTTTCACGACATCGCCGGGTTCCCTGGTCAGTTCAACGCGTCGCTGGTGCAGTCGGGGTCGCATGTCACCGCGACCATGGACCTCGGACACACTGGCGCGGTCTGCGATTTCGATGGGTCCATCGACGGCGATCAGCTGGTCCTGAACGCCACGAGCTGCGCGGCGCCGAAGACCGTGGCGGTGCAGTGCCCAAATGACGCGCCCCGAGGGCTCCTTCCGCAAGGGGAGAGTCTTCGTGCGACCATCGGCGACAATCGCGTGGATGGTCGCGCCATCGAGGACGACAACGTCGTCCTCAGCGGCACATCAACGAGCGTCGGGCACTTTACGGGCACCAGCTCGTTCATCCTGACCCGCCGCCTCCCCGGTTGACAGCGCACGCGGTCACGGACTCAAATCGAGATCGCCTCCCCCGACAAACTCAATACGCGTGTCGGCAGACCACCGCTCTTCGGCCACCTTTGCGGCGCTCGGCCGCCTGGTCCGGCATCTCACGTCGTGGCTCATCGAGGTCGGAAGCTGGATCTTCGGCGGCCTGATCGCCTTCAGCATCGTCATGATCTCGGCGTTGCTCACCGTTGGCCCGGTGGATGCGGCGATTCTCACGTCGACCACGGCGTTTGCCGTCGCTCTCCCGCTGAGCATCGCGGGCGTGTTCGTGCTGAGGCTGATCAAGGACATCAACGACGTCGGGCTCGACGATCTGGCGTTGCAGTCGTTCAAGGCGGCCGGATTCCCGCGGATTGAAACGTACTTTCCCCCGGCCCTCGTCAGAGCGTCGATGCACGAGCGGCGCGCGATGATGGCGCTCGGCTGGTCGCTGGGCATCCTCGCGCTGAGCGTCGCGTCGACCGTCACGGGCCTCGTGGCGGCGCTGTGGCACATGCGCTGGTGGATCGGCGTGGTGGCGATCGCAGTCGCGTTCTTCACGAGCGTGCTGACAGTCGCAGTCATCGCACGCTCGCTGCCGCCAGAGACCGAGCAGGAACAGGAGTTGAGGAAACGTTGGGCGGAGCGCCACGCGCGTGTCCCACGTTCGGAGGCGTAGAGCGCCCCGTACGAGCGTTGTAGGGGTCGTGTACGGGCATAGTCAGTGGCTGGCAGTTCGGTCGCCCTTCACACTGGCCTGCATGGCCGGGCCAGCCAAAGCGACGACATTTGTCACAGGAGCCGCCGGGTTCCTGGGCCTGGAGCTGGTCAGAGTCCTCCTGGCCCGTGGCCACCAGGTCTCGGGCCTCACTGAGTCGGTGGAGGGCGCGCAGGAACTGCGGCGGGCCGGAGCGGTTCCGGTCATGGGCGACCTGCTCAATCCCGGGCAGTGGCAGGACGAAGTAGCAGCGGACTGGGTCTTCCATCTTCCGCCGCGCCCGCAGCCCGGACAACGCCTGACCCGAAAACGCGCCGAAGCGATCGCACGAGCGGGCGCGTTGATGGATACGCACCTGTTCGACGCGGTGGCCGCCGGCGCGACGCGCCGGACGGTGTACGTCGCCGACGTGAACTGTTACGGAGCTATCGGCCAGCGTCCGATCAACGAGGACGAGCCCCTGCGGCCGACCACCTGGGGACGCTACCTGATGCCGGCGCTCAACCGGGTCGACGGGTACGCCGTCGCCGGACTGCCGATCGTCACGGCGTTTCCCGGGTGGATCTACGGCGATGGCGCGTGGTTTCGCGAGCGCGTCATCGATCCGATCATGGCAGGCCGCCGGCTGCTGCAGATCGGGAAGGCGGGGCCGTGGGTGTCTCCCATTCACGTCCACGACTGCGCTCGCGCGCTCGTGCATCTCGCCGAGCATGGTGAAGCCGGCGGCCGGTATTTCGTCGTGGACGGCGAGCCGATCCGGATGGACGAATTCGCAGAAACGTTCGCCCGTCTGGCGAACCGTGCCCTGCGCGTCTGGCGCGTGCCCGCGGCGGCCGCCCGACTGTTCGTCGGATCCGTCCTGGCCGACGACGTCCGGGCCGACGCCGTGTTCTCGAACATTCGATTGCGCGGGATCGGATTCCGCTTCCGGTATCCCACCCTCGAGCGGGGACTGCGGCAGGTCCTCGGACTGGAACAGAAAGAAGAGCACGGGGACTGGGCGGAGGAAGCGTCGGCATTTCCGCAACGCAACCGGTCGTCCCAAATGAAGGAGAAGGTCAAGCAGTCATGAAGAACGCAACATTCATTCTCGTCGGCCTCATTGGTTCGTTGTTCGTCGTTGGCTGTGGTCAAACGTCTTCCCCGTCGAGTCCGTCATCGCCCGCAGGCGTTTCGACATCCACGTCGTCCGCCTCGCCGCAATCGGCCAAGGAACACACGCGAGTGGGGTTCGGCTTCAACGGCACGGTGAGCGGTTTCCCGACAGGCGTCGTGTCCCTGACCGGCGGCGGCTCGTACGACCGCACGGCGAGTCTCTCCTCTGCGGGTGGAGGCTTTGGGTGCATCGAGTCGGTGCTGCAGGGACCGCTGAGCACGAGCCTCAATCCAAACACTCCCGGTCCATGCCTCGCCGGCGAGGGTGTCCGATGGGATACGGCCGCGCTGCTGACCGGCACGATGTTCAAGTGCACCGGCGCTCAGACCGAGGCGCTGAAGCCGGCGCTGACCAGTGACAACACCATCGTGCTCACGGCCGACTTCTATCAAGCGAGCAACGGCAACGACGAGTCGTTCAGGGCCAACATGATTGTGTCGGATCACGATCTCGCTGATGACATCCTCGGCGTCCAGAACATGTGGGTGCAGGGCGTGGGTTGCGGTACCGCGAAGTCGGTCAACTTCAGCCGGTGAGGAGATCACGTGACGCTGGTAAGCAGTGAGCACGTTGCCCGCTATGGCATCGTCGGCAAGAGCCGTGCGGTCGCCGAGGTCGTTCGTCGCATCGAACTGGTCTCGGCGACCCGCAGCACGGTCTTGATCACCGGCGAAACCGGCACGGGCAAAGAGTTGGTGGCGCGCGCCGTCCACCATCGCAGCGAGCAGCGCGGCCTGCCGTTCGTCAAGGTCAACTGCGCCGCCATTCCCGAGACCCTGCTGGAATCGGAGCTCTTCGGTCACGTCAGAGGGGCGTTCACGGGCGCAACGGGCCCGAAGAAGGGCAAGTTCGCCCTGGCCAACCGCGGTTCCATCTTTCTCGACGAAATCGGCACGATGAGCGTCGGTCTGCAGGCGAAGCTGTTGCGCGTCCTGCAGGAACGCGAAATCGAGCCGCTCGGATCGGAGCGATCGGAGCATGTGGACGTTCGCGTCATCGCGGCGACGAATCGCCCCCTCCGTCAGCTCATCGACGACGGACGATTCCTGGAGGATCTGTTCTATCGCCTTCACGTAGTCCGGATCGTGGTACCTCCGCTTCGCGAGCGCCTCGAGGATATTCCGCTGCTCGTCGAGCACTTCGTCGAGAAGCACGCGGACCTGAGCGGAAAACCCATCGATGCGCTGGAGCCGGGCGTGCTGGCCTTGCTCCAGGAGCATCACTGGCCGGGCAACGTACGCGAGCTGGAGAACACGATCGAGCGCGCGGTCGTGCTGACGACCGGCCCGACCATCACCCGGGACACCGTCACGATGGAGACGGACCGTGCCACGCGAACGCTTGGCGTGCCCTCGCTGAAGCTGCGGGAGAACATCGAGTGGATCGCCTCAGAAACGCTGCGCCAGGCGCTCGAAATGTCGTCTGGCAAACGAGACGCCGCCAGACTCATGGGCATCAGCCCCCGAGCGCTCTCCTACTACCTGGCCAAATACCCGATCGTCGATGCGCTGCGGAATCCTCTGGCGGCGCGAGGCTTCGAGATGCGGCAGCCGAATTGAGCCCGCAAGCGTCCCCCGTCTTCTGGACGGAATTGTTCAGTGATCGCTTCCTGTCCTGTGATAAGAACAGCCGGGCCCATGAAAGCCGGCTCTCCGCGGTCATTTGGCGGGCAACTCAAGTCCCTCCGCGAGGCGGCGCACTTCACGCAGGAGGAGCTCGCGACAATCGCCGGGCTGTCGGTCCATGCCGTAAGCGCGTTGGAGCGTGGCGAGCGCCGGCGGCCCCACGTCGAGACCGTGCGTGCGCTGTCCGCGGCGCTCGACTTGACGGGGGCGACTCGCGACGCGTTCCTTGAAAGCGCGCGGTCACCGACTCAGGCGACGGCGGTCGATGAGCTGACCGGCGTCTCGCTGCCCGTCCCTCTGACGGAGTTGCTCGGCCGCGAGACGGACGTACACACGCTGCGCCAGTGGCTCGCCGATCCGGCCGCCCGTCTCATCACGCTCATCGGGCCAGGAGGCGTCGGGAAGACGCGCCTGGCGCTCGAGCTGGCACGAGCGATCGCGGACGAGAGCGCCACCCGGGTGGTCTTCGTACCGCTAGCGGCCATTCGAGATCCGGCGTTCGTCGAATCGGCGATCGCGGAGGCCTTCGGCCTCGTGGATGTCGCCTCCCGCGATTTGCCAAGGCGCGTTCGCGTCGCGTGCGAGCATCACTCCACGTTGCTGGTACTCGACAATTTTGAGCAGGTACTGGACGCGGCGGGGCCAATCGCGGATCTTCTGACATCGGTCCCGTTGCTCCGGCTGCTGGTCACGAGCCGCGCCCCGCTCCGTGTGCGCGGCGAGCGCGAGTACATCGTCGGACCTCTCGCGTTCGACACCGATGCCAATGTGATCTCTCCCGCTGATCTGGCGCGTGAGCCGGCCGTCCGGCTTTTCGTGGAACGGGTTCGCGACGTGCAACCGGACTTTCGCCTCACGTCCGCAAACGGCCCGACCGTGGCAGCGATTTGCAAGCGGCTCGACGCGTTGCCGCTCGCGCTTGAACTGGCAGCACCGTGGATCAAAGTGCTGACCGCCGACGATCTGCTTCACCGACTCGGGCATGATCTCCTGCTCTCGACGGTCGGCTCGCGCGATCTCCCCCAACGACAACAGACGATGAATGCGACCGTCGCCTGGAGTTATCAGCTCCTGAGCCCGGCCGAGCAGTGTGCCTTCCGCCGCTTCGCCGCGTTGCCGGGCCGGTTCTCGATTGAGGCCGCCGCGGCCGTGCTCGGCGGCCGTGCGTCGACGTCCCCCCGGAACGACCACGTACTCGCCACGGTGGCCAACCTGATCGACAAGAGCCTGTTGCTGCGCGCTGAGACATCAGTGGCCACGCGTCCGGTGTTCGAAATGCTCGAAACCGTGCGAGCGTACGCAGCACTCGAGCTCACGGCGTCGGGCGAGCGCGACGACGCCCTGAATGCGCTGGCGAGTTACTGCAGCGGTGAGGCGTCCGTCGCCGCAGAAGGACTGGTCGGGCCGGCGCAGGCTGAATGGCTGGATCGCGTGCGTGACGATCTCGAGAATTATCGCGGCGCGATGAGGTGGCTCATCTCGCGCGGGCGCTCAGCCGAAGCGTCCGACGTCGCCTGGGGACTGAAATATTTCTGGATCATCCGGGGATATGGCGCCGAAGGCCTTCAGTGGTTTCAGGAGATTCTTGGCCTGCCGGATCTTTCGCCCGCGGCTGAGTCGAGAGCCCTCGAGGGCGCGGCCGTGCTCTGGTACACGCAAGGAGAACTCGGGCGCGCGCGTACCGCGCTCGCGCGCGTCCTCGATCTTTCGCGCGATGACGTGGAGACCGTCGTACGAGCCCAGGATCTGACCGCGCGCGTCGAACACGCGCTTGGCAATCTGAGCGCGGCCCGCGAACGGTTCACGCTCGCTGTTGAAGGATTCCGGTCGCTGGCGATCCAGTGGGGCCGCGGGAATGCGCTGAGCGGCATGGCGTCGGCGGCGCTTGCGACCGGCGACGTCGGCCAGGCGGAACGCCTCCTCGACGAGGCGATGCCCGTGCTTCGACAGGCCGGTCCGTGGTTCCGGACATGGGCGCTGTACGTTCGCGCCATCGTCGCGGTACAGCGCGGCAACGCCGATGAGGCGATCGGCCGAGTGCGTGAGAGCCTCACCTACATCAGGGATCTGCAGGACAAGTACGCCTTCGCCTACACGCTGGTCCCGCTTGTCGCCGCCGCCATCATCAAGACCGACGACGCGTGGGCGGCGCGGATACTCGGGGCCCTGGACGAGGTGACCGAGCGCACCGGCGCGACGGTCGTCCTCAAGTTGGTGCACGACCTCCATACGCGGTCGGAGCGAGAGGTTCGCGCACGGCTTGGCCCGGACCGGTGGGCCGCGGCTTACGCCGCGGGGCGTCAGACTTCGTTTGATGCGCTGCTGGAGGACATCGACCGCGTCTTGCGTTAACACCCGGGCACCCGCCGTCGTCTCTCGACCATGCGCCTCATCTGCTTCGCCCTGGCAGCCGTACTCACGACGCCGCACATCTCGGCCGCGCCCGCGGACGAACAGCTCGACCTCGCCGCGCTCGCCAGGATCCGAGACGAAGCACTCAACCGCAGCCAGTTGATGGACACCGTTTCATACCTGGCCGACGTCGTCGGTCCTCGACTGACCGGGTCGCCGGCCCTTCTTCGCGGCGAAGAGTACGCGCGCGATCGATTGAAGGCCGTTGGCCTCATCAATGCGCACCTCGAGCCGTGGGGCCCGTTCGGGCGTGGCTGGACGCTCGAGCGCTTTTCGGCGTCGATGACGGCTCCGGACTTCATGCCGCTCATCGCGTACCCAAAAGCCTGGAGTCCGGGCACGAATGGCGCCGTCCGCGCCGACGCGGTGATCCTCGACGTGAAGACGCTCGCCGATCTCGAGAAGTATCGCGGGAAACTGCGCGGCCGTATCGTCCTCTGGTCGCCCGTTCGTGCGGTGGACGCCGTCGTGCGCGCGCCGCAGCGTCAGAGTGACGAGGCGCTGCGAGCGCTGGAAGCGATGCCGCCGCCGGCGCCGAGACGACCGGCGCAGCTGGACCCGGAGATGCGAGCGGCCGAGCAGCTTAACTACGACAAGTGGCAACTCGTGCAGCGCGAAGGCGCCGCGGCGGTGCTGACGGCCGCACCCGGTGATCACGGTACCGTCTACGTCACGGCCGCGACGGTGCCCTATCCGCCGGACGTGCCGTTCAATGCGCGTCCCGGCGCGTGGAGCATGACGGCGCCGGCGCTCGTGCCGCAGATCGCGGTCTCGGCCGAGCAGTACAACCGCCTCGTGCGGCTGGCGGAACGCGGCGTGCCCGTGCAGGTCGCGATCGACGTCGGCGTTCGCTTTCACACCGCCGACACGATGGCCTACAACGTCATCGCCGACCTCCCCGGCACCGATCTCGCGCGCGAGGTCGTGATGATCGGCGGGTGCATCGACTCGTGGCACACGGCCACGGGCGCGACCGACAACGCTGCAGGCGCCGCAACCGCCATCGAAGCCGTCCGCATCATTCACGCGCTTGGCCTGCATCCGCGCCGCACGATTCGCGTCGGCCTCTGGTCCGCCGAAGAGCAGGGTCGCCTCGGCTCGCCCGCCTACGTCGCCGCGCACTTCGCGCGGGGGCTCCCCGACAACGGCACGCTCGCGGGTTACTTCAACCTCGACTACGGCTCGGGCCGCATCCGGGGGATCTACACACACGGCAACACGGACGTCGTGCCGATCTTCAAGGCGTGGCTCGAACCGTTGCGCGATCTCGGCGTCTCGACGGTCAGCCTCGCCGACGTCGGCGCCGATGATGAGTCGTTCGACGAAGCCGGACTGCCGGGCTTTCAGTTCATCCGCGATTACATGGAAGGCCGAGATTCGCGTGTGGGGCACACGAACATGGATGTGCTTGATCACGTGCTCGTGGACGACCTGAAGCAATCCGCCGCGGTCGCGGCGTCCTTCATCTACACGCTGTCGATGCGCGACCAGCCGCTGCCGAGGAAGAGATAGTCGAACTGCGGCGAGGATGGCCTCAGCCGGAGACCACCGTGAACTTCTCGATCGGCTCGACGATCGTCCAGACGGACTGCGTGCCTTTCCTGAACGACGCGACGTCGCCGGCCCGGAATTCGAGTGTTGCGCCGCCGTCTTTCAGCGCGATCCGAACGACGCCGGAGACAATCAGAAAGCTCTCGTCGCCGGGAAACGTGTAGTCGAAGGTCATTGGCGCACAGCGCCAGAGCATCGCGGTGTGCGACCAGGCGCTTTCGTTGCGTTTGCGCAACCATTCGGCTTCGCCGATCGTGCGACCATCCGACGTGACGCACGGCTGCCACGCCGCGGTACGAACGTTGGTACGTCGAATCTCTTCCAGTGCACCCATGCCGGCACCTCCTGTCGCGCCGCTGCGGGGGTTTCGGGGATTGTAGATCGCCTCAATCCCTGGCTCCGAAGGCTGGTGACATAATCCACCGCCATGAGCCTCCCGGCGGGCAAGGAACTCGGGCCATATCGAATCCTCGACAAGATCGGCGAAGGTGGTCCACCTTCGCTCGCGCCTGAAGTCGCCGCGAGCTTCGGTGGATCCACCGTAGCCATGGAAAGGACCTAGCAGTGACTGGTCAAATGCTAGGGCCTTACCAGGTCCTTTCCAAGATTGGCGAAGGTGGAATGGGCGAGGTGTACCGCGCCCACGATTCGCGCCTCGGACGCGAGGTGGCCATCAAGGTACTACCGGCGAGTTTCGCAACAGATGCCGAGCGGCTGCGCCGCTTCGAGCAGGAGGCGCGCGCGATCGGCGCGCTCAACCACCCGAACATCGTCGCGGTCTACGACATCGGCACGCATGACGGGTCGCCCTACGTGGTGTCGGAGCTTCTCGACGGCGAGACGCTCCGCACGCGCGTCGGCGACGCGCCGCTGCCGCGGCGCAAGGCCATCGACTACGCCATCCAGATCGCGCGCGGGCTGGCCGCCGCGCACGACAAGGGCATCGTCCACCGCGACCTCAAGCCGGACAACCTGTTCGTCATGCGCGACGGTCGCGTCAAGATCCTCGACTTCGGCCTCGCCAAGATGACCGAGGTCGCCTCGCTCGACGCCGAGACTGCGCTCCTGCGGGATGCGCCAAAGACGGGCGCGGGCACGGTGCTCGGCACCGTCGGCTACATGTCGCCCGAACAGGTGCGCGGACAGCGAGTCGATCAGCGGTCGGACATCTTCTCCTTCGGCGTCGTCTTCTACGAAATGCTCACCGGCCGCCGCGCGTTCCAGGGCGACTCGGCCGTGGAGACGATGAATGCGATTTTGAAAGCGGATCCGCCGACGGCCGCGACCGGTGGCGCGGCGCTGCCGCCGGGACTCGATCGCCTCGTCATGCACTGTCTCGAGAAAAGCCCGGAGGAGCGGTTCCAGTCGGCACGAGACATCGCGTTCGATCTCGAGGCGCTCGCGGGCGCGTCGAGTCAGACGTCGGCGCAGCCGGTGACGGCAGGGCGATCGCGCTGGCCCAAGATCGCGGCCCTGGCGCTTGTCGCAGTGGCCGCCGGAACGGCGTTGTTCCTGGCCGGCCGATCGACGGCCCGTGCGCCCGAGAGCGCGGTCTTCGAGCCCCTTACCTTCCGCCGCGGCAACGTAGCGGCCGCACGGTTCGCCCCGGATGGCCGAACCGTCATCTACTCGGCGCGATGGGAGGGCGGAAAGCGCGATCTGTATTCGGCGCAACCCGGCACTCCGGAATCGCGCGCGATCGGCCTCGAGGCCGCGCTCCTGGCGGTCTCGAAACACGGCGAGCTGGCCGTGCTGCTCGGTCGGGCCAACCGCGTGCTCGCACGCATGCCCACCGGAGGCGGCGCGCCGCGCGAGGTACTCGAGGACGTGACGTCGGCCGACTGGGGACCCGATGGCGATTCGCTGGCGGTCATCCACACGGTGTCCGGTCGTGACCGCATCGAGTTCCCGATCGGCACCGTGCGCTACCAGGCGCAGGGCTGGCTGAGCGATTTGGTCGTGTCGCCGGCGGGCGATCGCCTCGCGTTCGCCGAGCACCCGATCACGTTCGACAACCGCGGCGACGTCGTCGTCATCGACCTGAAGGGCAACCGGACAGTCCTCTCGGCCGGATGGGAGGACATCTCCGGCCCGCATTGGGCGCCGCGCGGCGACGAAGTCTGGTTCAGCGCGTCAGGCGGCGGCGGGAAAGCGGCGGGAACCGACCACGCGGTGTTTGCGGTGACCCTCGCCGGGAAGCTGCGGACGGTGATGAACGCCCCGGGCAGCCTGGAGATCGAGGACATCGCCGCGGACGGACGCGTGCTCCTCGCGCACGGCAGCCGGCGGCCGGCGCTCATGGCGCTCGCGCCTGGCGCGAAGGACGAGATCGAGCTGACGTGGATGGATTTTTCCTGGATCAGCGACATCTCCGACGACGGGCGTCAGATTCTGTTCTCGGAGCAGGGTGTCGGCGGCGGCGCGGGATACGCGACGTATCTTCGAGGCACCGACGGATCGGCGGCCGTGCGTCTCGGCAAGAGCCTGGCGCAGTCTCTCTCGCCCGACGGGCGATCGGCGCTCGCGATCGATCTCGTGCAGAACCGGCTGAGCATCCTGCCGACCGGCGCCGGCGAGCCGCAGATTCTCCCGACGTCGAACATCAAGGCGTATTCGTTTGCGGGCTGGTTTCCCGACGGGCAGCGCATCCTCCTGGCGGGATTCGAGGAAGGCAAGTCGTCGCGGATGTACGTGCGGGATCTCAAGAACGGCGCGCCCCGGCCGGTAACGCCGGAAGGCGTGACGGTCCGGGACAACACGCTGTCGCCCGACGGCAAATGGATTGTCGCGCCGCTCAAAGATCGGCTGGCGCGATTCCCGGTCGACGGCGGGGAGCCGCAGCCAATTCCCGGCGCCGAGGCGCAGGATGCGGCGATTCGTTGGCGCGGCGATGGACGCGCGGTCTTCGTCAGGACGGGCTCGCTGCTGACGAAGATCTTCTCGATCGACGTCGCGACGGGCCAGCGCACGGTCATCCACGAGATCACCCCGCGAGATCCCGTCGGAGTCGCCAGCATTGGCGACATCCGCCTCACGCCGGACGGCAAGGCGTACGCCTACGTGTACATTCGGAGTCTGTTCGGCCTGTATCAGGTCACGGGTGTTAAGTAGAGCGCCATGCTCAGCAGATCCATTCGCGCGACTTGGCTGCTCATCGTCGTAATGACCTCGGGGGTCGTTTCGCGCGAAAAGGCAACCGCAGTTTCCTTTTTGCGACCCATGGCCGCCGCGCAGCCTACGGCGGCCGCGCGCGTGGTCATTCCGCTCGACGCCGACTGGCGCTTTCAGCTCGCTAACCCCGCTAACGCCGCGATGCCCGCGCTTAACGACTCCATGTGGCGCACCGTGCGACTGCCCCACGATTGGAGCGCCGAGGGACCCTTCTCCGCTGACTTCGGTAGCGGCAACGGCTACGCACCGGGTGGCATCGGTTGGTACCGCAAGCACTTCACGCTCGCATCAAACCTCGACGGCAAGGTCGCGACGATCGAATTCGACGGCGTGTACGACCACGCTGAAGTGTGGGCGAACGGCCACTTTGTCTGCGAACGGCCGTACGGCTACTCGAGCTTCGAGTGTCCCCTCTCGCCGCATCTCCGTGTTGGCACTGCCGACAATGTCGTCGCCGTGCGCGTGGACCACTCGCGCTTCGCGGACTCCCGCTGGTACACGGGCTCCGGCATCTACCGGCACGTGCGTCTGCGTCTCACCGATCCGTTGCACATCGCGCATTGGGGCACGTTCGTCACCACGCCCGTGGTCTCCGCGCGCGCGGCGACGGTCAAGATCGCGACGACCATCGCAAACGAATCAACCGCCTCGCGATCGTTCGTCCTCGAGTCCGAGATCGTGCTCGGCAACGACATCGTTGCCCGCTCGTCGACGCCCGCGTCCCTGGCAGCGAATGGGCGGGGAGCGCTCTCGCAGGACATCGAGCTCCCCGCTCCGCGCCGCTGGACGCTCGACTCCCCGGTCCTCTACACGCTGCGCCAGCGTGTTCGCGTGGACTCGGCGGTTGTCGACGATGCCGAGACCACGTTCGGGGTGCGGACGATGCGCTTCGACGCCGCGAACGGCTTTTTTCTCAATGACCAGCCAACAAAACTGAAAGGCGTGTGCGTGCATGTCGACGCCGGTAGTCTCGGCGTGGCCGTGCCGGCCGGCGTCTGGGAAAGGCGCTTGCGCGAGCTCAAAGCGCTCGGCGTCAACGCTATTCGCACGAGCCACAACCCGCCGGCGCCTGAGTTTCTCGATCTCGCCGACCGAATCGGTCTGCTCGTGCTCGACGAAGCGTTCGACGAGTTCACCCCGACGAAGAACAAGTGGGTGAACGGCCGGAATGTCGGCGTGCCGAGCCGATTCGGCTACGGCGAAGAGTTCAAGGAGTGGTCGGTCACCGACGCGAGCGACATGGTGCGGCGCGATCGCAACCATCCAGCGATTTTTGCGTGGAGCGTCGGGAACGAGGTGGACTACCCGAACGACCCGTTCTCGCATCCAGTACTTGGGACTCGCTATCGGCGCGAGAATCCGCCCGCGGAAAACCTCGTCACGCTCGCGCGGCCGTTGGTCGACGCGATTCACATGCTGGATCCCACGCGGCCGGTGACGATGGCCCTCGCGAGCCTCGAGATGTCCGACGCGGTCGGTCTGCCGGCGCTCCTCGACATCAGCGGCTACAACTATCAAGAAGCGCGCTACGCAGACGACCACGCGCGCGTGCCGGGCCGCATCATCTTTGGCAGCGAGAACGGGCACCAGTACCGCAACTGGACGATCGTGCGCGACAACGCGTACGTCGCGGGCCAGTTCCTGTGGACCGGCATCGACTACCTCGGCGAGGCCGGCGTCTTTCCGAACAGAGCGAACGGCGCAGGACTGCTCGACCTCTGTGGATTCAAGAAGCCGATGGCGTGGTTCCGCCAGAGCCTCTGGAGCGACGCGCCGATGGTCTACCTCGCGGCGTCGCCGGCGCCGGCGAACGGCGCACCTCGAACCGCCGTTCGCCTTGAGGAGCACTGGAACTGGCCAATGGGATTGCCGATCGACGTCACGGCGTACTCGAATGCCGAAGAGGTCGAGCTTCAGTTGAATCTCCGGCCGCTCGGCAAGAAGTCTCGCGCGGACGCAGTCGATGGCGTGCTTCACTGGGAGGTGCCGTTCGAGCCGGGCGTGCTCAGAGCGATCGCACGCAATGGCGGGCGCCTGGTCGAAGATTTCACGCTCACGACGGCCGGCGACGCCTCGCACATCCAACTGGTCCCGGACGTGACGTCCATTGCGGCAGACAACGAAGCCGTCGTGCACATCGAATACCGGATCGTCGACAACAGAGTCACGCGCGTGCCCACCGCCAACAACGCCGTGACGTTCGAGGTGCAGGGTCCCGCGCGCGTCCTGGGAATCGGCAACGCCGATCTGAACGATCCGGCGAGCGGCGCGGGCCTCCTGCACCGGGCCTTCCAGGGCCGCGGGCTCGCGATTCTTCAGTCGTCGGGCACACCGGGAACAATCACGGTGCGTGCCTCGTCGCCTGGGCTCGAAAGCACGACGATCACGATCGCGGCGGTCGCGCGGCGGTAGCGGCGCGGATTGAGTCAGTCATGACTGAAACACGAGTCGCGTTCGACGACGCCGATGCCTATGACCGTTACATGGGCCGATGGAGCCGCGCGATCGGCGAAAAGTTTCTCGCGTGGCTCGACGCGCCCGCGCATCGCCGCTGGCTCGACGTCGGCTGCGGCACGGGTGCGTTCACCCAGTTGATCGTCACGCACGCAGCACCCGCGACGATCGCCGGCATAGATCCGTCGCCGGTACAAATCGAGCGTGCGAAGCAGACGATCTCGGCACGACAAGCGGATTTCCACATCGGTACGGCGACTGAACTGCCGTTCGTGGCGGACGAATTCGACGTCGTCGTCTCCGCCCTGGCCATCCACTTCTTCCCGGATCGGCCCCAGGCATTTCGCGAGATGCTCCGCGTCACGAAGCCCGGCGGCATCGTCGGCGGCTATACGTGGCGCAAGGGTCCGACGATCATCGATGCTCCGTATGGTCCGCTGGCGCGTGGCGTCATCGAGATTGCCGGCGATGTGATGACGTCGCCGACGGTGCCCGAAGCGATGCCCGACGGCTTGCGTGCCGCGGTCGCCGCCGAAGGCTACGGTGACATCGAAATCACCACCATCGAGGCGAGCCAGACCTTTCGGGACTTCGACGACTACTGGACGTCGCAGACCGGCACGTTCCCGCACCCGGTGGCGAAGTCGGCGGCCGCGCTGAGCGATCGCGACCGCGAACGCCTGCGCGACATCATGCGCCACGCGCTGCCGGCCGCGGGCGACGGGACCATCACCTATTCGTCGCGCGCCACCGCGTTCAAGTCGCGCAAGGCCATGTAACAAGATTCCACTCCTCGGTTCATCAAGACCGAATCGAGACCATGAGTTGCACAACATTTGCTCCCAGAGCGGGCATCGCAATTGCTTGATCTGCTGCAAGGACACAGGAGCAGACCCATGACCAAAGACATCGTCGCCTACGGAATCTATGCGAATCGCGAGTCGTTCGATCGCGCGTTGGAATCGCTTCGTGCTGCGGGCTTCCGCAACAGCGACGTCTCCGCGATCCTTCCGGAGCGTGACCTGACGAACAAGGATCTCGCGCATGAGATTCACACCAAGGCGCCGGAGGGCGCGACCGCGGGTGCCGCGGCTGGCGCGGCCGCCGGCGGAGTCCTCGGCTGGCTCGTCGGCGTGGGCGCGCTGGCGATTCCCGGCATCGGGCCGCTCGTCGCCGCGGGACCGATCGTCGCGGCGCTCGCCGGAGCCGGCGCGGCGGGAGCCACCGGTGGCCTCGTCGGCGGCCTCATCGGCGCCGGCATTCCCGAAGTCGAGGCGAAGCGCTACGCCGGCCGTCTTCGCGAGGGCGGCTTCCTCATCTCCGTCCACTGCGACGACAGCAAGTGGGCGAAGAAGGCGGAGGAGATCCTCGAAGCCACCGGCGGCAAGCAGGTGGTGAGGACGTCGGAGGCGGCGGCGGACTACAGGCCGTGAGGCCGGGCTCTCGCGTGAGCGTCGGCGGCGCCCGACCACGGTGAAATCTGGATTCTCTCTGCGCGCCGACGATGGTATCGTCGTCGGCCGTCGATCCGGAGAAGCCACATGACAAACGCCGACGCAGATCGCGTCAAGCAGTTGACCGCTCGAATCGAGAAGCTCGAAGAGGCGATGCGCTCACTGCAGTTGAATCGCCGGCATTTAGCGGTCCACGGCGAAAGCGCGGGACGCGAGATGACGAGCGATTCGTCACTTGAGGCTCAAGCCCGGGTCCACGAAGAGAAATGGGCCAGGTTCAATCGAGTTGCGAGTCGGCCGCAGGTCTGGGACGACGCGCTCGAGATTGTTCGGACCAAAGTGGAGCCACATGTATTCGCCGCGTGGTTCCTCGGCAGCACTATTGAGCTGGACGAGGGTGAGCGACTGACGATCAGCACCGACAGTCCGCTCAGGTCGCAATGGCTGGCGCGCAGGTTCACGGAATTGATCAGGGCTGCTCTGGCGGACGCTGGGCGGCCGGGAGTACAGGTGACGTTCGTGTCGCGATACTGATGGTTCGCGGCGAGAGGCACGACCTTTCGGTCTCGACCGTTATTCACCGAGCAAGATCGCAGACTTGGCTCGGGACCGAAGCCCTTGATCGAACGTCACCAGCGTCAGCTGTCCGACGATGGCAAATGCAGCCAGATATGAATCGGCCCAGTCCTTGGTGGCCGGCTGTCGACGACGGGTGAGAGCCCGAAAGCGGGCCTCAATCTCCGCGGGTTCGTGTACGAAGTCGACGCGAGGATCCTGGAGCCATCGATCGTACGCAGCCCACGCGTGTGGCTGGGTCATGGCTTCGTCGCCCATCACCGCCTTCGCGGTCAACAACCGCAACAGACCGAGTTGCGTGAATCGGCAGAAGGCAAACGTCGCATCCGGAGACAGCGTCTCGAACCACTCCGCGGCATTCGAGTGGTGGATGTGCCCTTCGTAGGTGAGAGCCACCCAGACGTTGATGTCAGGGAAAAACGATGTCGTAGATGGCGGCATTGTCGAGAGCTACGCGGCCTGGGCGCTTGGACCGAACGATCGGCAACGACACCAGGGCCCCGCCCTTGCGGCGTTCGCCCTTCAGAACGGTCTTCACGCCACGCAGGATGAGGGCTCTCGTCGAACTGCCCTCGCGTGCCGCCCGGGATTTCAGCTCGCGGTACATCCCATCGGGAATGTCGACGGTGGTGCGCATGGGTCTATTGTGCCATATTTATGGCATCGGCTTCGCCGCGACTCTCCTACCGCTTGTCCAGCAACTTCATGTTGTTGCGCCATCCGCCTTGTTCGAGGCGCGTCATCTCGATGACGACGCCGGGGAAGCTGCGCACGGACGTGCTCAACTTTCGAGCGAGACGCATGGCTGCCTGATCGATGTCGGAATCCACGGCGGGACGGCCGTTGACTGATTGATCGTCGTGGTCGATCACGATCTCGAGCGGCCGGGGGCTGCCCGGTGCAGCCGCTCTCACCTCACAACGCACCTTCTGCCAGCCGGCCGGAGCCCGCTCGCTCAACAGCTGCGTCAGGTTTTGCATGGCGTTGACGATGTCCGCTTGCTCTTGCGGAACGGGAATGTTGGTGACGATGCCAGCCGGCGTCATGGCTGCGAAGCGTCCAGCAATGCCACTCTCATTGCGGAGCCGGCCTCCGAGCGCTCGGCTCAGCAGAAAGACGGCATAACTCGCGTCACTCGGTGAATCGAAGAGCACGACGGTTTCTTTCGCGTCTCCCGGCCGCTTGAAGTACCACTGGCCGTCGTTCTTGCCGTACGACACGAACTTGCCCTTGGGCTCGATTCGCGGATCGATGATGTCCGACACGGGAATCGCGAAGTTGTCGGCACACTTCGTCAACAGCTGCTCCGGCGGCGTGGGATCGTCGTCTCGCACGTAATCTGGCGACGACTTCGCCTTCGCGGCGCCCGCGAGTCCGACGGCGAGGCCTCCGAGCATGCCGAACTGGCTGCCGATCGCGACCGCCGCACGGGCGTCGACGCCAACGACCCGACGAATGAAGTAGACCTGCCGCCCACCCACGTAGATGCGGCACGGCTTGTTGCCCTTCCAGACGGAAAAGATCGTGCCTTTGAAGCTCTGCGCGGCAGCCGTCGTCGGATCCATCGATCGCCGTATCGGCGGGACTCGGGCGTCACACCAGCAGGCGCGAGAAAACCCACAGCGGCCCCGCACTTTTTGGCAGCCGCGCGAACGACCGCGGCTGTTATACGGTCTTGCTGCGCGCCGCCTGCGGCACGGGAGTTGCCTGATCCTTGATTGATGTTCCGACGCTCAGGCGGTCACGCCGTCTCGTTGGAGCCACTGGCTGTCTTCGCGGCGGGTTGGCTCGGACCAGAGTCGACGGCTGATCACGGCACAGACCGGAAGTTCGTCCGCGCGCTTGGCGCGTCGCTGGGATTGCACGCGATGCTGCTGGCGCTCGTCATGCTGCTTGCCAGCACCGTGCACCCCATGATGACGCCGCCGCCCGTGACGTCGATCGTCGTCGTCCGCCTGACACCCACGTACGTGCCGCCCCAGACACCGGGTTTGCGCGGCCGGAGCGGAGGAGGCGGCGGAGGCGGCAGCCCGGCGCCCGCGCCGCGTCGGCCCCTGGAGATTCCGAAGCATAAAGCTCCGGATCCCGTGCCGGTGATCCCGGCGGCTCGCACATCCGATCCGGCTCCGCTGCCGACGCTCGACGCACCAGTGCTGACGGATCTCGCTCAGTTGCTGCACGCGTCGGGGTCGAGCTCGGTGTCGCTCGCGACGTATGGCGGCGGGGGACGAGGCGGCGGTCTCGGCGAGGGCACCGGCGCGGGCGTCGGTCCCGGATTGGGCGGCGGCTTCGGCGGCGGTTCGGGCGGCGGTTACGGCCGAGGCACAGGGCGAGGATTCGGTGACGGGGCGTATCGTGCGGGCGCCGGCATCAGCAGTCCCACTCTTCTCCGGAGAGTGACGCCGAAGTACACGTCAGACGCCATGCGCGCGAAGATCCAGGGCGCCGTTGAACTCGAGGCCGTCGTTCTGCCGAGCGGCGTCGTCGGCGACGTCCGCGTGGTCAAATCGCTCGACCGCGTCTACGGACTCGACGAGCAGGCGATTCTGGCGGCGCGCGAGTGGTCCTTCATACCGGGTCGAGATGGCGCGGGCGTTCCAGTTCCAGTGATCGTGACCTTGATTCTGGATTTTCGAATTCACTGAGTTTCATCACGAGAGAGGACGTGGGGAGGGAGATGAAAATGATAGCCACCACTGATCGGAGTTTTTTCGACGGATATCTCGACGCCTGGAACGCGCATGACGCAGCGGCTGTCGCTCGATGCATGGCAGACGATGCGATCTATGAAGATGTCGCCCTGGGCCGCGTGCTACGTGGCCCGTCGGAAATTGCCGCGTTCGTCGAGGAGGCCACGAGAGCGTCGAGCAACTTCCGGTTCGAAGAGGTGTCGCTGTTCACCGCGGGCAGAGACTATGCGAACGAATGGATCATGACCGGCACGAACGATCGCGAGGTCCACGGCATTCCCGCGACCGGCCGCTCGTTCCGCGTTCGCGGGGCGTCGGTTGGCAAGTTCGATGCGAGCGGACGGATTGTCGAGAATCGTGACTACTACAACCTGGCCGAGATGTTCGCGCAGCTTGGCATCAAGCCGCCCGCCCGGCCGCAGCCTGCGGTTTTGCAGTAGGTCGTCTCGACCGATGTGCGAGCAGCCACGGCTTCTCTCTTTCCGTCTCGTGACTATCGCCGCGCTGATCGCCGTGTGCTCGGGCGCCCCCGCGTCCTTGGCGGCAGGGTCCGGTCAGCCTGATGTCGAGACGCTCCTCCAGCACCTGGATGACCTGTATCGCTCGAAGAGCAGCATCGCGCGGATGCAGATCGACGTCACGAGCACGCGAAGCACCCGTAGCATGCGGCTGCGCGCCTGGACCCGCGGGACCGAGGAAGTCCTCGTGTTGATCGAGGCGCCTTCGCGTGAAGCAGGAACGGCGACGCTCCGCGTCGGCAACAACCTTTGGAACTATCTGCCCAAGATCGCGCGCACCATCCGTGTCCCGCCCGCGGCGATGCTCGGCTCCTGGATGGGGACCGACTTCACGAACGACGATCTGGTCAAAGAGTCTTCACTGCGAAAGGACTTCGCGGCGCGAATCGACCGCCGTTCCGATAGTCCCCCGGGATGGTGGCTCACCCTCGACGTCAAGCCTGGCGTCGTCGGCCGGTGGGCCCGCATCGAACTGCTCGTCTCGGACGAGCGACTGCCAGTCGAGGAGCGTCACTACGACCGCAAGGGCCGGCTCGCGCGCACGATGCGCTTCGACGACGTGAAGGTGCTCGGCGGGCGGCGATTGCCGGCCCACATTTCCCTCGTACCGGTCGATTCCGCCGGGCAACGCACGGAGATGCGTTATCTCGATGTTGAGTTCGACGTCCCGCTTTCTGACGACACGTTCAGTCTCTCCCGACTCGAACGTGCCCGCCAATGAGGCCGCCGTGACCTGGACCGGCAGCACACTGCGCATCGCCTGGCGGAATCTTTGGCGCAATCCGCGTCGGACCGCACTGGCCCTTGCGGCGATCGGCCTGTCGGTGACGCTCGTGCTCGCCTACACCTCGATCTTGCGTGCCTACGGCCAGTGGATCGTCGAAACGATCACGGGACCGATGCTCGGCCACGTCCAGGCCCATGCGCCGCTATGGCGGAAGGACCGGCTCATCGATCGAACGCTGAGAAACGTCGACGCGACGCTCGCCGAACTCCGTCGCGATCCGGATGTGGCCGCGGCGACCGCACGGGTCTATGCCCCGGCGTTGGCGGCGCGCGGAGAGGAAGGCCACGCTGTCGTTGTCATGGGCATCGACAGCCGTGCCGAATCCGGCCCGGCGCGACTGCTCACCGATGTCGTCGAGCCGCTCCAACCGCGCGAAGCGTTGATCGGCCGTCAGCTCGCCGAGCTGATGAACGTCCGTGCCGGCGACGAAGTGGCGGTGGTGGGACAAGGCGTCGATGGCTCGCTGGCAAACGACCTTTTCAGGGTGAAAGCCGTCGTGACGACATCCGTCGATCTCGTCAATCGCCAGGGCATTCTCATCGATCTGTCGGATGCCCAGACGCTCTTTGCGATGCCCGATGAGGCGCACGAGATCGTGATCCACGCGCGGCGACCCGACATGGCGTCAGCATTGCCGCGCCGTCTTGCGGCCGCGAGCGGCCTTGCCGGCGCCGAAGTGCTCGATTGGCAGACGCTCGCACCAGAAATGGTGACGCTCGTGCGCATCACCGACCTCGCGGGCCTGCTCGTGCTCCTGCTGGTCTTTATCGCCGCAGCCGCAGGTGTTGCGAACACGATGGTGATGGCTACGTTCGAACGGACGCGGGAGTTCGGGATGCTGCTCGCGCTGGGCACGCATCCGGGCCGCCTGGTACGGCTCGTGATCACCGAGTCGATCGCGCTCGGGGTGGTCGGTGCGTTGACCGGGTCGTTGATTGCCATTGGACTAGTCGGGATCACTCACCGGACGGGCATCGATTACAGCTGGCTGGCCGGGGGCGGACCCAGCGAGCTGTCGTTCGCCGGGTTGCGGTTCTCGCTTCGTTTCTACCCGGCGCTGAGCGCGGTGGATGTTGGCCGGGCGATTGGCGCGGTCTGCATCACCTCACTGCTGGCCGCAACATGGCCTGCGCTGCGCGCGAGCCGGCTGCAGCCAGTACAGGCATTGAGGAGCAAGTGATGGGCACGGCGTGGACGTACGCACTTCGAAGTCTTCGGCGCAATGCCCGACGGACCGTGCTGTCGGTTGTAGGCATCGGCATCGGGTGCGCGCTGGCGCTCTTCATGGAGAGCCTGAACCGAGGCCGCGACGAGCTGTTCGCGCGTATGGGCGCGTACGGCGGCGCCGGGCACATCCGCATCGTGCCCGACGGATGGCGCGAGCGTCGCGACCCGCGGTTGCGCCTGGCGAATCCGGACCGTGACGTCGAGGCGGCTCGACAACTCCCCGGCGTGGCGGCTGTCACCGTACGCGCGCGGGCACAGGCGCTGGTCGCCATGGGAACCCACGTCGTCCCCGTCGAGATCGTTGGCGTCGACCCGCAGCATGAGCCGAGCACAAACCGATTCGCACGCAACGTGAGCCAGGGCCGCTATCTGCAGTCGTCGGAGACCGGTACGGTCGTGGTTGGTCAGGCGATCGCCGATCGCCTGGTCGCTGAACTCGACGATGAGATTCTCGCAACGGCCGTCGGCAAGAACGGAGACATTGAGAGCAGCCTGCTGAGGATCGTCGGCATCGTGCGTACGGGCAGTGACGAGATCGACGCGACGATCTGCCATGTCGTGCTCGCCGACGTTGAACGGCTCACGGGGTTGGGCGGTGTTGGTGAAGTCACGCTCATTCTGGATGACTGGGAACGCGCAGACGCGGCCAAGGCGACCCTGAGTCAGGCGGCGGGCGCCGGTGACGAAGTCTTGACGTGGGGCGAGATCAACCCCGAGTTCAAGGGCCACCTCGAGCAGGACAACGCAGTCTCCCGGCTTGTGAGCGCCATTATCCTGCTCATCGTCGTGCTCGGCGTCGCCAGCGCGCAGCTCGCCGCGGTGCTCGAACGCCGACGGGAGTTCGCCGTGCTCTCAGCACTGGGGATGCATGGCCGCACGATCGTCGCCGTGCTGTTGCAGGAGGCGATTGCGATCGGCCTCGCAAGCGCGGCACTCGGCCTGGCCCTCGGTTTGCCCTTCGTCTGGCTGCTGGCGACGAAAGGAATCGATTTGAGCCGCTATATGGGAGCGAGCTACAGCTTCCAGGGCGTCCTCATCGAACCGATCATTTACGGTGATGCGGGTGCGTGGACGGCCTGGTACGTTCTCACCGTCGCGATTGTCGTGACCGTCACCGCCTCACTCTATCCGGCACGGTTTGCGTCGAGGACCAATCCCGCCGACGCGTTACGGGTGGCGTGATGAGCGAACCCATTCTGGTGGCGCGCGGCGTGACCAAGGTCTTTGAGCTTGGCCGGCAACAGGTGCGAGCGCTGCGAGGAGTCGACCTCGAAGTTCGCGAAGGCGAGTTCCTCGCGCTCGTCGGTCCCTCGGGAAGCGGTAAGACCACGCTCCTGAATCTCGTGGGCGCACTGGACGTGCCCACATCAGGCGATCTGCGAGTGCTCGGTCAGCCGATCGCTGCACTCTCTCGACGCGAGCGTGCCGATCTGCGCCTGAGGTCGATCGGCTTCGTGTTCCAGGCGTTCAATCTCGTGCCCGTGCTGACCGCGCTCGAAAACGTCGAATTCGTACTGGAGCTGCAGGGCTTCGAGCATCGCCGCGACCGCGCTCGGGCCGTGCTGCAGGAACTCGGACTCGCGGAGCTGGCCGACCGGCGGCCGAGCGAGCTGTCGGGCGGCCAACAGCAGCGCGTCGCGGTCGCGCGAGCGATCGCCGCTCGTCCGACGCTTGTTCTCGCTGACGAACCGACCGCGAACCTCGACGGGGAGAACGCCGAGATCCTCATGCACATGATGCGCGACCTCAGAGAGCGGCACGGCATGACGTTCATTTTCTCCACGCACGATCCACGTGTGGTGGCGCACGCCGCGCGTGTCGTCACGCTCGTCGATGGCCGCGTCGCGCACGACGAAGTCACGCCGGGAGAGGCGCCGCACGAAATCCTCCCAGGAATTGGCAAGGCACAGGTCACCGTCAGTGCGTGAGCCATGCGTACACGCTCGATCTTCGTGCTCGCCCTGCTCGCCAATCTCAGCCTGGCGGCAGCCTCCGCCGCGGCGCAGGACGGAACGGCCGAATCCCCCCCACTGACCGTTCGCACGTCCGTCAAAGCGACGGGCATCGTCTCGCGATCGCCGGACGCGCCGGACATGTTTCCTGAACAGACCGCCGGCGAATCCATGCTCCGACTGCGGGTGGAGCCCGAGATCCGGGCGAGCGGCAACACAACATTCAATTTCGCGTACGAACAACGATTGCACTTCGCGTCCGCACCGACGGCAGGGACCGGTGTGATCGGGCTGCTTCCGTCCGAGCTCGCGACACCGTTTCGGGTTGAGCCGCTCGTCTGGCGCGTAACGGAATCCACAAAGGGCACGTGGCGCCATGAGATTGATCGAGCGAACGCCCAGATTCATCTACGACGCGCCAACTTGACCATTGGCAGACAAGCGATCGGCTGGGGTCGGGGCGTGATGTTTACATCGATCGATCTGTTCGCGCCGTTCTCACCGTTGGAAGTCGACCGCGAGTGGCGCTCGGGGGTGGATGCGGCGCGGGCTGACATCAAGCTCACTGACCGATCCTCTCTCGATCTCGTCGGAGCGTTCGGGGACACGATGGATCGGTCGGCGCTTGCCGCGCGCGCCAGAGGATATGCCGGGACGGTTGACGTGGAAGTAGCAGGAGGTCGGCGTGGGCAGGATCTCTTCGGCGGCGTCACTTCGTCCGCATCCATCGGCGACGCCGAAGTGCACGGCGAGGCGGCAGCATTTCGCATCCCCTCGGGGATGGACCACGATGTCGTTTGGAAAGTCGTGGCCGGCGGATCCTACCGCTTTCCCATCGGTGCGGGTATCTTCGCATGCGCGGAATACCACTATTCAGGCTTTGGTGCGGAGCGCCCCGAGGAGATTCGGGCACTGCTCATGACGCCGTCGTTCGTCGGACGATTCGTTCGCGGTGATACGCAGATCCTGTCGAGACACGCGATCGGAGTGACGGGCTCCTACGAAGTCTCGGCAGAGATCACATATTCCGGGCAGTGGCTGCACAATCCACGGGATCACTCAGGCATCGTTGCGCCCGCGATGACATACACGTTCAACGACGCAGTGTCCTTGCTCGGGTCCGTCTACGTTCCGTATGGCCGGCCACCCCAGGGCGGAGTGCTTCACAGCGAATACGGCGCCACGCCGCTCTCGGGGCTGCTGCAGTTGCGTGTCTATTTCTGATGTCCCCGACTGCCGCGCGCACTACTCAGATGAACGGACTCTCTACGCCAGAGGCCACGCTGCGACTGGCACGCGCAGGCCCCAACGCGCTTCCCGAGCGACGTCCCGACCCGCTCTGGCGGCGCTTTGCGCGCCAGTTCAACAGTCCACTGATCTTCATCCTCCTGTTTGCGCTGGCGTTTGACGCCGGGCTCTGGGTCCACGAAGGGGCCCACGGGTGGCCGGTCGAGGCGAGCGCCATCGCGCTGATCCTGCTGTTCAATGCCGCGCTGAGTCTGTATCAGGAGCACCGATCCGAGGCCGCGTTGACTCGGCTGATGGCGCTCGCCGGAGCTCACGCGTGGGTCGTGCGAGACGGGGAACTCGTACGGCTCCCGACGCGCGCCCTCGTGCCAGGGGACTGGGTCCGACTCGTTGCGGGCGATCGCGTGCCTGCGGATGGATCCCTCCACGACACCCATGGCGCCCTGTTCGACGAGTCGATTCTGACGGGCGAGTCCGTCCCCGTCGACAAAGGCATCGGCGACGAGGCGTTCAGCGGAACGTTGCTCGTGCGCGGCAAGACGTTCCTGAACGTCACGCGGACCGGAGCGTCGAGCGCCATGGGGCGCCTCGCCACCATGCTGGGCGACATTCAGCTCGGGAAGACGCCGCTCGAGCGGAGGATGGACATCCTCGGCCATCAGATCGCGCGATGGGTGCTCGCGTTGGCTGCCGGGTTGTGCGTGCTCGGCATCATCGCCGAAGGAATTCAGCGCGCGCCCGAGACGATCCTCTTCGCCGTTGCCTTGGCGGTCGCCGCCGTGCCGGAGGGGTTGCCGGCCGTACTCACCGTGGCGCTGTCGCTGGGTGTTGAGCGCATGGCGCGGCATCGCGCGATCGTCCGCCGTCTTTCGGCCGTCGAGGCGCTCGGGTCCGTCACCGTCATCACGACCGACAAGACCGGGACGCTGACTGAAAACCGCATGGACGTGAGATCGCTGGATGCGCCGGATCTCCCGAACGCGCTTCGTGCCGTGGTGCTGGCCAATGACGCTGACCTCTCGACCGGCGCGGGCGATCCGCTCGATCTCGGGCTGCTCCGCTACGCGGCCGCGCACGGCGTTGATATCCAGCGACTCCGGGAAGAACACGAGGTCGTCTCGGACCGGCCCTTCGACAGCGCCTGGAAGTTCGCGCGTACGAGTATCCGCGAGCACGGGCGAACCGTGAGTTACCTCAAAGGCGCGCCTGAGGTGCTCTTCGCACGGTGCGCATTGTCGGTCGCGGACCGCGAATCGTGGACGGAAAAGGCGCGCGCCTATGCGCAAGAGGGGCTGCGCGTGTTGGCCATCGCGAGCGCGCCCGGCGAGGCCGAAGACCGGCTGTCACTCCTCGGCCTGGCCTTGTTCTGGGATCCGCCGCGCGCCGAAGTTGCAGACGCCGTTCGCACGGCGCTCGGTGCGGGGATTCGGGTGGTCATGATCACCGGGGATCATCCCGAGACGGCTCTCGCCATCGCGCACCAGGTTGGCATTCCAGGCGTCCGCGTACTGACGGGCGAGGACCTCGTCGAATATCAACCCGAGGCGTTGCACGAGGCGCTCAGGGAAGTGAATGTGTTTGCGCGGGTGCATCCAGAACAAAAACTGCAGCTCGTTGAATCGCTGCAGGCGCAAGGGCAGATCGTGGCGATGACCGGTGACGGCGTGAACGACGCGCCGGCGTTGAAGCGATCGGACGTCGGCGTGGCGATGGGGCAACGCGGCTCGGATGTGAGTCGTGAGGTCGCCGATCTCGTGCTGCTCGATGACAACTTCGCCACCATCGTCGGCGCTATCGATGAGGGGCGAGGCATCTACGAGAACGTCCAGAAATTTCTCCGCTTTCTCTTCTCCACGAATCTGTCCGAGGTGTTGGTGGTGGCCGGTGGAGCGCTCGTGGCATACGTGCTGGGCCTTCGAGATGAGACCGGCATGTTGATGCTGCCACTGACGGCGGCCCAGATCCTCTGGATCAACCTGATGACGGATGGCCTGCCGGCGTTGGCGCTGGCCCTCGATCGAACGCCAGGTGTCATGCAGCAGAAGCCGCGTCCCGCCGATTCTCCTTTGCTGGATCGCTCGTCCGTGCAATTCGTCGCCGGCGTCGGGACGACAAAGGCGCTCTTGGCTCTCGGGCTGCTCGGCCTCGTGCCGATGTTCGGGTACGGTGTCGAAGTGACGCGCGCCGTGGCGTTTCACTTCATGGCGATTGGTCAGCTCCTGCTGACCTACCCCTCACGACACACATGGATGCGGCCGCTGTCGAATCCGTACCTCCACGCTGCGGTCATTGGCGGGGTGGCCATCCAATTGGTGGCCGCCTCCGTGCCAGTCGTCTCCAACATGCTGGGCCACGCTGCGATCCCGATTGAACTGTGGGCCGTGGTGTTCATTGGCGCGCTCGTCGCCTGGGGCTTGTCAGAGGCGATCGCGCGATTCGTGTGGCGGAGCGGTCAGCCGCGGGGTCGCTCATAGTTTTGAAACGATCTGTTTGGCGAGCGACTGCTCCGCCGCTTTCGCCTGGTCCTCCGGCAAGTGCACCGATAACGCGAAATACACAGTCCCCTTCTTCACGGTCAGGACTGGAATCTTCGAGGTTTGCACGGCCTCATCGCCAATTCCTGTCACCGGTGTGACGTCGGGACGGGCACGCTGAGCCGCAAATCCCTTCTCGGTCTCGAGCTGAAGGGTCACGCTCTTCGACCCCGGAGCGTACTTCGCTGGTATCCACATACATCGATTGGCCGCGGGCGATGCTTTGACCTCGGGCACACTCAATGCCGCCGCGACCTGAGCTGGAGTCAGCAGCGAGCAGGGGTCGGCCGCTTCGGCGCGCAGGCCGCCCCGCGTTACGGCACTGAAGGCGGCGACGCCAACCGCAAGCGCTGTGCAGAATGTCAGCTTCATACAATCTCCTTTGCCGACACTCTAACGCAGTCCTACTCCGCTCGCAGCGTCTTGACGCAGGTGTTACCGGATGAATCCGTCCCTTCCCCACTTGAAGAACAACGGCACGTCAACCTTGATCTCGAACTTGAATTGCGAGAACAGGTTGTCCGTCGGCGCCTGGATCCGCGCCCAGTCTTGCTGCACCATCGGCTCGACGGCAAGATTCGACCACAGCGGCACCTTCAGCCCGAGCGACAGCTTCAGCGTCCACTTGAGGTCGAGCGGCGACGACGCGGAAGAATCGGCCTTCGAGTACTGGCGCCAGCGGACCAGCGGCGTCCAGGTCAGTTTCGGTTTGATGATCGTCGTGTGGAGCTCACCCGACCCGTCGAACTGTGCGCGGGTCTGGTGCACCCTCTGTCGCTCGAAGTCGATGGGCGTGTCGGCCGTGAACGTCGTGCGATGCGTGTCGAAGTAGTCATCGAAGATGCCCTCGAGGCCCTTCGCGATCGCCAGCTTGTCGGTCGGCTGAGCCTCGCCGGCGATCGTGACGCCCGTCAGCACGTTCGATGACGATCCCCAGATGACGTTGGCGCCGCCGGTCGTCAGCGTGATGTCGGCGCCCTTCCACAGCTTGAGGCCCTTCGTCGGCAGGACGTCGAAACCGAAGCCCCAGCCGCTGTAGTGGCTCGGCGGCGAGGTGACGGAGACCTTGAATCCGGCGTCCGCGGTCGCATCGAGACCCTCCGGCGTCGTGAAGTCGAACGACGGCTGGATGTCTCGCTGCGACGCAGAGAGCTGGCCGTCGACCGACCAGCCACCGTAGATCCGCATTTCCTGCAGGACATGCAGCTTCCAGTCGCCCCGGAACCACGTGCTGAACTCGTCCGTGTCATGCGAAATCGGATGCACGGCGCCCGGCGTCAGGTCCTTGTTCCATTGGTAGTCGAGCGTCGAAAGCACGCGGGCCGCCCACCAGGGCGCATCGACCAGCGCGGCGTCGCTCGTGATCTTCACCGAGAAGCCGCGCGTCGGTTTGGCGTCCTTGAAGTCGATGGGAAGCGTGGGCCGCACCTTCGAGTCTCCGGGATCGCGCACGTCGACTTTGCTGTATCCGAACTGAAGCGGCGACAACAGCCAGTAGCCGCCGTACCGGCGCACGTCGGCGGGATACGCCGGCGCGTGGTTGCCTTTTGCCGCTTCGTACGCCTGGAATTGGTGCTCGACGCCGGTAATCGCGTCGAACAACGGATCGTGCTCCGAGTGTTTGATCTCCAGCGACTCGGCGATCCGATCGGGCAACGCGATGCCGTAGGTCACTCGGGGATCGATACGGCGCCCGTTCAGCGTCGCCCGTTCAGGATGATCGGCGTCGACCGTTGTCGTGCACCCGCCGGTCAAGGGGCGTCCATTAGTCGCAAAGACGAACGGCAAATGAAACTCGCCCCACTGGGCGCCGGCGTCGACTGCGAGCCCGGACGTCCTAAACCCTCGGCTGTAGCGCTTCGCTTGCTGAAGCGAAGCGGAAACGTCCTTAGTCTTGCGCTTGGCTTCAACCGCAGCGATGGGCGTGAGACCTGCGAACAGCACATAGTCTGCAGGACCATTAGAGGTGGGCCATTCGGCGATGGCTTGGTTCTTTGCTTTTTCGGGCCGGGCGCCTTGCGCGTAGGTGAGTGATTCGGAGTCGGCCGTCCATCCTGCCTGTCGCAGCGCCTCGTCAATCAGTTGGCGGGTCTCCGCTTCGTCCAGTTCGAGCGAATGAGCGGCGTCGTTCGCTGCAGTGACGAGCGCCGCCGTCACTGCGGGCGACTGAACCTCGGCGTGGGCCTGCTGCTCAGCGAGCCGATTTGCGAGTGCCGTCTTCCCCTGCTCCGCTTCTGCGGCCATCCCCTCCCAAAACGCGCGCTCGTCTTTCGCAGAGCGGAGTTGGGCTTCAGTAAGTTGAAGTCGTTCGGTCGTGTCCTTGTGCACTACTTGATAGTCAACGAGTCTTTGAGTAAGCCGCTCCAACTCGGTCCGTAGCTCCTCGCTCTCGTCCCTTGGCGACCTCGGCGGAAGAAACGGCCCCGACTTGTAATCGCGGTTGCCGAACGTCCGGTGGAACCACAACCCCAATTGCCAGGTGAACTTCAACGCAGCAAGGGCCGTCCGGTGGTCGCCGGCCACGTCGTGGCTCGCTGCGTTGCCGGAACGACGAACCTCGCCGAACAGCTGCGCGACCTCGCGAGGCAGAATGCCCTGATCCTGAAGGCGACGCACCAGGTCGTATTGCGCCTCTTCGGGCGAGACGTAGAGGCCGACGCGGGTAGCAACCAGCTGCGCGAGCAGTTCGGTCAGTTGCCGCAGCTTGAGGATGGAAGTGTTCGGATCGTCCGGAAAGTACCGCTCAGCAAGCATGCCCAGCCGCACGAGCTGAGCATCGTGCGCCTGAAGGAACGCGAAGTTGGTCCACACATCCCTAGACATCGCGTCGGTCCGGTGGATTGCCTCGCGAGACGGAAGTCATGAGAGAGCCAGAAGTATAGCCATCGACTGACGTTGCGGACGTTCGTCCGAAGTGAATTGTTTCTGGGGCGTGCCGCGACGCCCGAAAGGTCGGTAGCCCTAACCCAATACACGAGCGTGAAGCGGAAGACGGTGTCCCGACGCTCTGGTCACCTCGACCTCGTCCATTGCGCCACAACCGACGCAGCGCCTGCAATCTCCCGTTTGGCGACCCGAGACTGAGTGTCAATTTGAAGTCGATCACCACCTACCGCAGCACCTCCCGCCTCGCCCTCACGACATAGTTCCCCTTCGGCACGCTGACGCGAACCGTGTGCGTTTTTCCGTTGGCGGCAGTCACAGGCTCGTACGCCATCAGGTACTGATGATTGAGCTCGTCGGAAACCCGGGTCAGCGCGGCGTCCAGGTCCTCGGTCTTCGGGATCACCTCGCTGTAGCCGTTGGCCTGCGCGGCGATCTCCGCGATCGTGTATTGATTGACGCGAGTCGCAGGGCGCGCATCGGCGTGATCCACCGCAATCCAATAGAGAAAGAGATCCGTCCCGGCCAGCTCCTTCTTGAGCTGCGTGGGCGTCCGGTCGCTGGCGCTGTCTGCCCCGTCGGAGATCACGACGATGGCCGCGCGCTGGTTGCTGCGCGACGTGAAGAGCGAGAGCGTCCGGAACACCGCGTCGTACATCGCCGTGCTGCCGGAGGGCGCGAGCGTGTCCAGACCGGCCACCACCTTGGTCCGATCCGTCGTCCAGTTCGCGACGACCGTCACCGCGTGGTTGAAGCTGACGAGCGCCACCTCATCGTCCTTCCCGAGCGCGGTCTCGATGAACTTTCGGGCCGCGGCGCGCGTCACCTTCATCGGCTCGCCGTTAAGACTCTGGCTGATGTCGATCACGACCGCCACGCTGAGCGGCGTCCGCTCGGCGGTGAAGCGCGCCAACGGCTGCGGCTTGCCATCCTCCTCGATGACGAAGTCGTGTTCGGTGAGGTTCGAGACCAGTTTGCCGCCGTTCCGCTCGCGGACGGTGACGGCCATCGTGACCAGTTTCGAGCCAGTCTGGGCCGGGAGCGTGGCGCCTAGCAGAACCAGCGCGATGATTTCGGGGGCGAGACGCGCGCAGCGACCGGTCCAATCCACGCGCCAATTATCACTTAGAAATTTCAGAAAACCCTCAGCAAACGGTCAAGACCCAGCGCCCGGTCCGCCGTCAGAGTGATCCATGAGCCATGGGACGCAGCGCCGACGCTATGAAGTTTCGCCGCAGTTCTCGCGTCTCCTGGTAGCGGAAGGACTCAGAGCCATGGCGCCTCGCTGGCTCAAGGAGCTGGACTATGTCGCGACATCTTGGCCTCATCGCGGTTTGTGCGTGCATCGCCGCCAGCATTGGATGCGACGGGGCACCGGGAGTCACCCCCACTCCCACTCCGACGGTCACTCCCACTCCGAAAGTCACTCCCACTCCGACGGCTTCGACGGTCACGGTCGAATTCGGCGGCCGCGTGGTCACCGCCGATGTGGGAGGCCCCGTCGGAAACGTGCTGGTATCGGCGGAGGCCATCAGCATTCCCAAAACAACGGTCGGGTGGGTCAATCCGACGAACACTACAACGTCCGGTGGAGATGGCACATTTACCCTCCCACTCAATCTCCCGACGGGTTGGAGGTCTCTCTACCTCAAACTGACCGCACCGCCAGGATATGACGATGCGTACCACGAGTTTTTGCCAAATACTGCCGCAGATCGGCCGGCGATCAGGATGTACCCGACGCTCGTGATCAAGCCCGGCGAGTCGCTTGAAGTGCGCGTCGAAGACCTCGAGACGTGTGGGTGGGGAGGAGAGGCGGGGAACTGCCGGCGAGTCCTGGTGGCAGCATCGCCGGGCGAGCTCGTTGAGCTCGAGCTTGTACCCGACGACAGCAGCAAGCCAATGGGATTGAGTCCGGATAACTTCGTCGGAGCCTATACGCCCGTGAGCCGTATCATGGTGTCTCCAGGCGACTACCCATACGTTATCGGTGCCGGCACCGCGAAGCTGATGGCACGCCGCTGAGCGCCACGACCGGGCTCAGCGTCTCGACAGGTGCGACAACACCGCGCACGTCCTTCTCGTTCACGCGACCGGGAGCGGAGCCCGCGCGAACCGATACGCTGACAGCTCGATCCCGCTGACGGGAAGCCCCGGCATTGGAAACCGGCTCGAGATCGTCGGCAACGCGAACGCGTTCAATCAGACCAACGACAACTTCGTCCCGTCGCCTCCAGCGGAGTTCTTTACCGCCGGGCAACGCGTGCCCTTCGCGAAGTGAGCACGAACAGATTCGGCTTCGTGGAAACAGGAGGCTACTAGCCCCACGGGCGCAAGTGCACTATATTGAGCGCGTCAAACCTCCGTCACAAAGGGGCATTTCCATGCGCATGAGAAGTCTTGGCACGGCCGCCGGCGTCCTGGTCGTCGCGATGCTTTCCGCCGGCCCGATCTGGGCACAGGCGGCTGGTCAGACGAAACCCGACGATACCGCGGCGCGCACCGCGCGCTTTGGCGTGTGGATCAACACGACCAATCCCAACAACGTGATGACCTACGAGGCGTACGAAAAAGACGGCAGCAAGCTGACCGTGAGCAATCCGAGCAACCCGGCGTCGGACTGGGGCTACGTGACGCTCTTCGACGGCGTCTACCGGCCGGTCACCGGCCAACAGGGCTCCGAGACCGCGGTCGAGATCATCAACGCGAAGAGCATCCGCATCTACAACAAGCGCAACGGGGTGCTGACGCAGGTCGTGATCAACACCTTGTCGGACGACAACAACACGATCAGCAACGAGTACGTCCGCCTGGACAAAGACGGCAAGATCATGGGCGTCACCCA
This sequence comes from Vicinamibacterales bacterium, assembly GCA_035279905.1. Classification (GTDB taxonomy): domain Bacteria; phylum Acidobacteriota; class Vicinamibacteria; order Vicinamibacterales; family SCN-69-37; genus DATEGZ01. Next base: position 61,803 of record DATEGZ010000318.1, read on the forward strand.
TGCGGTGTACACGCGCAAGAAGTAAACGACCTCGGGAGTCGTTTCGAGGTCCGACGGAAACTCCAGGATTGTTTTGGGGTCGAATGGAAACTGGAGTTTCCGTTTCACCTCGAAACGACTCCCGAGGTCGTTAACGATGAGAAAACTGACGTTCGCCCTGCTCCTGCCGGTCGGCATGCTCGTCATGTCGGCCGGCGTCGCGATCGCACGCGCGCAAACCGCGGATGAAGTCATCGACAAGCACATCGCCGCCGTCGGCGGCCGTGAGGCGCTCGGCAAGCTGACGTCGCGCAAATCGACGGGCACGGTGACACTCAAGACCGCGGCCGTCGAGCTCACGGGCCCGTACGAGGGCTACGCCAAAGCGCCGAACAAGACCCGCGCCGTGCTGAAGTTGGATACCACCGCGATCGGCGGACCCGGAGAGATGATCATCGAGCAGCGCTTCGACGGGAACGCCGGCTACTCGCTGAACTCGCTCCAGGGAGACGCCGACATCAGCGGCAATCAGCTCGACAACATGCGCAACGGCGGCTTCCCGTCGTCGATCCTCACGTTCAAACAGAACGGCGTGAAGGCCGAGCTGCTGCCGAAAGAACAGGTCGACGGCAAGGACGCGATCGTCATGCTGTTCACGCCGAAGACCGGCTCACCCACGCGCATCTATTTCGACGCGGCGACGTACCTCATCATGAAGACCGTCACCAAAGTGATGACGGCCGCCGGCGAGCTGGAGCAGACCAGCGCGGTGTCCGACTATCGCACGGTGGACGGCGTGAAGATCCCGTTCCTGATCGCCAACTCGAGCGCGGTCCAATCGATCACGATCACGCTGACGAAGGTGGAACACAACGTCGCGCTCGACGACGCGATGTTCGGCAAGCGGTAGGGTCCATGGCGCGCAGGCCGCTCACGCGAGGGCCCGCCACCGGAGGTTGATCAAGCAGGCAACGAGAAGCACCGCCCCGAGGCTCACGGCGTCCCACCGCATCAGGAACGCGTAAAAGGTCCGCCCCAGAAGATCGAAGATCGTGAAGCTCGTGAGAAAGAAGCCCACCGCGGCCGTCGCGCGCCAGGCAGGCGACAGATCGTGCCACCGATCCACGAGGCACATGTACGCGGGGATCCCGACCAGGAGCACGTAGTCCCACCCTTGCGGCGACAACAGCGGCACCAGCATGAAGAAGTACGCGCCTTCCAGGTAGTTCGGTTCGGCCACGCGTCGCCGTCGCGACATCAGCAGGAGCCCCGCGCCCACGGCGACGACCGCCGACGCCAGCGCCAGCCCCTTCGCCGCAGGACCCGCCCCAATCCACTTCGCCCACATCGAAGCGAACGAGATGTTCTCAGCGGTCCACAGGTTGGGCGCGGTCGTGTCGGTGACGGTGCGATACCAGTCCTGCAACAGGGCCACGTTGCCGTCCCACCCGTAGCTCACAGCCGGCAGCAGCAGCCCGGCCACGAGCACCAGGCCGAACGTGACAAACGGACGCCAGCCGAGCGTCCAGGCCAACCACGGCACCATGATCAGCGCGTACGGTTTGATGAACACGCCGGCCGCGACGAGCGCTCCAGCCGCAAGTCCTTTGCCGCGCTGCGCGGCAATCACGGCACCGATCAGGAGCAGCGCCAGCGGCAGGTTGAATTGCCCCATCACGAGCTCTTTCACCAGGAACTTGCCGGTCAGGAGCAAGGTCAGCCAGACGAGCAGCTGCGCTGACCGCCGCCGGCCGGGCAGAGCCGCGAGCGACAGGCTGACGAATGCCCAGATCATCGCCACCATCAACGCGAACCACGTGACTTCTCCGACGTCCTTGGACACCCACAGGAACGGCACCACGAGCGGCGCAAACGCGGGAAGATATTTGAATTGATAGTGACCATCCTCGGCGCGGTACATGGTTTCGTGCGCGAGGAAGCGCTCCGCCGCTCGCTTCGGGGCGGCGAGATCGACGAGCTCGGTCCGCTTGAAGCGCACCGCCGCGTAGCCGCCGGCAACGATCACGAGATAGACGAGGATCGGCCAGACGAGCGATCGACCGCGGGACGGCACCGCTAGACCCTACTACGCTTTCTACCGGGATTGAACTGCTATGCTGCCACTCGAAACGAGACTGCCGTGAATGTGAATCTGATGCGCGCCATCGACTACTGGGTGGGAATCCCGCTCGTCTTCCTCCTCACCGTCGTCTCCCGCGTCCAGCGCCTCGTCGGACTGGCCAAGTCGCCCGCCGGCAAGCCGCGGAACATCCTGTTCATTCAGCTCGCCGAGATGGGGACGATGGTCGTGGCGTATCCGTCGCTGAAGAAGGCGCGCGAACTCTATCCGGACGCCGCGCTGCACTTTCTGTGCTTCACGCAGATTCGGCCGAGCGTGGAGATCCTCGACATCATCCCCGCCGAGAACATCATCACCATCGACGCGCATTCCTTCTCGACATTCGTGCGCGACACGCTGCTCTTTCCGTGGCGTGCCCGCCGGCGACGCATCGACACCGTGATCAATATGGAAGCGTTCGTCAGGTACAGCAGCCTGCTGAGTTACCTCTCCGGCGCCTGCCGGCGCGCCGGATTTCACCGGTTTAACCAGGAAGGGCTGTACACCGGCGACCTGCTGACACACCACGTCTTCTACAACGCGCACGTTCATGCCGCGCACACGTTCCTCGATCTCGTGCACGCGCTCGACGCACCGTCGAGCCAGGTGCCCCGTGTCAAACGGCCGAAGGCCGCGGACCGTCTCGAGGTGCCGAAGATCAGGACCGACGCACACGCGGCCGCCGAGCTCTGGCGGAAGCTCCGTGCCATCCACGCCGACATCGGACCGGCGCGCAAGCTCGTGGTGCTCAATCCGAACGCGAGCGCGCGGTTTCCCATGCGCCGCTTGCCGCTCGAGTCGTTCACCGAGCTTGCTCGACGTTTGCTGAAGGATCCCGAGGTGTTCGTGGTGATCACGGGCGTGGCCAGCGAGAAGCCCGACGCCCACTACCTGTGCGCGCAGCTGGCCTCGCCACGCGTGCTGGACCTCGCCGGCCAGACGACAATGACCGAGCTGTTACAGCTATTCGATCTTGCGCATGTGCTGGTCACGAACGACTCGGGGCCAGCGCACTTCGCTGCGCTGACCCGGATCCACGTGGTGGTCTTCTTCGGGCCCGAGATCCCCGAGCGGTATCGGCCGCTGACGGCCAGCGCCGATGCGATCCACACCGGATACTCGTGCAGCCCGTGCATCGGTCCGCACAACCAGCGTCAATCACCCTGCAACGACAACTTGTGCCTGAAGAGCATCAACATCGAGGAGATCGCCGGCCTGGTGCGCTCGCGTCTCGAGGGCGTGCGGTCTTCAGTCAGCGCTCCCTCCTGAGGTACCCCACCACCTCCGCCATCACCTTGCAGTCCACTTCGTTGTAGTCCTCGATCTCTTTCATCAAGTCGACCTCGCTCATTGCGACGCCGCGCTCGCGCGCCTCGTGATGGCACGCCCACGCGCCGACCATCGCGCCGAGGCCGTCGGTCGTGCTGTCCGACCACTTCGTGTCGATGAGCTTGTGCGCGTGGAGCGCGCGCGCGATCGCCTTGAGCCCGAAGCTGAACGCGCCGCGGACCGTGACGGGCTGAGCACGCACAACCTGCTTCAACAGATCGACCCACGGCACGGTGGGCCACGGCGGCTCGCCGTGACGCTTGTGCGCGGCGTTGTAGGCGTTCATGAGAAAGCTCTGCTCCGCCGGCGACCAGTGAAACGCGCGGGCGAGTTCGAGCGGCCGACCGTGTGCGTCGCAGACGTCTTTCATGTACGCGAGCCACTCTTCGATGATGCGAAGCTCCTCCGCGGGGTCGAGCGATCGCACCGTGAACACGCGGAAGTCCCACGAAAAGAGATCGTCCGGCGGGCCCGTGACGCGCCCGCAGCCAATCATGAAGATCAGCGGCTGGCCGCCCGCGTCTGGAAACGCGGCGAAGTCCTCGTCAAGATCGCTCACCGTCTCGAAGTCCACGAAGAACTCGGGCACGACGGGGTCGCGCCACAGCGGCTCGTTCGCCGTAACGCGCGCGGGAAACACCAGCGGCCCGTCCGGCGCTGAATGATTCGCGGCGATGACGGCGTCGACGGTCGCGGTGTACGACGGGCCGGTGATGCCGAGCGTGGCAGCGCAGCATCGCGCGTCCGTCCACCGCGAGAGCCCGTTGGCGATCGCCGCCGATCGCCCGTCCGGATTGACGCGCGGCAACAGCGTCAGATCTTCGAGCGCCGCCGCGATCTCCCCTTTCGCCCGATGCCACGGCGCATCGTCCGATGCGCGCATGTTCGGGCGCAGCTCGGGCACCGACGGCTCGGGCAGGACCTGCCACGATGCGCCGTCTTTCCGCATGCGGCGAAGCCAGCGGCACGCGTCGGTCGCGAGCCTGCCGATGTCCGTGTCCTTCGCGCGCGTCGGCACGCGATCGATGCGCGCGAGCCGCTCGAACGCCGCCTGGCCGCGCTCGTCCGATTGCTTCCATCGCCGGCCCAGCAGATACCCGGCCTCCGGCGTGAATCCCTGCATCCGCCCGAGCGCCTCGTTGTAGATCCACACCTGCGCGCGGTAGTCGCACAGGTCCGCGCCGGCGCTGCCGTCCGCCCGCAGGTCGAGCGTCTTGAACTTGATATCGACGACGCGGTAGTGGCGAGGACCGAGTGAGGGGACGCAGTCGGGAAAGAGCGCCTGCAGGATGTCGGACCGGACGAGCAGATCGGGCGAGCCGTACGTGCTCGTCTCCGCGTTCCAGAGCACGCCCTGGTAGATGATTTCGACCTCGTCGTTCATCGCGCGCCAGGTGGCTTCGACGCGCGCGCGATCTCGCGCGTCGCCACGTTCCTGACAGATCGTGACGAGCTGGTGTCGCTCGGCCAGATACGAGACGACGCGCGATTCGAACTCGCGGCCTTTGCGAAAGATGAACTCGCGGAAGTCCGTGCGCGGATCGAAGCCCGGCCGTTTGTTGTCGGGGACGAAGCCGCGCGCCTCGCCGTGGAGAGTCAGCCAGTCGATGAGCGGGTCGTCGTTGCACCAGTTGCGGGTTTTCGATGCTGCGACCCAGGTGTCCCAGCTGGTGTCCTGGCCTGGCACATTACTTGTGCCATCGTCACGGTGAAAGGCGGCGTCGAGTCCCACGGCGTGCTTGAACGTCCAGCGTACCGCACACAGAAACGACCTCGGGAGTCGTTTCGAGGTCCGACGGAAACTCCAGGGGTCGTTTCGGGTCAGAGGGAAACGCGAGTTTCCGTTTCACCTCGAAACGACTCCCGAGGTCGTTTAAAACTTCAGAAAACCCTCAACAAACCGTCAAGACCCGGCACGCGGGCCTCCGTCAGAGTGATCACAGCGCTTTGCATTGGAGGCTCCTATGGCTCGCACGCCGATTTTCGCCATCGCCTCGCTTCTCGTCGTGTCGTGCAATTCGTCGACTCCGGCCGGGCCAGGCGGCTTTCATCCGCTTCATGAGAAGGCCAACTCGCTCACCGTCAGCGGGCCGGCGCGGGTCGCGCCCGGGACCACCGCGAAGTACACCGCGACCGGTCAGATGGGCGATGCCACTACGCAGGACCTTTCGACCAAAGCAACCTGGCGGCTCTCGACCTTCAACGTCCTGACCATCGACGCCAGCGGAATGGCCACGACCAGAAACAACGGCGAGACGACCATCACCGCGGCGTTCGGCGGGGCCACCGCTTCGCTTTCCGTCATGGTGTTGCCGAACGGCACCTATCGCCTCGCGGGCACCGTTCGCGACGGGGACCAGCCCGTGAACGCCGCGCAGGTCAGGGTGACCTCGGGACAAGGTGCCGGCCAGACCTCCATCACGAATTCCCTCGGCCAGTACACGCTGTATGGCGTCGCGGGCGAGGTCGAGCTCAGCGTGACACGCCAGGGCTTCGCGACCGTCACTCACCAGGTCGCGGTCGACAAGGACGACGTGTTCGACATCACGGATTTCACGACTGGGGACGTGAAGCTGTCAGGCACGTACACGCTGAACCTCATCGCGGGCAGTGACTGCGCGCCGTATCCGCCGGGCATGTCGCCCCCGCCTGCCAGCGAGCTGCAACGCTCGTACACCGCGACCGTCACACAGGCCGGCCCAGACGTGACCGTGACGCTCAGCGGCGCGGACTTCGACGTCGTTGGCGGCCGAGGCAATCAATTCACCGGAAGCATCTACAACGGCTACATCTACTTCACGTTGAAGAACTCCGGCGGCGACTACTACTACACCCTCAACACCGTCGGGAGGCCTGACGTCGTCGAGCGGCTGCCGTCCGGACATCTCCTGGGAATCTTTGGCTACGTGTCCGCGCCGTTGACGACGGGCGGCCTCAACGGCCAGCTATGGGGCGAGTTCTTCGAGTTCGACCGCGCAGCTAACGGCTCGCCGACGAAGCCGATGACGGCGTGCTACTCGGACAACAACCGGTTCCAGCTCACGCCGACGGCCGGCACGACGCGGCGCCGTTAGGGCAAGGGCTACAGCTTCGATCGCGGCGCGATGCCGATGTTGTCGGGCGTGCGATACGTCTCCCACGCGTTCGCGCCGTCGAGCTCGAGAAACACGTAGCCGTGCGGGCTGTATTTATCGGGCGCCGCGGTGATCCAGAAGTTCGGGCCGTCGAAGAGCATTGCCTCGGGCGCGTGCGGGCGCTGCTTGAGATGGATCCAGTGATAGAGATCACCGCCGGCGCCGAGATCGGTGTCGCGGTCCGACGGAAAACCGCCGTGGCCGATGCACCGGCCCTTCACGCCCCACGTCGAGTGCGGCTCGTAAACGACGAGCCGGTGTTCGTGACCCCAGAACCACGCTTCGATGCGCTGCGCGTCGAGCAGCGGGCCGAGCGCGGCCTGGAGATTCGGGCCCTGATCGTCGAGCGACGAAAACGGCTGATGGTGCGAGCAGAAGATCACTTTGCGCGTGCCCGCGGCCGTGATCATCTGGTTGATCCACTTGACCTGATCCGGCGAGAGATCGAAATCAACGTAGGCCGTGTCGAGCCCGAGGATCAGCCAGTTCGCGTTCTGCAGCGCGACGCAGCTCGACGACTGCTTGAAGAAGAGACTGAGCGCGTCGAAGTAGCCGCGCCCGCCTGAGTACATCTCGTGGTTGCCGTTCAACGCGCGGTTGAGCGTCCCCGGACGCAGCGGCCAGTCGCCCACCAATCGGTCGCGCACCTCATCGTCGTTGCCTGAATAGTACGTGTCGCCAAGATGGAACGCGACGTCGCAACGCGGCAGGTTGCGAATCGAATTCGCGATGACCGGCGCGCCGTAGAGACCCGTGCCCCAATCCGAGAACAACGCGATCTTTGCGTCGTCGGGAATCGCCTCGGGCGTGGCGGGCGGCGCTTTGAACGGCGCCTTCGGCGGATTGAACAGAATCTCGAGACCGGTGCCGAGCCAGCCGATGAGATCGCCGCTATCGAACTTCACCTGCACGGTCGCCTCGGCGATGCTGTCGCCGGCGTCGGTCGTGACGGTCGCCTTCGGCACGACGACCTGCACCTTGTTGGCCAGAATCGCGCTCGACACGACCATCGTCTGGAGCCGCGACGCCAGCTCGTCCTGCGGCGTGCCGACGATCTTGCCGCCGTGGTCGGCCGACTCCAGCGCGGCCACGGCCTCATTCCACTGCGCTTTGAATCGTGCCTTCCTCGCGGCGTCGCCCCCGGCCGCCTTCGTGGCGGCGCGATCGACGGCGCCATGGACGGCGTCCGGATTGTCGTTGAAGGCTTGCTGGATTTGATCGTAGGGAACGACGACAGTAGCCATATATGAATGCTCCCCTAGCATCGAAGCACGGGATCAGGCACCAGGCAATAGGCATTAGGCACCAGCGAGTGACGCGCGTGCAATGCCAGCGCCTGAGGCCTGATGCCTGGTGCCTGGTGCCTGGTGCCTGATCTTGTGATACCTTGTTGAACAAGGTAACAAGTGAACTACGACCGCGAGTTCCTGACCGGCACCGTGGGCGTCCTGATTCTGAGCCTGCTCAGCGAGCGCGCGATGTACGGCTACGAGATGCTGCAGGAAGCCGAACGTCGCAGCGCGCGCGCGTTCAACCTGAAGGAGGGCACGCTCTACCCCGCCTTGCACCAGATGGAGCGCGCGGGCCTGCTGAAGGCGACCTGGCGCGAGAGCCCGGAAGGCCGATCGCGCAAGTACTACACCCTCACGGCGAAGGGCCGACGGCGCGCGGCGTCGAAGCGCCGCCAGTGGGACAGCATCATGGCGGCCATGCGGGCGATCCTGGGCGGCGCTCGTGGCTGAGATCGATCCCGTCACGGCGCTGATCGATCGCGTCGTCGAGCGGGCGCAGGTCGACGACCCGGCCGCGCGCGAGGATCTCCGGCGCGAGCTGCGCGCGCACTTCGAAGACGCCGGCTCGTCAGCCGAGGCCCTGCGCGAGGCGATGCGGCGGTTTGGCGATGACCGGGAGATCGCTGACGCGCTCCGATTCGTTCACCAGCCGCGTCCCGGACTCCCCGGCGCGCCCGACGCGCCTGGGCAAGGACGTCTAATGCGCCTCGCTGCGCACGCGGTTCAGGACCTTCGCTTTGGCGCCCGGATGCTCTGGCGCAGTCCGGGATTCTCGGTGCTCGCGATCCTGTGCCTGACGGTCGGCTTCGGCACGAGCGCGGCCGTGTTCAGCTGGATGGAAGGCATCCTCTTTCGGCCGTTTCCGCTGGTCGCGCACCAGGAACGGATGGTCGCGATGGTCACGACCGCGCGCGGCACGCCGGGATTCAGCGGGCTGTCGTGGCCGGACTTTCTCGACCTTCAGGCGAACTCGACGCTGTTCGAGACGTTCATCGGCGACAAGATCACCGGCGCCACGGTCAGCCTGGGCGATCGGGCCCAGCGCGTCGCCGGCAGCATCGTCTCGGCGAACTACTTCGACGCGATTGGCGTGCGTCCGATCCTCGGGCGCGGGTTCGATCGGGGCGAAGACACGGGCCAGAGCGCGCATCCCGTGGTCGTGATCGGCTACGGCCTGTGGCAGGACCGGTTCAAAGGCGACCCGGACGTCATCGGCAAACAACAACGATTGAACGGCGTCGAGCACACGATCGTCGGCGTCGCGCCCGACGGCTTCGTGGGCACGTTCGTCGGCTACGCGATGCAGTTCTGGGTACCGGCGTCGATGCAGGACTCGTTCGATACGGGCGGCTACGTCCTCGAGGACCGCGGCGTGCGTTGGCTCGAGCCGTTTGCCCGGCTCAAACCGGGCGTCACGGTCGCCCAGGCGCAGGCGGAAATCTCGGCCCTCACCGCTCGACTCGCGGAGATGTATCCCGCCACGAACCGCGGTCACAGCGTGAAGCTCTTTCCGCTCTGGCAAACGCCGTTCAACGCCGCGGGCGACCTGCGCCCGACGTTGATCATCATGCTCGGCGTCACCGCGTTCGTCCTGCTGATCGTCTGCGCGAACGTCAGCAACCTGCTGCTCGTGAGGGCGCTCGCTCGTCATCGCGAGATGACCGTGCGGCTCGCGATTGGCGCCGGCGTGTCGCGGCTGCTCGCGCAGCTCCTGACCGAGGGCCTGCTCCTTTCTGGAATCGCCGCCGTGGGCGGTTTGCTCGTCGCGAAGGCGTGCAGCACCGCGCTTCAGCTGTTCTTTCCCTATCGCGGCGGCGGCGCCGCGATTCGGCTCGTTGCGCAAATCGACTGGCGCGTGCTGGCGCTGTGTGCAGGCGTCGGTCTGCTGGCGACGCTGCTGTTCTCGCTCGTGCCGGCGTTGCAGGCGAGGAAGATCGACCTCGTCGGCGCGCTGCGAGCCGAATCGGGCGGCGTGGTCGGCGGCCGCAGCAAGTCCTGGACGCGATCGGCGCTGGTGGTGATGCAGGTGTCACTCAGCTTCGTCCTGCTGGTTGGCACCGGGCTTCTGGTGGCGACGCTGCGCGGGCTGGAACACACCAGTCCCGGATTCTCCACAAGCGACGTGCTGGTGACCGGGATCGATTTGTTCGGCGCAGGCTATGACGAGCCGCGCGCGCGCAACTTCGACGATGAGCTCCTCGCGCGGGTGCAGAGCCTTCCCGGCGTCGAATCGGCCGCGTTCGCTCGAATCGTGCCGTTGACGGTTCGTCCCTTCTCCATCGCGCCGATCGCTGTGGACGGCTACGTGCCACCGCCTGACGAGCAGCCGAACGTGCAGTACGACGAAGTCGGACCTGGATACCTGGCGACGGTCGGCATCCCGCTCGTCACCGGACGTGAGTTCACGCCCGCCGACGACGAACGCACGCAGCCGGTCGCCGTGGTGAACGACGTCATGGCGGCGAAGTACTGGAAGGACCGGGATCCGATCGGCACGCGTCTCCGGTTCAAGGATCGGTCGGTGACCGTCGTGGGCGTCGCGAAGGTGTCGAAGTACGACTCGATGGTGGAATCGCCAAAGCCATTCTTCTACGTGCCGCTGCGGCAGAACTTCTCGGGCCGCGCGAACCTGCATCTCAGGACGCGCCTCGCGCCCGAGACGGTGGCCGCCACGCTCGCCGCCGAGATGCGCCGGCTCGATCCGAATGTGACGCCGTACGAAGTCATCACGCTCAAGGAGCAGGTCAGCCGGTCAACGTCTGCCCAGCGCGTGTCTGCGGTCGTGATCGGAATCTTCGGCGGCCTCGCGCTGCTGCTCTCGTCGATCGGCCTCTTCGGCCTGATGTCGTACGCCGTCTCGCAACGCGCGCGCGAGCTTGGCTTGCGCATCGCGCTCGGCGCCGAGGCATCGAGCCTGCTCGGGCACGTCTTCTCGCAGGCGTGGCGGCTGGCCGCAGTCGGGATCGCGATCGGCGCGGTGGCGACCATCGCCGTCACCAACCTGATGAGCGACATGCTCTACCGCGTCAGCCCGCGAGACCCGGCGACGTTTGGTCTCGCGGCGCTCGTGACGATCGTCACCACCACGGCGGCGTGCGCGCTGCCGGGCTGGCGCGCGACGAGAACCGATCCGATTCGCGCACTTCGGGACTGATCAAGCGACCGCCGCCGGCCTCGGCGTGGAACAAACTTGACCTGAACCTCGTCTGCGAATATATTCGCTCAGCGCGAAAATTTTCGCTCTACAGGGACGAGGGGCTCAACGTGGCCAGAATCGCACACCCGAACCTCACCCGCCGTGAGGCCCAGATCATGGAGATCCTCCACCGCCGCAAGCGCGCGACGGTCGAGGCGATTCGCGCCGAGCTCCCGGACGCGCCCAGCCCCTCGAGCGTCCGCAAGCTGCTCGAGATCATGATCGACCGCCACCTGCTCGGCCGCGAATACGACGGCCCGCGGTTCGTCTACTTCCCCGCCGCGCGGCCGGAAGAGGCGAGCCGGTCGGCCCTCAAGCAGCTCGTGCGCACGTTCTTCGACAACTCCCCGGGATCGGCCGCGGCGGCCCTGCTCGACATGAGCGGCAAGAACCTGTCAGACGACGAGTACGACCGGCTGACGAGGCTCATCGAGCGCGCACGCGAACACGGAGGCAAGTCATGAGCCCACTCGTTGAGATCGCGATCAAAGCGACGACGCTGCTCGCTGCTGCTGGCCTCGTGCAAGTCGTGGTTGGCCGGAAAGCCTCAGCCGCCGCGCGGCACCTGATTTGGACGCTCACGCTCGCGGCCGTGCTTGCGCTGCCGCTCATGCTGGCCCTGCTTCCCCGCTGGACCGTCGAGATTCCGGTCGCGCAGGCCACAACATTGGCGCCGCTCGGCGGCCGCGTCGCCACGATCGACACCTCGTTGCCGGTCGCGCAACCGGCGTCGCCATCGGTCGCGCCGACCGATCGCGCGATCGCAGCGTCCACGACCGACAACACGGCCACCACCTGGCCGGTGCTGGTCGTCGCGATCTACGCGATCGGCGTGCTGCTGCTTCTGGCACGGATCGGGCTCGAGCGGCTCGCGCTTCGGCGAATCGTTCGCTCCGCGCATCCTGTGACCGACCCGGCCTGGCAGCACGCCCTCGACGACTGCGTGCGGCGGATGCGCTGTTCGCAGCCGGTGCAGCTGCTCCAAAGCACGACCGACATCATGCCGATGACCTTCGGCTCCGGTCGCGCCACCATCATCGTCCCCGCGTCCGCCGACACGTGGGCTGACGACCGGCGGCGGGCAGTGCTGCTGCACGAGCTCGCGCACGTGGCGCGGCGCGATTGCCTGACGCAGACGTTCGCGGCGGTCGCGCGCGCGGTGTACTGGCCGCATCCCGGCATCTGGTGGGCGGCGCGGCGGCTGCGCGTCGAGTGCGAGCTGGCGTGTGACGACCGCGTGCTCGCGATGGGCACGGAAGCGCGCGACTACGCGATTCATCTCCTCGAGATCGCGCGCTCGTTCAACGCGGCGCCGGCGGTCGCGCTCGGGATGGCCCGCGCGCGGCAGCTCGAGGGACGCCTGATCGCGGTGCTCGACATCGCGCGAAACCGCTCGGCGCTTCGACGCGCCGTCCGTCTCGCCACAATTGCGGCGGCGCTGAGTGTGATTGTGCCAATCGCGATCGTGAACGCGACGATCGTGCCCGTTCATCAGACGCTCGTCTCGACCGACGAGTACGCGCCGCAGACCTCGGCCGCGCGGCAACAGCCGGCAGCGGAGGCCTCGGCCGAGACCACGGGCACGTGGGACGTCTACCTGACGAACAACAACACCACGGTGCAGCTCACGCTGCGCACGACGCACTCGTCGCACGGCCATTCGATGCCGCTTTCGCGCCTCGAGGGACTGACCGCATCGCAGGTCACGGGCGACGGTCCAGTGCACTTCTTCAGCCGGCGCGACGCGGGCACGTTCACGTTCGACGGCGTCTGCGGCCGGGGCAAGTGCGGCGGCACGTACTCGTTCGCGCCAAGCGCCGCGTTCGGGGCCGAGCTCACCAAACGCGGGATCGGCACGCCGACCACCGCGCAGATGGTCCGCCTGGCGATGGCCGACGTGGGCCTTCCGCTCGTGGATGAGCTGAAGAACAACGGTTACGCCGCGGTCAAGGTGGACGACCTCGTGCGCGCGGCCGACCACGGCGTCGACGTCGAGTTCATTCATGAACTGGCGGGGCTCGGCTATCGACTCGGCACCGTCGACGAGCTCGTGCGCCTCCGCGATCACGGCGTCGATCCGGAGTACGCGCGCGGGCTCGGCGCGCAAGGGCTCGCGAAGCTCTCGGCCGACGACCTGGTGCGCGGGCGCGACCACGGCGTGGACCCCGACTTCATCCGCGGCATGCGCGCGCTCGACTACAAGGCGTCGTCGCTCGACGACTTCATCCGCTTGCGCGATCACGGCGTGGACCCGGACTTCGCGCGCGGGATGCGCGACGCCGGTCAGAAAGGGCTCTTGCTCGATCAGCTCGTCAAGGCGCGCGACCACGGCGTCGATCCGGAGTTCGTGCGCGACCTCGCGTCGCTCGGCTACAAGGACTTGTCGCTCGACGATCTCGTGCGCCTGCGCGACCACGGCGTCGATCCGGCCTACATCCGACGCCTGCAATCGCGCGGGGTCGGCCACCTGACCGTGGACGAGCTCGTCCGCCGGCGCGACAGCGGCGGCGACGAAGACTACGTCAAGGCGCTCTTCTATCGAGCGCAGGCGCTCTGGCAGTCGCTGATGGGCCGCATGCGCGGGTAGATTTCACTTCGACAACTGACTCAGCGCGATCGTCCCGCCGATCATGAACTTCGTGTCGTCACGGCCCTCGCCGAGGTTGAAGTCGAAGCCGGCGTACAGGAAGCCCAGCACGACGCGCGCCTGGATATAGGTCCGCCAGTTGTTCACGAGCGTGTAGGCGGTGACCGGCTCGGGGCGCGCGAGGCACGACGTCGGATTGAGCAGGCATCGCTTCGCCGCGTCGGTGTTGCCGGTTGCGGTCTCGTAGTTCTGAAACTTGCCCCACGACAGATCGACGTACGCCGCGTGCTCCCAGTGCGATTTGTCCCTCGTCTTCTGCAGCACGGACCCGCGCACGCCGATCGTCCACGCGTTGAACGAGTCGTCGGTGAGATCCCAGATGCGCAGCGTTTGCTCGGGCGCGGTGATGCTCTGCAGCATGTACCGCCCGACCGGCCCTACGGCCGCCGCGAAGTTCTCGGCGCTGCCGGGCAGCACGGCCAGATACGCGCCGCCGAATTCGTACTGCACCGCCTTCTGATTTTGCAGAAAGACGCCGCCCGGCGTGCCCGTCGAATTGAGCGTCGTCACCGCGATCGTCGTCAGGCGCACGGCGACGAACGGGTTGAGGCCGCCCTCGGGCAAGTCCGCGTTGTCAGCCGACGCGAGGATCGGCTGCGCCTCAGCCGCGAGATAGGTGGCAGCTTCACCAAACGTTGGGGACGTGGCGGTCGCGGGTGACGAGAGCGTCGGCGGCGTCACGGCGAGATGCCCGCTGCCGGTGACCACGCCACCGGCAAATCGGAGGCCGAAGCCGGAAACAGCATCAGGGCTGTGAGTGTCCGCCGTCAGCGGGACGGGCGGTGGCTGCGGCAGTTGAGGCTGCGGCGGCGGTGGCGGCACGTTGGTCGTTTGCTGCGCAGAACTTCTCGACGGAGTGACGAGCAGCAACGCGATGAAGGCCGACCGGACCAGCGACGTGGGCAGTCGCATGAGGGCTCCCCTTCCTGCTTGGGGGAGCCTCAATCCATAAGGTAGCTCACTTCCCCGCCTTCAGCATCCGCGCGACATCGTCCGGCAACTGCCCGGTCAACTCCCATCTGAGGAGCGCGATCGGCACGAGTCCTGCCGCGTTGAACTCATCCATGAACCGTCGCATCGTGAACTGGTCGCCGAGCTGACGCTTGCGCTCGGTGATGAGCTTGTCCGCTTCGACCTTGCCGATGACGTAGCTCGTGCCGTACGCCGGCTGTTGCAGATACAGGAACTGCTCGCCGCGCACGAGGTTGCCCTTGAGACTCAGCCAGCCGCGCGGCGTGTTCGCGGACGCGAACGCGGCGGCCTGCTCGAGCGTGAACTCGCGGCTGTGCATTCTGAGGTCGCCAATCGCGCGGGCGCCGCGCTCGGCCACGAGGATGTAGACGAGCTCGCGTGAGCGCGGACGGGCGTCGAACATGCCGGCCTCGAGCATGAGCTCCTCCCACGCGGTGGCGAAGCCTTCGGTGCGCGTGTTGAAGATGTTGTAGAGCAGCGCGCCCTTGCGGATCGGGCTCGCGTGCCCGACGTTCGCGAGCCAGCCCTTGTCGAACCAGTGGTAGCCGTGCGTGCGCATGACCTCTGGATCGCGCGCGTCCACCTCGCCGAAGAACTCGCGCGGGCCGGGCGAAAACGTCCCGATGCGAGCGCGAAGGCCCGGATCCATGTCGGGCCGGATCGTCATGAGATCGTGGTCCTTCAGAAACGCCATGTACTCGGTGACCGCCGCGTTGAAGCGCGTGTCGTGCTCCGCGGCGCTCGCGATCGGGACTTGCGGCGGCAGCTTGGCGTGGCGCTGCTCCTCGAACACGAGCGCCGCCGACGACCGCGTGAGCTCGCGCTCCATCAGCGTGAGCTCGTCCTGCCACGTGTACGGCACGAGCTGGACGTTCTTCAGGTACCAGTTGTAGTTGTCGACACCGATGCCCGAGGACTCGGTCCGAGACGACGCCTGACTGTCGAGCCAGGAGGCGAGCGCGTCGGTCGCGGCCTTCGCGCGATCGATCGCGGTTTTCAGATCGCCCTCACTGCCCTTCAATCTCGAGGCGAGCTGCGTGAGCGCTGCGCTCTGGTCCTTGATAGCTGCCCTTCCGTACGTCCACAGATCCTTCTGATGGCCGACGAGGTTCGTCTTCGCCTGTTCGAGCAACGCGGGCACGATCGTCAGGCCCGCGGCGATTTCCGACGCGTCCTTCGTCGAGAGCGGGAACGTGTACTTCCACACGTCCACGCCGCCTGCTGCAAGTGGCCCTTCGCGCGCCGGCTGGTCGCTCTCGTCGAGAAACACCGTGACGTAAAACGCCGGGTTGTTCGCCCACGGCAGCAACACGCGATGGTCGAAGTCGAGCCCGTTCATTTCCGCGCGCACGACGTGGTAGTCCACCTGCTGCGGAATCGGCCAGCCGGCCGGATCGATCGCGGCCAGACGATTCACGTAGCTCGCGAGATCGCGGCGCTGCGTCGCCATCGCCGCCGGCGAGTAGTCGGGCACGCCGTTGACGCGCTTCGGCTGCTGGAACGTGCGCCAGTCGGTGAAGAGCGCCGTGAGATCGCTGTAGTTCGTGCTGTGCGCGGGAGCGGCCGTGCTCGACGCGGGCGGTGGCGGAGTCGCGCAGGCAGAAAGGACAAAGGACAGCAGGCAAAGGGCAGAACGTCGGCGCATGGGCGCACTATACGAGCTTTTTCGACGCGCGCTTCACCTGTCACCCATCCCCTGCTATTCTGATTGCAGCGATTGCCACGCTCGGTCTGCCGGAGCATCACGCTGTGCGTAGACTGATGATCCCCCGCGCTCTTGTTTCGATCCTGACCACCTCGCTTTTGGTGGCCACGGCAACGCAGATATCGCTCGCGCAAGGGCGCGCTGTGCCAAGGGCGCCTGCGCCCGCGCACGGCGGCCCGCCCGGGCACGTCGGCCCTCCGGTGCACGCCGGTCCGCTCGTTCACGTCGGCGTTGGCTTTCATTACGGCTACTACCCGTGGTGGGGATTCGGCTTCAACTACGGCTGGTATCCGTTCTACCGCCCGTGGTACGCGGGCTGGTACGGCTACGGCTGGTGGCCGCCCTACGCGTACGGCTATCCGCCCTATCCCTACTACGGGCCCTACGGCGGGGATGGCAACGCCGCGGACATGACGAGTGCGTCGGTGCGGCTCGAGGTGAAGCCGCGCGATGCGGAGGTGTACGTCGACGGGTATCTCGCCGGTAAAGTCGACGACTTCGACGGGACATTTCAGCGCCTCCACGTGCCGCCCGGCGACCACGAGCTCGTGCTCTATCGCGACGGATATCGCACGGTGAAGCAGCACGTCACGCTGACGCCGAACTCCGATCAGAAAGTCCAGTTTGCGATGGAGCCGCTCGCGCCGGGAGAAACCGCCGAGGCACGGCCGGTGCCGCCGGCGCCCGAAGCGCCGCAGACGCAGCAGGAACCGCCGCAATCGCCGCCACCCGGATACGGTCGCGGCGCGCCTCCACCGCCGCAAACACCGCCTCAGGAGCCGACGTCCAGCACGTTTGGTTCGCTGTCGTTGAACGTGCAGCCTGCCGACGCGGAAATCATCGTCGACGGCGCGCCATGGACGATTCCGCCCGGCGAGCCACACCTGATCCTCAGGCTGCCTGAAGGCAAACATCACGTCGAGATCCGGAAACCGGGCCTGGCCACGTACACGGAGGATGTCGGAATCCAGCGTGGACGAACGCTCACGCTGAACGTCAGCCTGCACGATCTCGGAGGTGCGCGATGACGCGCGCCTTCGGTGCGGCGGCGGGCACGGCGTTGGCCTTCAGCCTGGTGTTCGGCGCGTCGCCGGCGGCGGCACAGACGCAAGGGCCGCTGGTGTTACAGCCGATTCAGAATCCGGTGGTGTTCGCGCCGGATGTGAAGATCACCAACATCGTCAACACCACGGGCGTGTTCGTGGGCGGATACGCCGGCGTCAATCTGGATCGCACGTTTCTCCTCGGAGCGGCGGGATACTGGCTGGTCGAGCCGTACAACACCATTCACATGGGCTACGGCGGATTTCTCGTCGGCTGGCGGGTCGTCAACAACGGCGCGTTCAGCCTCGCGGTGCGCGACTTGATCGGCGGCGGAACCGCGACGACATACACGTACGCGCCGTACGCGGTCCCCGGACCACCCGTGCCCGCCCCGAGACACGGCTACTCTCCGTACTCCCCGTACGGGCCCTACGGCTACTGGACGGGATTCTTCGTGACCGAACCCGAAGTGCGCGCGCAGATCGCGCTCGGCTCTGCGGTGTCCGTGGACGCCGGCGTCGGCTACCGCGTGACGGCGTCGGGCTACGGCTACCGCTCGAACCTGCAGTTGAACGGCGTCGCGGGCAGCATCGCGGTCCGCTTCAACTTCGGGTACTGAGGTCTCACTTCACCTTCTGCTTGACCTCCTCGAGCCAGTTGAGCACGACCGACATGCTGTTCACCGGCGCGGCGCCTGGCTGGGTGCTGAGCGTGGCCGTGAGCCCAAGAATCTTGGGTATGCCGGGCGACGTGTCATATGGGCGCTCAATCGAAGGCGGTCCGTTGGTGAACGGCCGGGCGACGAGCGTGGTCTCGACGATCTCGATGCCAGCGCCTCTCGCGAGCCTCGCGCTCATGAGCACCGCGCCTGGACCGGGCGTGTAGAAGAGCCGCGATCCATCGGATGACCACGCCGAGTGGTGCCCGTCTTCATTGGACTTCGAAATCTGAAACACGGCGCTCGTCGGTGGATACGGCTGAACGAAGACCTTCGCGGTCCCGGTCGGCTGAGCCGTCGTGTAGGCGAGCCACTTGCCATCCGGCGAAAACGACGCGGACGTGCTGCTGATGGACGTAATGCCCGCCAATGACTTGAGGCTTTGGTCGGAAAAGCGGTACTCGACGAGCGCGGTCTTGTCCTTGTCCACCACGTCAATCAGCAGCACCTGTCCGTCCGGCGAGACGGCCTGGGCAATGTGACTCACACCGGCAGCCGCGGTCGTGAGCCTCGTCGCGCTGCCCGAGCCATCCGCGCGCTGAATGAACAAGCCGAGGTCGCCGCCGCGATCGGATTGAAAGACGACCCGCGTGTCGTCCGCCCAGACGGGATACCGATCCTTGCCGCCGATCGACAACCGTCTCGGACCGGTCACACCCGCTACATCCGCAATCCACACGCTCGTCTCTCGCTCGTCGTCGACGCCGTAAGCCACGAGATGGCCGTTGGGTGACAGGCGCGGATGTGTGTACGTCCCGGCGGGAATCTTGAGCGACTGAGGTGTGCCCGCGGGATCGAAGAACGCCAGGTACAGCTGCGGCGAAGTGGTCGCGGCCACAGGACCGGGCACGTAGACGAGGGTGCCCGCATTCGAGACGCCGTACTGCGCGGATCCCAAGCCGACCAGACTTCCTCCGCGTCGCACGCCGTCGATGACGGCGATCGATGCGCCGCTCACGCGCAGACTCGACGCGTCGAAACGGACAGCAAATGTCACGCCGCCAAGGCTGTACAGCAGGTACCCGCCTGGCAGATACCGGCCGTCAAACCCGGGTTCGACCAGCACGGCGCGCTGGCCGCCGTCAATCGGCTGCACAACGATTCGCGCGTGTTCCCATCGATCGGGCGCGTCGCCGGTGGCGACTGTGAAGAGCACATGCCGACGGTCGGGCAGCAGAGTCATTCCGGACAGCGTTTCGTTACCTTCTCCCTTGAGAACCGTGACGGGCGTCCCGCCAGCCGCCGGAACGCGCATGATGCTGTCGGTCGTCGAAAACCACAGATCGTCGCCCACCCATGAGAAGCCCGTGACGGTCGCCGTGATGTCGCACACTTTGACCGGCGCTCCCGCGGTAACGGAGAGTCGCAGGATGTTTCGCTCCGACGACCAGAAGACGAGCTGCTTGCCGTCCGGCGAGAAGGTCAAGTTCGATATGAACGGAAGGCCCGGGTTGTCGAAGAGTCGGCGGATGCTCGTCTGGTTCGCCTCGCGGAGAAAGATCTGCCGATTGGCGGAGTAAGCGAACAGCGATCCGTCCGGTGACACGGCGACAGCGCGACCCATCTCGGCGGTCAACACCTGACCTTCCGAGAACGGCACATCGAAGCGGCTGACGGGGCCAGCGTCGGTGACCGGCCAGAGCCGCCAGGCGATACCGCCGGCGATCGTCGCGGTGAGAAGCGCCGCGAGTGCGGCTGGCAGCGCGCGCCTCCACCAGGGGCGCGGCGGCGACGCGATCGCTGAACCAGTCGGAGCCGGCGCGTGAGGATTGACCGCGAGGCTCTCGAGCTCGTGCCGCACGTCGCCGATCGCCTGCCAGCGCCGCCGCGGCGGCTTTTCGAGACAGCGCCGCACGAGCTCCGTCAGCCGCGGGTGCAGGTCGGCGGGCAACGCGCGAAGGTCCGGTTCGCGCGCCAGCACGGACGCGAGCACGTCTGACACTGTGTCGCCTTGAAAGGGCTGCCGCCCTGCCAACATTTCGAACAGCACAATGCCGAACGAGAACACGTCGCTGCGGTGGTCCGCGGGCAGTCCACGCGCCTGCTCGGGCGACATGTAGGACGCCGTGCCGAGAATCACTCCCTGCTGCGTCATCGCGCTCACCGTCGGCGAGTTCGCGAACGACGCGGACGATGACGAGCTCGGCGGCTCGATCGCGCGCGCCAGACCAAAGTCCAGCAGCTTGACCTTGTCGTCGTCCGAGACCTTGACGTTCGCTGGCTTGAGATCGCGGTGGACGATGCCCTTTTCGTGCGCGGCTTCGAGCGCCTCCGCGATCTGGCGCGCGATCAGCGTCGTCGTCTCGATTGGCATGGGTCCGCGCGCGAGCCGCTCGCGGAGCGTGTCGCCCGGGACGAGCTCCATGACGAGGAAATCGCGGCCGTCCGCGTGCTCGAGACCCAGGAGCGTCGCGATCGCGGGGTGGTTGAGCGCGGCGAGCGCCCTGGCCTCACGCTCGAGTCTCGCGATCCGCTCGCGGTCGGCGGCAAACTCCTGAAGGATGACTTTCACCGCGACCTCGCGGCCGAGCTTGGTGTCGCGGGCTCGATAAACCTCGCCCATGCCGCCGACGCCGATGGCGCTGAGGATCTCGTACGTGCCCAGGCGAGTCCCTGATTGCAGGCTCATCGGATGGCGCGATTATAGGCCCCGCCGCGACTTACGGCGACTGCGCCGGCGCCAGCAGCTCGTCGTGCGCCTGCCCGATCGCTCTCGCCCGTTTTTGATCTTGTCCCACTCGAAGACGCCGCGCTCCGGTTCCACCTGGCTCCAGTTTTCCACCAGCGTGAAGCCGTCCACACCTTACTCGGTGAGCGCGGACGTGACTTGCGGGGAATTTCCAGGGAACCTGTCGACGACCGTGTTCAATGAATACAGATAAATGCCGCGAATGTCCGGCCGCGCCGGAGCAGCCGCCTGCGCGCCGACGCGGGCCTGAGATGACAGGCCCGCGAGAAGGATCACGAAAAGGAGTAACGAACGGGTATGAATCGGCGGCATGAAGACGTCCTCACGTATTCCACGCATAGACCCGGCTTGCCGCACGACGGTTACACGGCAGCGACTGCCAACTTTCCACGCCGCGAGATCGCAGGATCTGCCACACTCGCGCGCCCTAGCCCGGCTGGCCCAAGGTTTCCGCTGGCACACTTCGTGCGCCGTGCACTTTCCTGTTGTCCGCATGGGGTGGACGACGCTAAGGTCGAGGTGCGGGTGTGGAACGAATCGAAGGACGAGTGGCATTTCTCGAGGGTACGATCGAGGAGCACCGCAACATGATCAAGGCATTGCATGAGACTGCGGCCAGGCTGGATCTTCGGATGCAGTCGCTCGAGGAACGCATGGATAGGCGCTTCGAGCAAGTCGATCGCCGCTTCGACAACCTCGACTCGAAGATGTCGCGCCAGTTCACCTGGCTCGTGGGTCTCCAGGTCACGTCGCTCGTCGCCATCGCCGGCGCGATCTTCGGCCTGATGCAGGCCGTCCTCAACCGCTAGCATCTCCGCGCTGTCTATACCCGTCTCACAACGTGTCAGCGCCCGGCACATTTGACGTGCCGCCGTCTCGATTCAAGGCGGCGCGCCGCCCCACGACGCTGCTTTGCTGACTGCCCCGCCTGGTACGCGACTTGCCACTAGGTTGGTCATGCAGATCAATTGCGTGTCCAGCCTCTCCGACGACGACGAAGAAGCGCTCGCGCCGGCCATCGTCGCCCTGCTCGCCGCCTTCCTCGATAGCGTGTCGGTGACCTACGCGATTCAAGCCAGGACGACGGATGGCGCGGTCTGCCGATGCGCGCGCCCGCCAGTCCCGGCAGGCGTACGTGGCGCGTCCTACCAACCTTGGGACAGCGACGCCGTACCGGGCGACCTCGACGCACTCAACCTCAGCAATCAGCTTCCTTCCTAGCTCGGCAAACGACGCGACTGCCAACTCCGACACGCGATCGGAGATGGCAAGAGCGTTGCAAAGCTAGCTGCAGGATTCGTTCGGCCTCCTCGGCCTCCTCCTCCACGAATCGCATTGCGCGCATACGAGAAGGAGAACATTGATGAAACGTCATCTCATACCGCTGGCCCTGGCAGCGGGTTTTCTGCTCACCGTCGGCGTCGCCCCAAGCTCTGCCGACACAATCACCTTTGACAACAGTTCTCTGCATACAGGAGGGACCTTCGGCGTCGGGGCAAATGTCACCATCGCCAACGGCGTCATCGACGCGGTCGCCCATGACATCCCAAATTTCGGCTTCCCGATCACTGGGAACTGCACCGGCGGGTTCGGGTGCATCAACGTCTCGACCGGCGGGTTCGTGGGCCCGGTGACCACGACCACGGCGAACGACTACGCGTACATGGGCAATGGCTCGTCGATCACGATCACCGGCGGAATCGCGTCGCTCCTGCTTCCCAACAACACGATCCTGTTCACCGGGTCGTTTGATGCGAACTCCAACGTGATTCTGCAGTTCGACGACAATTGCCAGACCAACCCACCACAGTGCACGGGCAGTCTGACGGGGACGGTGGCGGCGAGCACCGCCGCCATCAATCCTGTGCTGGCGGCGGCGCTGGGGGTGAACCCGAATATCTTCGGCGGCAACGAACAGACGCTGTTCTTCAACTTCAGCGGCGTTACCCTGCCCGGCGATTCAATCGCGCCGAGCGGTTCGGGGATTGTCAACGCGAACCAGTTGCAGGTGACCACGCCCGGGGCGGCGGCGGTGCCTGAACCCGGCTCACTGATGCTGCTGGGATCGGGCCTCTTCCTGTTTGCCCGAGTCGTGCGGACCCGCCTGAAATAGGGCCGGGGGCGCCTGAAAGAAGTCGGGGCCGGGCATCCTACTCATATGGATGCCCGGCTTTGTCGTCCCCGACGTCGTCATGCGGCCGGCGCGGCTGGCGGACCTCGAGCCGCTGACCGAGATCTACAACTACTACGTCCTCAAGACGACGGCGACGATGGACATCCGGCCGTTCAAGCCGGAAGAGCGCCGCGCGTGGTTCGAAGAGCATCACGACACCGGGCCGCATCGGCTGATCGTGGCCGAAGGCGAGGGCCGCGTGTTGGGGTACGCGTGCACGAGCAAGTACCGCAACAGGCACGGCTGCTACCAGACGGTTGAAACCAGCGTGTACTGCCGTCCGGACGTCGTCGGCAGCGGATGCGGAAGCCGGCTCTACGCGACGCTCTTCGACGCCATCGCGCACGAAGACATCCATCGCATCGTCGCGAGCGTCGGTACGGCGAACGCGTCATCCATGAGGCTGCACGAGCGCTTCGGCTTCAAGCTCGTCGGCGTGTTCCACGAGATCGGACGGAAGTTCGATCGGTACTGGGACGTCGCGTGGTTCGAGCGGCCGCTCGTCGTAACGCCAGAAACGCGCGCGTGAAGTCCGCGGGCCGGTGATTCGCGTTCAGGCCGCTCGTATTCGGTAAGACCCACACCATCGCCCCGCCGATCGTCTCTTCCTGACGGCCGAACGTCGCGCGCGGCCGATCGAACGCCGTGCGGTACGCCCCGATTCCAACGATGGCGACGGCGCGCGGCCGAAAGCGCGCGACCTTGCGCGCGAGCCGTCGCGCGCCCGCGCGCAGCTCCGCAGGATCGAGCTCATCGGCGGCGACCGTCGCGCGTTTCACCAGGTTCGTCACCCCGACGCCCGCGGCCAGCATCGCGTCGCGCTCCCACGGATGGAGCCGGCGCGGCGTGAAGCCCGCGGCGTGGAGCGCCGGCCAGAAGCGATTTCCGGGCCGCGCGAAATGGCAGCCCGTCGCCGCCGAGTACAGGCCGGGATTGATGCCGCAGAACAGCACGTCGAGCCCGGGCGCGATCACGTCGCGGATCGATTTGCCGACCGCGGCGCGGAGGTCGGCGGGCGTGGGTTTCTGAGGCGGCATCGTCATGAGCACGTTACACGCAGAGATGCGTCGTTTTCATGTATAACGTGCCTGCTATGTGGCAGCACAACTACGCACCGGTCGGCGGAAGCCTTGGGTTGAGCGCGATTGCGGCCGCAGTCCCCATCGCTGTGCTGTTTCTCATGCTCGGCGTTGCGCGGAAGCCGGCATGGATGTCCTCGCTCACCGCGCTCCTCTCCGCGCTCATCGTGTCGCTGGCCGTCTACGGCATGCCGTTCAACCTGGCGATCATCTCCGCGATCTACGGCGCGGCGTACGGCCTGTTTCCGATCGCGTGGGTCGTGTTCGCCTCGATGATGCTCTATCGGCTCGCGGTGGACACGGGAAAATTCGAGATCATCAAGGACTCGGTCGGCAGCCTGACGAACGACCGGCGGCTGCAGGCGCTCTTCATTGCATTCTCGTTCGGCGCGTTCATCGAAGGCGCGGCAGGATTCGGCGCGCCGGTCGCGGTCGCGGGCGCGATGCTCGCGGGCCTCGGCTTCAATCCGTTCTTCGCCGCGGGCATCTGCCTGCTCGCCAACACGTCGCCGGTCGCGTTCGGATCGATCGGCATCCCGGTGATCACGCTCGCCAACGTCACGGGATTGCCGGTCCTCGCGCTCAGCGCGATGGTCGGGCGCCTCTGCGCGATGATGTCGGTCCTGATTCCCGGCTACCTGCTCATCGTCATGGCGGGACGCGAACGCGCGATGCAGGTGCTGCCCGCAGTCGCTGCGTGCGGCGTGTCGTTTGCCGGCGCGCAATTGCTCGTCTCCAACCTCGTCGGCCCCGAGCTCACGGACATCCTCAGCTCGCTCACGTGCATCATCGTCATGGTCGGGGTGTTGAAGTTCTGGAAACCGAAGACGATCATGCGGCTCGAGGGCGATCACGACGCCACGCTCACGACGCGCGCGCACGCGGCCGGCGATGTCTTCATGGCGTGGCTGCCCTACCTGCTCCTCGTGGTTGCCGTGCTCATCGTCGGGCATCCGTCGATCAAGGCGGACATCGACAAGTGGACGAACGGCCTGATCGCGGGGCTCTCGCTCAAGAGCGCCACGGTCCTGAACGGGATTAACGTCCCGGGCCTGCACAACCAGATCACGCGCATCCCCCCGGTCGTCGCCAAGCCCGCGCCGTACGCCGCGGTGTTCACGCTCAACTGGCTGAGCGCGGCCGGCACGGCCTGCTTCCTGGCGCTGCTCGCGGCCGCGGCGTTCCTGCGCGTGGGGCCGAAGCGGATCGCTGGCCTCTACGTCGCGACGTTCAAACAGATGTCGAAGGCCATCGTCACGATCGCGGCGATGCTCGCGCTCGCGTACCTGATGAACTACTCGGGGATGACGTCGACGCTCGGCCTGGCGCTCGCGGCGACGGGCGTCGCGTTTCCGTTCTTCAGCGCCGTCGTCGGCTGGCTCGGCGTGTTCCTGACGGGCAGCGACACGTCGGCGAACGCGCTCTTCGGCAACCTTCAGGTCGTCACCGCCAACGCGCTCGGTCTCAACCCGATTCTCACGGCGTCGGTGAACTCGGCCGCGGGCGTGATGGGCAAGATGATTTCGATCCAGAGCATCGCGGTCGCCGTCGCGGCCACCGGCATGTCCACCGCGGATGAGAGCCGCCTGTTCCGCTTCACGATCAAGCACAGCGTGCTGCTGATGACCGTGATGGGGATCATCGCGCTGCTCTACGCGTACGTGTTCACCGGACTTGTGCCGGCGATGCCAAAATAGGCCGGAGGCGTCACATGAGACGGATCGGGCGAGCTGCGGCGGTCACTGCGGGCTGGATCGTTCTGTCGGTCGTGATGACGCCGGCGCAGAGTGGCCCAGATGGTGTTCACCCGTGCGGATGGACTCCACCGCAAGAGCCGCCCCCTAAGGGCGAGACGCGCGCCAACATCGAGTGGTATTCGGACGCGAACGTCCAGTCCGGACCCAACGACATCTGGAACTTCGCGCGCTCGGTTGCCAATCGCGACAAGGCGCCTCATCACATTCACTGGGAGGCCGCGCGCATGACCACGGACCTCGACCAGGGTTTCCAGGCGTGGACGTGCGTCAAGGGCAAGATCGGCCGCAATCTCGACGACGGCAAGCTGTTCTACGGCAACTTGCCAACCGAGTCGATCCCGACGACGGTCTACGTAGGCAAGGACGAAGCGCCTGGCGTCGTCGCACCGAACCACATCATCCCGCTCGAAACGACGTACATGGTCGGCAAGCTGCGCACGGTGAAGCCGGGGGACATGCAGGTGGCGGTTTCGATCTCGTCAACCGTCGCTGGATCCACCGCGCGCTGGGAACTGAAGAACCTGACGCCGACCTCTCTGCGTTTCACGCTGGCCGTCAAAGGCGTCGGCGACCGGCAGTGGCTCAGCGCCGCCGGCGGTCGCGTGCTCGAAGGCAACACAACGATCGCGGCGACCGCGCCAGTCGCGTCCAATGACGTGATCAGCCGCCAGCGCATCCCGCTCACGCTTCAGGTTCTTGCCGGGCAGCAGATTGCCGCGATCGACGTGGACCTGTACATCCCGACCGCACGAATCGGTGCCGGCGCAGTCCGATGAACGAAGACTTCAAGACGCGGCTCACCGCCGGCATCGTCTCCGCGCTGATTCCCATCGGCGCGGACTTCATGAAGATCCTGCCGGAAGAATTGCGGCCGATTCCTCGATTCGAGCCGGCAATTACCTTCGCCACGATGCTGTGCGCAGGGTTCGCGTGCGCCACGGCGCTGTTCATGTTGCCCAAGCCGCTGCCAAAGGCCGACCGCGGCAAGTGGGCGCGCTGGGCGATCTTATGGCTCGCCTTTGCGGCGGTTGGGTTCACCGCCTACTACGAGCTCGGCATGAACCTGTCATCGACGGCAAACGAGACTCCGATCCTCATCATCGGCGCATGGGCCGTCTCCGTGGCCTGCGTCACCGCCGCGTTCACGATCGTCGGCAGCAGCCTGCCGAAGGGCGCCTGATAGGATATCGGTGTGAAAATCGAGCACACCGCCTACCAAGTTCAGGATCCCGTCGCGCTTGCCGCGTGGTACGTCGCGCACCTCGGGCTCACCGTCAAGCGCAAGCAGACCGCCTCACCCTTCGGCTACTTCCTGGCCGACGACGGCGACGCCGTGATGCTGGAGTTCTACAACAACCCGAAGGCGCGCGTGCCGGACTACCGCGCGATCGATCCGCTCGTGCTGCACATCGCGTTTCGCGCGGACGATGTCGCGGCGACGCGCGATCGGCTGATGAAAGCGGGGGCGACGCCCGAAGGTGGCGTCACCACCAACGACACTGGGGATACCGTCGCCATGCTGCGGGATCCGTGGGGCATTCCTGTGCAACTCGTCAGTCGCGTCCAGCGGATGATCTAGTCATGCGACTCTCTCTCGCCCTGCTCATGCTCGCCGTCGTCACGCCGCAGCAGCCCGCGATGCAGCGGCTGCCGCAGTTCGAGAACGACCGCGCCGTGTCGTGGAAGAGCGTGATTCCTCCGCACACCGAATCCACGCTCCATCGCCACGACCGCTACCGGTCGATCATCGCGATCGTCGGCGGCGATCTGAAAACCGTCACGGAGTCGGGCGAAACCGTCGTCACGCACTACGAAACGGGCAAGGCCTACTGGCAGGCGCCGATGCCGCCGGGCGTGATGCACAAGGACGTCAACGACACGGGCAAAACCATCGAGCTGGTCGTCGTCGAGATCAAATAGGACCGCAGGCGGCGATCCCTGTCGGGCCGGGCACACGTCATTTTCGCGTGCTATCCTGTCAAAACATGCGTTGGACCCGGTCGCAGCTCGCGCGTATTGCCGGCGCCTGGCTGGTGTTCCACCTGTGCCTCTTCGTGTCCGCGCCGACGGCGATTTGCTGCACGATGTCGGCTGAGAATGCTGGTGTCGAGTGCACGTGCGACCACTCGGACGGCGGCATGTGCCCGATGCACCACACGCGGTCGCACGGGATGCCCGCGGCGAATTCTCACTCATGCGCCTGCCGCGGCACGACGGATCCCGTCGCCGCGCTGGCCGCGTTCATGACGGGTCCGATCGCTGTGCTCGTGCCGGCGACGTCCGTCGTCGCGCCGGCGCCGGCGTCCACGGTCGCCGCGACGTTTTTCCCCGCGCCGATCGACTCGTCGTTCGTTCCTGATTCGCCGCCACCTCGAAGCTAGCTCGTTCCACGGTCACTGCACATCACGGACCCGAAGGTCCGGAGCGATCGATCGCTCATGCGCGCCGCCTGGCGGCGTCCGCGCATGCTTGGCCATTTCGTGGATTGAAGGCTTCGAGGAGTCACAGTCAATGCATCGTCATTTCGTTCGCGGCGTGATCGCGGCAGCGTGCTGCTGCGTCGTCGCGACGGCTCGTCCTGCCGCCGCGCAGGAGACCGTCAACTACGCAAGCTTGAGCGGCCGCGTCGTCGATCAACAGAACGGCGTCGTCCCGGGCGCGCATGTGAGCGCTCGGCAGACAGAGACCAACATCGCCGCTGAGGCCGTCACCGATTCCGAAGGACGCTTCCGCTTTCCGTACCTGCGAATCGGGCCGTACGACGTCAAAGTGCACGTGCAGGGGTTCAAGGACGTCACGCGCGACGTGCGCCTCACCGTCGGCTCGGCGTTCGACATCACCATCACGCTCGCCGTGGCGGACGTCGACACGAGCGTCAACGTCACGGCCGAGACCGTCCTCGAGGCGGCCCGAAGCCAGATCGCGGGCACGGTGCCGCAGGCCGAGGTCGAGCGGCTGCCGATGAACGGCCGGAATGTTCTCGACATCGCGCTGCTGATTCCGGGCGTCTCGCCGACCAACATCGGCAGCACGCAACTGTTCGCCGAGACGTCAGCCGTGCCGGGCCAGGGGATTTCCGTCGGCAGCCAGCGCAATCTGTCGAACAACTTCATCGTCGACGGCCTCTCGTCGAACGACGATGCCGCGGGATTGACGGGCATGACGTACGGCGCAGACGCCGTCGAGCAGGTCCAGGTCGTCACGTCGGGCGGGCAAGCCGAGCTCGGCCGTGCGTTGGGCGGCTACGTGAACGTCGTCACGAGGAGCGGCACGAACGCGAATCACGGCACGTTGTACGACTTCATCCGCGACGACAGTCTCAACGCAGCCAACGCGCTGTCGGGCACGAAGCTGCCGATGAACCAGCAGCAATATGGCTTCAGCTTTGGCGGACCCATCGTGCACAACCGCACCTTCTTCTTCGCCAACTTCGAACAGCGCCTGCTCGATCAGACCGGGCTCGTGACGATCTCGCCCGCGAGCGTGCAGCTCATCAACGCGAAGCTGGCGGTCACCGGTTATCCAGGTTCGCCGGTCAGCACCGGCATCTATCCGAATCCGGTGCACAGCGTGAATCTCCTCGGCAAGGTCGACCATCAGATCAGCGCCGCCGATCAGTTCACCGTACGATACGCGCTCTATGACGTCACCTCGGACAACTCGCGCGGCGCAGGCGCGCTCAACGCGCCCACGGCGTCGGCCGGCCTGGACAACGTGGACCATTCGATTGGCTTCGGCAACACCTGGTCGTGGTCCGGAGCGACGGTCAACGAGACGCGGGTGCAAATCGCGCACGGCGATCTGAAAGCGCTGCCGAGCGACCCGATCGGGCCCGCGGTCAGCATCACGAACGTCGCCTCGTTCGGCACGCTGTCGAACAGTCCGACGCGACGCGTGAACACGATGTTTCAGCTCGTGGACAATCTGTCGCATCAGGCCGGCGCTCACGCGCTCAGGTTCGGCGTGGACATTCTCTACAACGACGACACGATCACGTTTCCGCGGTCCTCGCAGGGCGCGTACACGTTCAGCTCGCTCGCGACGTTTCTGACAGGCACGTACAGCGGCTTCAGCCAGACATTTGGGGATCCCAGCGTCACGCAGACCAATCCGAATCTCGGGATCTACATGCAGGACGAGTGGCGCGCCGGATCGCGGCTCACGTTGAACCTCGGCCTGCGGTACGACCTGCAGTGGCTCGATACCATCACCACCGACACGAACAACCTCTCGCCGCGGGCCGGGTTCGCGTGGTCGCCGTCGGCGTCGCAGAACGTGATCGTTAGGGGCAACGCCGGCCTGTTCTTCGACCGCGTGCCGCTCCGCGCGGTCGCCAACGCGATGCTGTCGGCCGGCAACACGACGGACGTCGACGCTCTGCATCAGCCCGGTGTGTCCGGGTTATTGCCAGCGCAGGACGGCGCGCCGGTCTTCCCGAGCATCCTGCCGGCGCGCATCCTGACGACCACGCTTGTGGACTTCACAACGATGGATCGTCAACTGCAGAACGCGTACTCGAAGCAGGCCAGCATCGAGGTCGATCGCTCGCTGGGACACGGACGAACCGTGAGCGTGGGCTATCAGTACGTGCAGGGCGATCACCTGCTCATGCAGGTGAACCAGAACGTCGCGACATGCGTCCAGGCCGGTAACAACAACGGCTGCCGTCCGAACCCGGCGTACCGAAACAACAACCAGTACTCGTCCGTGGGCTCGTCGAACTATCACGGCCTGCACGTCTCATTCGTGCAGCGGCCGACCGCCTGGGCGAGCCTGCGCGTCAGCTACACGCTGTCGAAGTCGATGAACGATCTGGGCGAAGCGTTCTTCAGCCAGCCGATCGACCCGACGGACATCAGGCGCGACTGGGGCCGTTCCGACGACGATCAGCGCCATCGTCTCGTGATCAACGGCACGGTGAATTCGTCGATGGCGCCAGCGACGACGACATGGCAGCGCATCAGCCACGGCTTCGTGCTGAGCACGATGCTGCAGTACTACTCGGCGCTGCCTTTCAACATCACGTCGGGCGTCGTCAGCCTGCAAGGTTCGACCGGGCGCCCGCTCGCCGACGGCGGAACGGTGGCGACGAATTTCGACGTGCGGTCAGTGGTGTTCATTCCCAGGAACGCTGGCGTCGGCAGCGACTTCTTCAGTCTCAATCTCCGGCTGAGCCGCGCGTTCCGGGTGTCGCGCGACGTGAAGATCGACGGACTCGTCGAGGCCTTCAACGTGACGAATCGCGTGAACAATCTGACGAGAAACACCAGCTGGGGCCCCGGCGCGTATCCGGCGAGCCCGTCGGCGACGTTCAACCAGATCACCGCGGTTGGCGATCCGCGAACGTTTCAGATCGGTTTCCGCGTGACGTTCTGAAAATGACGCCGGGAGTAGTTTTTACAAATGGCGTCATCAACAACCCACGCAAGAGCTTGCGCCATTTGTAAAAACTACTCCCGGCGTCATTTCAAGGCGAACGCGACGATCGCGCTGCCAGACGGTGCGCCGTTCTTGCCGCCGCCGCAGGCGATGACGACGTACTGTCGTCCGTGGAGCTGATAGACCGCCGGCGTCGCGTTTCCCGCCGCCGGCAGCGTCGTCTCCCACAGGAGCTTGCCCGTGAGCTTGTCGTAGGCGTGAAGCTTCTTGTCGAAGTTCGTCGCGCCGATGAAGACGAGCCCGCCCGCCGTGACCACGGGGCCGCCGTAGTTGTCGCTGCCGGTGTTCGTGAGGCCCTTCGCCGCGAGATCGGGAAACTCGCCGAACGGAATCTTCCAGCGCATCTGGCCGGTGTTCAGATCGAGCGCGTTCAGGGTGCCCCACGGCGGCGTGATCGCCGGGTAGCCGTCCGGATCGAGAAAGATCGACTCGCCGTCGCTGCGGTACTTGAGCCGCGCCGGGTCGTTCGCGACCTCGGGGTTCGCCGCCTTGTCCTCGCCCGTGATCAGGAAGTCGGCAACGTCGTTGATGTTGCGCGCGCCCATGTCGGGAAATCCCGGCATCCTGCCGGTCCCCTGGCGGATGATCGCCGCGATCTCGTCGCGCGAGAGCCGCGTGCCCACGTCGATCAGCGACGGCGCGGTCGCGCCGCCCTTCCGATCCTCGCGATGGCACGTCGCGCACTTGCTGATGTAGAGCGCCGTGTCGTTGTTCGGGATCAGCTTGATGATCCACGGCATCTCGTTGGAGTTGACGTACAGCAGCGCGGTGTCGGGATCGAACGCGGCGCCGCCCCATTCCGCGCCGCCGTCGAAGCCCGGGAACACGATCGTGCCTTCGAGCGAAGGCGGCGTGAAGAAGCCCTTCTGGTACTTCTTGAATCGCGCGAGCACGTCCGCGTGCGCTTCGGGCGTCCGCGTCGTGAGCATGTCCTCGGTCAGGCCCTGGCGCGCGAACGGCACCGGCAGCGTCGGATAGGGCTGCTCGGTCGCGAGCGCTTCGCCATCGACGGTTGACGCCGGCACCTTGCGCATCTGGACCGGAAACAGCGGCTTGCCCGTGTGGCGGTCCAGCACGTACGTGTAGCCGTATTTCGTGATCTGCGCGACGGCTTCGACCGCGCGGCCGTCGCGACGCACGGTCACGAGGTTCGGCGCCGCAGGAAAATCCCAGTCCCATACGTCATGGCGAATGCCCTGAAAGTGCCAGACGTACTTGCCCGTGCGCGCGTCGAGCGCGAGCACGCAGTCGGCAAACAGATCGTCGCCGTGCCGCGTGACACCGTAGAAATCGAACGACGCTGATCCTGTCGCGGCGAACACGAGACCGTTCTTCGTGTCCACGGTCACGCCCGCCCACGCGTTGGCGCCGCCCGCGAGCTTGTACGCATCCGGCGGCCACGTCTCGTAGCCCTTCTCGCCGGGCCGCGGAATCGTGTGGAAGATCCAGCGCACCTTGCCCGTGTTCACGTCGAACGCGCGGATGTGCCCGGGCGATCCCGGCAGCGTCTCCGGCACCGCGGTGCCGACGATGATCGTGTCCTCGAAGATCGAGCCCGGCGTGCTCGCGCTGACGCTCAGGCCCTGCGCCGGCTGATCGAGGCCCTCGCGCAGATCGATCCGGCCGTTCGTGCCGAACGCCGGGATTGGCTGGCCGGTCTTGCGATCGAGCGCGTAGAGAAACGACCGGTACGTGACGAACACGCGATCCTGATAGACCGTGACGCCGCGATGCCGCGCGCGCGCCGTGCCCGTCGCGCCGCCGCTTGGATCGAACTTCCACACCTCCGCGCCCGTCGCCGCATCGACCGCCACCACCTTCATCGACGGCGTCGTCGCGTACAGCATGCCGTCCACGACGATCGGATTGCTCTGCATCTCCGAGGCGCGGAACGAATCGTGCGAGTCGTACGTCCACGCGACCTGGAGCTGACTGACGTTGTCGCGGTTGATCTGCTTCAGAGGCGAGTAACGGATGTTGTCGATGCCGCCGTTCATCGTCCAGGGGACGTCATCGCCGAACACGGCCTGAAAGACCGCGATGAGCCAGACACCGGACAGCACCGCCAGGGCCGCGCGCATGCCGGGAAGGTAACACGAACGCCGCCGGCTGGCGGCCGGCGTGCGTCAGAACCGGAGCGCCACCACGGGATCGACCCGGGCCGCGCGGCGGGCCGGAATGAACGACGCCAGAAGGCCCGTCGCCACGAGCAGCGCCGCGACCGACGCGTAGACGACGGGATCGTGGGCGTCCAGCTTGAAGAGGAATGCCTGGACGAATCTCGACAGCAGCCACCCGCCGGTGAGGCCGACGGCGAGCCCGACCATCATGTACACGGTGGCCCGGCCGAGCACCATGCGCGCGACGCTCGCCGGTTCGGCGCCGAGCGCCATCCGTACGCCGATTTCCTGCGTGCGCTGCTCGACCAGATACGCCATCACGCCGTAGATGCCGGCGGCCGCGATCGCGATCGCCAGCAGGCCGAACAACGCGAGCACGATCATGTTGAACTTGCGCTGCGCCACGATGCGGCCGAAGCGGTCCTCGTAGGTCTGCGGATCGGCGACGACGAGGTCCGGCGCGGCCGTGCGAATCGCCGCGCGGATCGTCGGAATGAACGACGCCGGATCGCGCGATGTCCGCATCATCAGCGTCACGAGCGGGCTGCCGTACGCGTGCTGCCAGTTGAGCGGCACGTAGACTTCGGGGCGCAAGTCGCCTTCCGGGCCCTGGAGCCGTGTCGAGCGCACAATGCCGACGACGGTGCGGTCGCCGTCGGCGGCAACCGTGATCCCGACCGGGTCGGCGCTACCGAAGTAGCGGGCGGCAGCGACATCGTTCAGGATGACGGCCTGCGGCGCGCCCGGAGCGGCATCGAGATCGGTGAACGCGCGGCCGCGCACGACCGGCACGCGCAGCACCTTGAAGTAGTCCGGCGTGATGTACTTCTCGTCCGCGTAATCGTCCGGCTGGTCGAACGCGGGCCGGCCGGGCACCGTGACCGTGGTGCGATCGTTTCCGTTGACCAGCGGCTGAGTGCCCCACGCCAGCGCGACGGCCTCGAGGCCCGGGATGCGCCGCACCTGATCGACCACGGCCGCTACGGTCGCGCTCGTGCGCGGCATGTCGGCGTCGGTCAGCCGGCGCGAAATCACGTCCACCGACAGGACATTGTCGAGATCGAACCCGAGATCGACGCGCATGATGCGCACGAAGCTCGAGATGAACAGGCCCGACCCGACGAGCAGGATGACCGCGAGCGCGACCTCGGCGACAAGAAGCGTCGTGCGCACGCGCTGGCGCGACGCGCCTGCGTTGCCGGATCGTCCAGACTCGCGGAGCGAGACACCGAGCGCCGGCGGAGACGACTGCCACACCGGCGTGATGCCAATCGTGACCGCAACCGCGGCAATTGCCGCCGCCAGCAGCACGCGGTAGTTGACCGCGACCTCGTTGATCCTCGGCAGGTTGCCCGGCAGCGAGGCCCGAAGCAGCTCGACACACCAGATCGCGAGACCGACGCCCAGCGCCGTGCCAACGACGGAGAGCACCAGGCTTTCCGCGAGCAAACCGCGGACGATCCGCCAGCGCGATGCGCCGAGCGCCGAGCGAACCGCGACATCGCGCGACCGCGCGGACGCGCGCGCGAGCATCAGGTTCGCGACGTTCACGCACGCGATGAGCAGCACGAACGTCACCGAGCCGAGCAGCATCAGCATCCACGACTTCGCGGACCCGACGATCGCGTCCTGCAGGAACGCGACGCGCGCGACGCGATCGCCAACGGACGCGGCGTATTGAGCCTTGACGCGCGTCATGATCCCGTCGAGGTCGGCTTGCGCCTGGGCGACCGATACCCCGTCCTTCAGCCGGCCGATGACCGTCAGGTTGTAGGACTGCGATCTCCCACGTTGCAAGTCTTTCGGATCCGGCACCCAGGGCACCCACAGATCCATCGGCCGCGCGGCGCTGACCTGGTACATGAACGACGCGGGCATCACGCCAACGATCATCCAGTCGCCGGTCTCGAAGGCGATGGTGCGGCCGAGCACGTTCGGATCGGCGCCGAACCGACGTCGCCAGAACGCGTCGCTGAGGATCAGCACGTGCTCGTTACCCGGGATCTCGTCTTGAGCCGTGAACGTGCGGCCGATCGAGGGCGACGCGCGCAGCACCCGGAACAAATTCGCCGAGACGAGCGTGGTGCGCAGCGTCTCGCTCGCGTTGTTGTCGCGTATGACGAAGTCGCGGCTGCCCTGCGACGCGCCAAGGTCCTCGAACGCCGTCTGCTCGCGACGCCACTCCTCGAAATCCTGCGCGGAGACGGTGGTCGCGCCCCTGCCGCTCTGGCGCGGCTCGGTCACGAGCACCACCCGGTTGCCGCGCGGAAACGGCACGCCGCGCAGGGCCACACCGTCCACGACGGAGAAAATCGCCGTCGTTGCGCCGACGCCGAGTGTGAGCACGACGAGCGCGACGAGCGTGAACGTCGGCGTCGCGCGGAGCGACCGGACGGCGTGCCTCAGATCCTGACCCAGCCCGTCCGTGCCGAATCGTCTGCGGCGGAGATTCGGCAGAAACGATCGGAACAGCTGCCGCCAGCACCATCGCCTGGCGG
Source organism: Vicinamibacterales bacterium (assembly GCA_035279905.1). Lineage (GTDB taxonomy): Bacteria > Acidobacteriota > Vicinamibacteria > Vicinamibacterales > SCN-69-37 > DATEGZ01. Next base: position 97,693 of record DATEGZ010000318.1, read on the forward strand.
CACGCTGGCCGTCTCTCTCGACGCGGATCCGGCACTCCTCGTAGAGGTCGCCCAACACGGCCTGGCGATCGTCAGGCCCGAGCGACACGCGCATCAGCCACTCGACCAGCCTCGGCGGCCGCGGCGTCATGACCGCACCTTCCGCAGGTCCGGCGTCAGCCCGTCCCACATGCGCGCGAGCCGCTGCCGCGACTGCCGCAGTGCCGTCGCGCCCGCCGGCTTGAGGCTGAAACACCGCTTCGATCGGCCCCCGCGATCCGGCGTCGGCTCGGACATCGTCGACCGGACGAACCCTTTGCGCTCGAGCCGGTCGAGCGAGGTGTAGAGCGCACCAATCGCGACGTCGCGGCCCGTCCGGGCCTCGACCTCCTGGCGGATGGTCACGCCGTAGGCGTCCTGGCCGAGGTGGACGATGGCGAGGAGCAGCAGTTGTTCGAACTCACCGAGGGTGTCGCGGGTGCCGGGTGCCATTTGTCCTTCTTTGTAGCACTAATTAGACGGCCGCGCGAGTCAAAAGGTTAGATCGCCGGTCTGCTCAGTCAGGGATCCAGTTGTAGTTAACGTCGGCGCCCATGAGCTTCCACCGCCTGGGCCACGACGACTGTTGCCAGTCGAGCGGTTCTCCGAGCGGCTGGGGTCTCGCCGCCAGCGCGAGCGCGGCCTGCAGATCGCGCCGCTCCTCCACTCCGAGCGCGTCCGGTGCGATCGACACGAACAGCATCGTCCCACTGCGGGCCAGTAGATCCAGCCATTGGCGGTTGAGCGTCCAGGGAATCGCGGTCGTCACGCCGACGCAATCGGGGTCGGCAACATAAAACGCGCCGTGCTGCGCGCCACGAAATGCGAGCGTGTTGACGCCCATCTTCCTTGTCCGCGCCCACTCGCGGCCGCTCGTGTCATCGCCCACGCGGCAAATCTCGAACACGCCCGCGGACAGGTGACTGACGGTGTTGCACCCGATGACGAGCGCGTCGCCTGCCGCGGTCCGGATCGCCTGGTAAAGATCAGAGATGACTTCGGCGGTCGTGCGCGTGGGGCCGCCCGCAAACGTCCAGCCGTCGCGCGTCATCGTATCGCCCATCGTCGATCCCCATCGGCCGAAGATGTCGAACGTCGAGTAGTCGTGCTTGATGAGTTGAAATCCCCAGCCGCGCAGGCGGGCAATGTCGCCGGCGATCTTCTGGCGCACGCCTGGGACCGTCGGATCGAGAATCGCGCGATCGCGAGCGAGCCGCTGGGAGGCGGGCGTGTCCGCCCCGGCGAGCAACGGACGAATCCAAATCCCCGGCTGCGCCCCGAGCTGTCGAATCGCCGCCGCGAGCCCCGGCATGTCCGGAAACTTCTCGTTGCCGCGGTCCCAGGTACCGACGCCGGTCTTCGCCTGGCCGCGCTCCGGCTGCCAGCCGTCGTCAATCACGACGAACGGCCGATTGGCGCCGGCCGGCGAGAGATCGACGATGTGCCGCGCGTCGGCGAGAACGGTCTCGGCGCTGTTCTTGCCGTACGCCCAGTACCAATCGTTGTGTCCGTAGACGGGCGCGGATGGCAGCCGAGGATTCGTGCACATCCGCCGGCAGAATGCGTGAAGGGCCGCGAACGCCGACTCCTGACGTTGTCCTTGACGAGCAACGATCTCGCACACCGAGAGCCGGCGCTGCCCGAGCTCGACGCCGGCGCCCCCGCTTCGCACGTCGGCCCACAGCGTGATGCCCTGTGGATCCACGTCCCAGTAGCAAAACGCGTTCGCGCCTGTGCGCACGCCGTACGCGTGCGTCGCCGCGCCGTCGTCCCAGCACGCAAAGTACCAAGGCATCACGCGATCGGGCACGAACCCGCGCCATTCGAGATCGCCGTAGCCGCGCTCCCACGCGTCGCCAAGAATCAATCGGACGTCGTCAATCCGTCCTCGCCAGCGAAGGCGCAGTTTGCGGACGGGCGTCGAGGGCGCTTCAAGTGCGACGCGGGTCGCATCCGCGGCCGGCGTGATCGTCACCGAGACGCCTGCGTCTTCCCAACGACCGCTTGCGCCGAGGTGCAGCGCGCGCTCGTTCGTCGGCGTCAACTGCACGCTGACGCTGTCGGGTTGGCGATGGAGGTCGATGAACGAGCGCGAGGCGGCGCCCTGAAAAGCCGTCGGTTCGTGGTCAAGCGACAGCGGGCCGACGAGCGAGACGCCGGCCGCGGCGGCGCTCTGCTGGAGGAACTCACGGCGCGTCGGCATCGCGTGTGAGGGTAGCAGGTCTCGAGCTCAAGCGAGCAGTTGCCGGACGCGCGGCATCACTTTCGTCCCGAACAACTCGACGCTGGTCAGCAGCTTCTCGTGGGGCAGCGTGCCTGCGCTGTATTTCATGTCGAAGCGCGCCAGGCCGAGGGCGCGGGCCGTGCGCACGATTTTCGCGGCGACGGTCTCGGGCGACCCGACGCACAGCGCGCCGTCCGGGCCAGCTTCACGATTGAAGTGCGCGCGATCGGCGGGCGGCCAGCCGCGCTCGGTGCCGATGCGGTTCATCATCTTCTCGTAGTGCGGCCACAGATCGTTCTGCGCCTGATCGTCGGTCGCCGCGACGTGGCCCGGCGAGTGGACGGCGATCGGCTGCAGCGGCTTGCCGAACTTCTCGAGTGACTGAAGGTAGAGATCGACGTACGGACGGAACCGGACGGGATTGCCGCCGATGATCGCGAGCGTCAGCGGCAGGCCGTAGCGCGCCGCGCGGACCACGGACTCGGGGCTGCCGCCGACACCGACCCACGTGCGCAGCCGGCCTGTTTCAATCTGCGGGTAGACGATCTGATTCGTGATTGGCGTCCGCGTCGTGCCCGTCCAGGTCACGGGCCCTGGCTCGAGCAGCGCCGCGAACAGCGCGAGTCGATCCTCGAACAACTCGTCGTAGCGCGCGAGATCGAAGCCGAAGAGCGGGTACGACTCGGTGAACGAGCCCCGGCCGAGAATGACCTCGGCGCGGCCGTTCGAAATCGCGTTGAGCGTCGAGAAGCGCTGGAACACGCGGACAGGATCGTCGGTGCTGAGCACCGTGACCGCCGATCCGAGAATCATACGCTCGGTCTTGCCGGCGATGGCCGCCAGCATGACCTCCGGCGCGGATATCGCGAAGTCTTTGCGATGGTGCTCGCCGACGCCGAAGCACTCGATGCCCACCTGCTCGGCGAGCACCGCTTCCGAGACGACGTTCCGCAGCGCTTGCGCTTGCGAGATGAGCTGACCGTCCGCGCCCACGGTCACGTCGCCGAATGTGTCCAGACCCATCGTGATCGACATGAATTCGACTGTAGATCGGGACCGGGGGAATTGGGATCTCGGGTCATTGAGCTATTGGGTCATTGGAAGGGCCTTGCCAACAGTCCAACATCCCAATAGCCCAATGACCCAATAACCCAATATCCCAACCGCCCAATGCCTGCGCTACGATGCCCGCATGGCAGCTGTACGTCTCGTCACGGTCACACTCTGTGTCCTCATCGCTGCGGGCCGCGCGCAGGCCCCGGACCCGATCGATCGCATCACGGAGGCCGATCTCAAGTCCGATCTCTTCACGCTCGCGGGCGACTCGATGCGCGGGCGTGAGGGCGGGACGCTCGATGAGATGGTGGCCTCGGTCTGGGTGGCCGAACGCGCGCGGCAGGCCGGACTCCTGCCGGCCGGCGACAACGGCACCTACTTTCAATGGTTCCCGCTCGAGCGCTTCCGCGTGTCCGCGAGCTCGCCGGTGTCGCTCGGCGGCAAGGCGCTGCGCATGGGCCGCGACGTGATTCCGGACAACACGGTGCTCGCCGACGTGGACGCGCCGGTCGTTCGCGCGGACGCGAACGCGCTCGCGGGCGTCGACCTGAAAGGCAAGACGCTCGTCGTCCGCTACGAGCCCGCGCCTGGCGCCACCGCGGCGCTGCCCAACCAGAGCGCGCCAAACGCGGCGCCGGCGCTGCGCACGTGGGCGCGCAACATCCAGCGCACGGTCACGCCACAGACTCCTGCGGCAATCGTCGCCATCGTACCGGACGAGTTCAAGGACCAGTGGGATCGCACGGCGATCACGTTCCCGCGCGGTACGTACGGGCTCGATCCCGACGGCACCGCCGATCAGCGCGTCGCCCCACGCGGCGTGCCCCTGCTCTACGTGAAGGAGTCCGCGCTTGGCGGACCGCTCGCGGCGGACGCGAGGCTCGTGGCATCGATCTTCACGGACAGCTTCCAGTACCCGTCGGTCAACATCATCGCGAAGGTACCAGGACGCGATCCGGCGCTGGCGAGCCAGTACGTGCTGTTCAGCGCGCACCAGGATCACGATGGCGAGCGCTACCCGGTGAACGGCGATGACATCTGGAACGGCGCCGATGACAACGCGAGCACGGCCGTCGCTCTCCTCGCGATCGGCCGCGCCGTCTCGGCGTCGCCGCTGCGTCGGTCGGCACTCTTCATCTGGCACGGCTCGGAAGAGCGCGGGCTGATGGGCTCGCGCTGGTACGTCAAGCACCCGATCATTCCGCTCGCGTCGATCGTCGCGTGCCTCAACGGCGATCTCATCGGCCGCAACGATCCCGGTACGGCGGCGCTTCTCGGCGCGCTGCCGCCGCATCGCAACTCGCCGGAGCTCGTCGACATGGCGCTGGCGGCGAACAACACCGTGACGCACTTCACGGTCGACTCGTCCTGGGATGACCCGCAGCATCGCGAAGGCTGGTACTACCGCAGCGATCACCTGCCGTACGCTCGCAACGGCGTGCCGGCGATCTTCTTCTCCACGCTGCTGCACCCCGACTACCACACGCCGTTCGACAACCCGGACCGGATCGACATCGCGAAGCTCGCGAAGATGACGCGCTGGATGTACGCGACGGGCCGCAGCGTCGGCAACGCCGACAAGGCGCCGGCCGTCGATCCGGCGTTCAAGCTCGAACGCTGCCGCGATTTCACCGGCAATTACTGTGGAGGATAGCCCTCATGGATCGACGCGTTTCCACAATCGCGTTCTACTCGGCCGTCGTCGTCGCCTCGTCGGTCCTGGTGGCTCAGCAGCGGCTCGCCTATGACGGCGTGACGCTCAACGAAGAGGGCCTGCCGCAGTACTCCACCTTCTCGATCTGCGCGATCGACCCGGCCACCGGTCAGTCCGGCGCCGCGGTGACGACTCGCGTGCCGTTTGTCGGCCGTGCGGTGCCACACGTCCGCGCCGGGGTCGGCGCCGTCTGCACGCAGGCGTCGACGATGGTCGAGTACGGGCCGCGCGGGCTCGATCTGCTGGAGAAAGGCACGGAGCCGAAGGACGCGCTCGAACAACTGCTCTCGAACGACGCGATGCGCGAGTCACGCCAGGTCGGCATCATCGACATGAAAGGCCGGACCGCGGCCCACACCGGGAAAAGCAACGGCAACTGGGCCGGCAGCAAGCAGGGCGTGAACTACACGACGCAGGCCAACATCATGGTCGGCCCGGAGGTGCTCGACGCCGTCTCCGCGTCGATGGACGCGACCGCCGGCACCGGCATGCCGCTCGCCGAGCGCATGATCCTCGCGCTCGAGGCCGGCTACGCGAAAGGCGGCGACCGCCGCTGGGGGAATCTGCAGTCGGCGGCGATCAAGATCGCGGACCCGAACAACCCCGGCCGCGGCAACGACCACATCGCGCTCGCGATTGAAGTCGGTGAGAATCCTGATCCGGTCGCGGAGATGAAGCGGATCTACCTCACGACCGGGCGGCGCCTCGGGTATCGCAGCTTCTCACGCGTCGAGGGTCCGGACGTCGTCGAGCTGAAGCGCATGCTGCACGCGCTCGGCTACTGGCGGCCGACGCTGGCGGCGTTCCCCGATCAGGCGCCCGCGGATTTCAATCAGTACGACGAGGAAGCGATCGCGGCCGTGGACAAGTTCCGCGCGGACAAGAGCCTGAACTATCAGGGCAATCCGCCGGGCCTCGTGGACGCGCGCTTCATCGACGCGCTGCGCACGGCCTACTTCGCCAAAAAGAAGGGCGGCTAGGGCCCGGTCAGCCCCGCAAGATCTGTCGCACGGGGTCGGGCAGCAGCCGCTGCCCGAGCTTCCAGCACGTGCCGCAGCCCGGGCAATCGTAGAAGTGAATCGCCATCTTCGGCATCGCGTCGGCCTGCGTGCGAAACGCGCCGGACGCTGACGGCTCGGTCTCGACGTACGCGAGCGTCTCGCCGCATTCCGGACATTCGGGATCAGCGGGACGATTCGCGGAGTCGAGGACGACTGTCATGCCGGCGCGCGACGGATGGTAGCATGCCCCCCGACATGGCGCCCGCCCCTGAAGAGAAGGACATCGCCCGACTCGAGATGCTGAGTGACGGCGTGTTCGCGATCGCGATCACGCTGCTCGGCCTGGAACTGAAGGTCCCGGATCTCAGCCAGCGGCCCGGCGCGTCACTCGTGTACGCGCTCGGCCAGCAGTGGCATCTCTACCTCGCCGTCGTCACGAGCTTCTTCACGATCCTCGTCGTCTGGATGAACCATCACGGCTGCGTCCAGTCGATGAAGCGGATCAACATCCGCTTTTTCATCGCGAACGGCTTCCTGCTGTTCAGCGTCATCTGCTTTCCGTTCGTGACCGGCCTGCTCGGCGAGTACTTCACGACGGAGCACGCGGCCGCCGCCAGCAGCATCTACGCCGGCGTGTGTCTGCTGACCAATGTCGGCTTCAATCTGCTGTGGGGACTCGCGGCCGCGCACGGCCGGGCGTTGATTCGTGACGACATCCCGCCCGAAGTCGTGCGCGCCATTCGCCGGAACTGTGCGGGCGGATTCTTCGCGTATCTCGTGGCCATGGCGTCTGCGATCATCAGCGCGTACCTGTGCATCGCCATCTGCACGTTCCTCTGGATCTTCTGGGCGGTGACCCTGAAGAGCTTCAAGGAGCAGACGAGAGGCCGTTCAGCCGCGCGGTGAACGTCGATCCCTGCCCTTCGATGCTCGTCACGTCGTACCAGCCGCACTTCCTTTTTACGCCGTCTTCAGCCCGCCTTGATGGCGGCGTCATTCCGGCTTCCCATACTTGATGACGTCTTCTGCCGCGGCTCTTCCCCATTCGCGGCGAACAGGACGTCATCATGACCGAACCACTTTCGCTGATCCTGCTCGGTGTCGCCCTCGCCTTGTTCGCGCGTCAATTGCGACGAGCGACAGGCCCCTACGGCAAGAACTTCCGCACCGGATCCAGCCACCGCATCAGCACACCGCCGGTGTCGGGGAACTGAGCGGCGAAGAGCGTCAGCAGCGGAATCAGCACGAAGATCGCGAGCCGCAGAATGAACGCGGTGTCCCAGCCGGTGCCCCTGGTCGGATCGGGCGAGGCGACGCGGCGCAGAAAATCGTTGCGCCGCATTTGCCAGAGCACGATCACGATGGCGCCGAACGCCAGCGCGACGTAGAACCAGCCGAGCTCCGAGAGCGCGCGCTGGAGCTGGAACGGAAACAGCGCGTGGCTGAAGAACACGCACAGCACCGCGCCGGCGACGAACACGACGTTGTGCCACAGACGCGCGATCGCGTCTCGAACGACGAGCGTGACGCACATCTCGCGAAGGCGCAGCACGTCGCAGTCCGGCGCCGGGGCCGTGCCGGCCGGGGCCGGCGCGACCGTGGCCGCCGAGACGAGCGCTTTCCACGTCTCGGACGCCGTCCAGTGCGGCGCTTCCTCGGCGCTGCGCTCCGACTCGAGCACGCGATGCAGCTCCGGCGCGCCCGGCAGGCCGCTCCTTGTCAGGCAGGCCGCGCGGTACTCGACGACGATCTCGAGCTCGTTGAGGCCCGGCATCCTGGGAAAGAGACTGGGCGGAAAGAGCCCGCGCGGCACCTTCACGTACGCGTCCGCATCGCCGTGATATGCGAGGCGCTCGAGCAGCCGACGCAGCACCGTCCACAGGTACACGAACTGGAGCAGCGCGAGACCGATCATCACCTGCAGCAGCAGGATCGTGCTGGACACGAAGCGCCCGAAGTGCACGCCCTCGATCGTCACGAGCGGCCGCACGAACGGATCGAAGAACGCCGCGCACGTCCCCGCGACGCCGATGACGACAACCCAGGCGAGCGCCGGCCGCACCCGCATCGCGGACGGAATCAGCTCCGTCCACGCCTTCGTCAGCGGCTTCGCGCAGCCGCTGATCGCCTGCTGGATCATCCGTTGGACCGACGCGTCCGCGAGCGCCTGGCCCGGGCCGCGCAACCGCGCGAGCTCGAGGACGCCCCACAGCGTCAGCGCCGCGAACAGGAACACGATCGGCAGTGTCGGCGACACGCCGCTGGCGAAATTGGTCGCGCGCACGACGAAGCTCGCCGCCTCGGCCGTCGGCAGCGTCACGTGCTGCCACGTGTAGAACGCGAGGTTGCCCACCGCCCAGAACGACACCGCGGTGCCGATCACGCGGACCCAACCGTCGACATGCCGCAAGTCGACCAGGTGCGTCAACCAGGCGCGATCGTTGCGCACGGCCTGCCGAACCAGCTGAACGTCCAGCACGGCCAGTGGAACGGAGGCGGCGAGGGCGACGAGCCGCGCCAGGCCGATCGCCGCGGTCGATCCAATCGATTCCGCGGCCTCGATGCGGAATCGCATCGCCTGCACGACGACGACGTAAGCCTCGACCGACAGAACGCTGGCCACGGCCACGAACGCGTAGTACCGCCGGCGCGCGTCATCGTCGTCCGAGAGGACGCGCCTCCCGCCTGCCAGCTGCATCGCCCACTGTCCGCTCCGGAATCGCGGATCGAGGCAGATCGCCGCGACGAACAGCGTCATGACGATGAACACGGCGGAGAACGACACTGACGGAAACGTCCGCAGTACCGGCGAGCGAGCCGCGTGACCGGCACGGGCGGGCAGCGGGAGCGCGTACGGCCGCGTTACCGGTTGCACGGACGGCCGCAGCGGCCACTCGCCGCGGCTGCCGACGACGCTGATCCAGACGGGCGGCTGGCAATTGCCCGCACACGCCTCCCCCGGCATGCTGTAGTCGAGCAAACGCGGCGCGGCATCCTCGTCGAGCGCGTTGCCATCGGTGTCGTAGTTCAAGAGCAGCAGCGCGGCGTTGTACATCCCTTCCGAGCTGCCGTTGGCGAACACGTGGCGCTCCGCGCCGCGGTCAAACCCTTCGTTCCACCGCTGGCTGCCGCTGTACAGCGGATACGTCGACGCGACGATCGTGCCCTGCATGTAGTACGCGTAGTCCGGGTGGTAGTAGATCGAGTCGCTTTCGACGGTCATCAAGGCCACGTTCGGCGCCGCGTGGGCCAGCTGTCTCACCAGAAACAGCTTGTCGCGCGGGTCGGTCGACATCACCGCGACCGTGCCCACACGCTCCGTTCGCATCGTCTGCAGCAGCGACGAAAGCCCGAGCTCGACGTACGACGAGGTCGTCGACGGCGTGAGCTGCGGGATCTGATCTTCGGGCGCCGCCGGCGTCTCCATCGAGAGCGGCCGGACGCGCGACGGCAGGCCCAGCGCCTGCGCGAGCCCGATCTTTTCGTCGGCGGCCGTGTTTCGCACGTGCGAGACGTTCAACGGGAACGGCAGCAGGATGAGATCCGACGGGCTGAGGCCGTTCTCCTTCGTGAACAGGTGTTTCAGGCTGCGGCCGTACTGCGTGTTGCCCTCGAAGAGCACGCCAATCGGCCTCGGCCAGCCGGCCGACTGAATGTACTCGGTCAGCGCCGGCAGCACGACGCGGTCCGGCTGTACGGTTGCGTCAAACTTGACCGACAGGGCCGGCCTTCCAGTCCTGGCCTTGAAGGCGCCTTCGATGAGCGGCTTGTTCGAATCGTCCGTGGCGCTGCCCGTGACGATCCACACGCGATGCTGATCGCGCTTGAGCATCTGCCGGCGGCAGGCCATCTTCAGTGCGTTGACGATCGATTCCGACGAGCCGGAGAACGTCGGCCCGAGGATCGTGATGAGCCCGGCCTGCCGCGGCTCGGGCAGTGGCACCAGGTTCTTCCAGGACGTCGCCATCTCGAGCGCCTCAATCAGCGCCGGAACGTGGACGCCCGCGCTCGGGTTCTCGTGCACGATCAGCAGGACGAGCAGCTCGCGATCGCGAGCGCCTGGCGTGTGCTCGCCCTCGCGGTGCCGGTGCGAAAGAATCACGTTCGATTCGCTCTCATGCCGCCGGAATCGCTGCGCCGCCGGCACGCTCTGATCCGGTGCGGCGTCCGGGAACTTGTGACGCTCGAACACGAACTCGCTCTCGACGACCGCCTGCTCAATCGCGTCGAGCATCGGATCGAACTGCCATCCGGTAAAGGAGTCCATCGGATCCGGCAAGGTCGCGATCAGGAACCGCACGGGCGTGTTCTGCCGCCGCGCCACTTCCTGCAGCACGGTGCGCTGGAGGTTGACGAGCTTGACCGGCGATTGATCGATGCCTCGGAAGTACTCCGAGATCGCGGCGTCGAGCGACTTCGGGTCCGCGCGCCGAAGGCCCGCGGACTCCGCAAAGGCCGCGAGCAACTGCTTCGCGTCGTCCACGCGCTCGTCGTCGCCGCGGGCATTCCTGACGAATCCGAGCTCGCGGCGCAGACGGCGCTCGAGGGACTCGCGGGAGATGTCTACGCCGAATGACTCGGCGAGGATGTCGAGCGCTTTGATCGGTTCATCGGTCGCCGACGAGGTCGACGACGGCCCCTTGGCTTTCGCCGTGGCCGGCGCGGCGTCGTGCTTTTGCGACGAAGCCTTGCCGGATGGATCAGGATTCCGCTCGCTCGCGTCCGGGCGCTGGCCGAGCATCGCAACGACGAGCACCAGAGCGGCGACGGGGATGAGCGTGCGAGGAGGTTCCATGACGAAACCTTACGGACCTCGCGCTGCCGCGCCATGTGGGTTTTCTGAGGTTTTAGCGAGGTGGCCCAGCGGTCAACCCGTCATGTCCACAAGATCGGTACGCCGTACGGCTCGAGCGCGCGGTCGTGGGTGACCAGCGTCGCTTGCTCGACGCGCGCTTGCGCGAGCAGCACTCGATCGAACGGATCGGCGTGGCGTGGCGCGATGGTCGGAAGCTGCACGGCATGCGCCAGCGTCAGCGGCAGTTCCGTAAAGTCGTCGGCGGCGAGCGGCGCCTCGAACGGTTCGGACAGCCTGAGGCGCCCGAGGGCCTGCTTGATCGCGACTTCCCACCCGGATACCGCGCTCACCCACACGACGTCCGCGGTGGCGATGGCCGACCGCGCGGCCTTGTTCAGACGCGGGTCGTCACGCTGCCACCAGAGGACAACGTGGGTGTCGAGCAGGAGCTTCATTCCGACGGGTTGGCGAACGCGTCGCGCAGGCGCTTGGGCAGCGGCGCGTCGAAGTTGGCGGCGATCCAGATCTTGCCCTTCGCGCGGCCGGGGCGGCGGTGCGCGGTCTTCGCGAGCGCGACCAGGCGCGCGCGCGGGCGGCCGTACTTCGTGATGACGATCTCCTCTCCCGCGGCAGCTCGGTCGACGAGCGCCGAGAGCTGGGTTTTGGCGTCGTAGAGGCTCAGGGACATGGGACGACGCTAGCAGGGAGGGGAGGATTGGTCAAGTTGGTCAGAATCAGCGCAGCCCCCGCAGCCGCTTGAGCTCGTTCCCGACCTCGACGATGCCTTCGATGGCCGGCACCAGGCGGCCGCCGAGCGGCGTGAGGCGGTACTCGACGGTTGGCGGCGAGGTGGGTTTGACGGCGCGATGGACGACGCCGTCGCGCTCGAGCTTGCGCAGCCGCGCGGTCAGGGTCTTGGCGGACACGCCGTCGAGATCGCTCATGAGCTCGGAGAACCGGCGCGGGGCCTCGCGCAGGTACCAGATGACGTTCGGCGTCCACGCGCCGCCCAGCACGCGCATGCACGTCGTCAAGGGGCATACCGGCGCAGCCACGCGCGTCTTTCGTCTCGGCACCATCGCGTCACTCCTTACCGAACGGTAACCACAAAGTACCCGGCCGGAGGCAATTCGATTGCATCTGGATACTTGGTTACCTAAGGTAACTATAGCCCGAATGCACGGGCCGTTGAAGAGGAGCACAGCACGTGACCACCAAGACCGTCATCATCACCGGGGCCTCGAGCGGGATCGGCCTCGCCCTCGCGCGCGCCTTCGCCGCGCGCGGCGCCCGCATCGTCGCCAACGCCCGCACCATCACCTCGGCCGGCACGCTCACAGCCTCCCCGACCCTGGCGCTCGTCGACGGCGACATCGCGTCGCCCATTGTTGCCGCGAAGGTCGTGGACGCGGCCGAGCGCCTGGGCGGCGTCGATCTGCTCGTGAACAACGCCGGCGTGTTCATCGCGAGGCCCTTCACCGACTATTCGGCCGAGGAATACGAGGCGCTCGTGTCCACGAACCTCACCGGGTTTCTGCACGTGACGCAGCTTGCCGTCAAACGCATGCGCCAGCGAAAGGCGGGACACGTCGTGACGATCACCACGAGCCTGGCCGATCAGCCGATTGCCGGCGTCTCCGCGTCGATCCCCATCCTCACCAAGGCCGGCCTCAACGGCGTGACAAAGGCGCTCGCCATCGAGCACGCCGGGGAAGGCATCCGGTTCAACACGGTGGCGCCAGGGATGATCGACACGCCGATGCACAAGCCCGAATCGCACGGCTTCCTGAAGCAGATGCATCCGATCGCCAGGATGGGGACGACCGCCGAGGTCGTTGACGCGGTCCTCTACCTGGACGACGCGCCGTTCGTGTCGGGCGAGGTGCTGCACGTGGACGGAGGCGCGCATGCCGGCCGCTGGTAAGTCGCTGGCACTGCCGGCGCCGCCACGGCCGCTCGGACAGTACGTGGCGGCCGTCGCGACCGGCGATCTGCTCGTGGTGAGCGGCATGCTTCCGCTCGAACACGGCCTCGTGGTCGTCGGTGGACGCGTCGGAGACACGGTGGACGTCGATTCCGGGCGCCGCGCGGCGAAGCTGGCCGCGCTCAATGCGCTCGCGGTGGCGGTGGACACGGTCGGCAGTCTGGATAAGATTCGTCGAGTGGTGCGTGCCACCGTCATGATGACGACGAGCGCGGAGTTCACGGCGCATGCCGCGGTCGCCGACGGCGCATCCGAGGTCTTTGCGTCGCTGTTCGCGGAGGGACACACGCGCGTGGTGCTCGGGGTGAACACCCTGCCACTAGGCGCGACGGTGCTTCTCGACGTGACGTTCGAGGTACGTCGATGACTGAGTGGAGCGACACGCCAGTGTCACGCACGCTCGGCGTGGGTTACCCGATCGTGCAGGGGCCCTTCGGCGGCGGGCAATCGTCGGCGGCGCTCGTGGCCGCGGTCTCGAACGCGGGCGGACTTGGGTCCTACGGCGCGCGGGGAATGACGCCCGGCGCGATTCGCGAGGTCGTCGCGGACATCCGCCAGCGGACGTCGTTGCCGTTTGCCGTCAATCTCTGGGTGTCCACCCAGGATGACGGCGCGCCGGCGGTGACGCGAGAGCAGTTCGACGCCGCGCTGGCGCCGTTCCTGCCGCTCTATCGCGAGCTTGGCGTCGAGCCGCCGCGCTTCGAGCGCAAGGCCGAGCCACGCGTCGACGATCAGGCCGCGGCGCTCGTCGAGCTGCGAGTGCCCGTCGTCTCGTTCGTCTTCGGCGTGCCGCCGCGCGCGCTCGTCGACGAGTCCCGCCGGCTCGGGATCGTCACGATCGGCACGGCGACCAGCGTGGACGAAGCCGTCGCGCTCGAGGCCGGCGGGGTGCACCTGATCGTCGCATCGGGATCCGAGGCCGGCGGCCACCGCGCCTCGTTTCTGACGTCGGCCGAGTCGAACCTGATCGGCACGTTCGCGCTCGTGCCGCAGGTCGCCGATGCCGTCCGGGTGCCCGTCATCGCCGCGGGCGGCATCGCCGATGGCCGCACGGTCGCGGCCGCGCTGATGCTGGGCGCGAGCGGCGTACAAGTCGGCACCGCATTCCTCGCGTGCGAGGAGTCGAATGCGCCGCCCGGACACCGCGCCGCGCTCTTTGGCCCGGAGCGACAGCGGACGCTGCTCACGCGCGGATTCACCGGCCGCCTCGCGCGAGGTCTCCGGAATCGGATGGCGGGCTTCGTCGACGCCCTGCCGGCTCCCCTGCCCTACCCGAGACAACTCGACGTGCTGGCGCCGCTCGCGCGCGAGGCGCTGTCGCGCGATCGCGTCGATCTCGCCTCGCTCTGGGCCGGCCAGGCCGCGCCGCTCGTCAAGCATCGACGCGCGAAGGACGTCTTCGACGCGCTGGTTTCGGAGACGACGCGCGCCTTGGCGTGACGCCTACTTGCGCGTCAGGGCGCGCGCGATGGCGTCGAGAAGCGCCTGGGCGTCGAACGGCTTCGAGAGGAACGCGCTCGCGCCCAGCCGCACCGCCTCGGACTCGATCTGCTGGTCGTGCGAGCCGCTCATCGCGATGACCGGCATGCGCCAGTTGGCGCTGGCCATCCGGCGTTGCAGCTCGGATCCGCTCATGCCGACCAGTTGGGCGTCGGCAATGAGGCACCCACCGGAATCCGGGGCCACGGCGACGAGAAATTCTTCGGCCGAAGCAAACGTCTGGACGTGAAAGTCAACCGCGGACAGCAGCCGCGCGAGCGAGCGTCGCATGCTGGCGTCGTCGTCGATGACGTAGATCGTCGACGCGGCGGCGGCATCGCCGGGCCCGGAAACCACGGCCGGTTGATGCGCGAGCGCGCGGGCGCGTTGCTCGAGGAACGCGATCTGCGCGAGCCGCGTGCGGTCGTCGGGCGCTTCGGTGAAGGTCTCCGTCGGAAACACGTGGGTGTGCTGGCGGCAAATCGCCTGGAACGTCGTCGCGTGCACGTCCTGATCGAAATCCTGGATGGCGTAGCCGCACATCGTCGCCACCGCCTGGCCCGCGGACATCACGTTCCACTGCTCTTCGAGGCGCAGCGCGGCCGGGTGATTGCCGGCCTTGCACAGCAGGTCGACCATCTCGCCGAAGATCCAGAAGGTCCCCTGATCGTTCCGGCGGCGTCCCTGCGCCACCAGATCGGAGAACGCGGCGCTCAACCGGCCGGCGTTCAGCGTCTGGCCGTCCATCAGGGTCGGCAGCGTCGCGTCGGCGTCCACCAGGACGATGCGACCCATCACCTCGGGAGAGATGTCATGTGATGAGGACAGGTGATGCGCGATGCCCTCGAGCGAGCGGCGCCGGACGATCAGCGCGGCGGACTCGCCGGCTCGCAGCGCCGGGCCGAGAAAGCTGGCGGCGGCCCGGTGCATGAAGCGCTCGGCCTCGTAGAACTGAACGGCGTGCGCTCCGGTCGTCGCGTTCTCGAGCATGTTGGTTGTGCTTGCTGACTACCGGGGCGAGAGGCTACCACAGAACGCCCGCGGGCAACATGCAGTCATCTCATTCGTGGACGTGTCGAGATGAAGCTCGTTGCTGGCAGTCCGGGCGCGTGCAGCACGAACGCCAGCAGGCCGTCGAGACTCGTTGACGTGCCATCCGGGCGGACGCCGAGCTCTTCGAGCGGCTGATTGGACCGGTTCACCCAGTACGTGGGATAGCCGAACGATTTCGCCCCGGCGGCATCCCACCCGCCGAAGGCGACGAACAGGATCTCGTCTTTCGGCAGCTGGAGCGTGTCCATGCCCAGCCGGTAGGCGCGCGGATCGGGCTTGTAGGTGCGATTCGCGTCGGTGCTGACGAGCGCATCGAACAGGTCCGTGACGCCGGCGTAGTCCGCGCTGGACTGCTGCATCAGCGGCGTGAAGTTCGCGAGCGTGATCACGCGCAGCCCCGCGCCCTTGAGCGCGCGCAGCGCGTCGACCGTGTCCGGCCACGGCGCGAGGTGCAGGTACGCGTACAGCAGCCGTTGCCGCGCGCCCGGGGTGAGATCGAGCTTCAACGCGTTGGCGGCGTAGACGAGCGCGTCGTCGGTCACCGTAAGGAATCCTTCGTAGCGGCCGGCGATCGATCGGAGCCAGCTGTACTCGAATTGCCGCGTCCGCCAGAGACTGGTCAGTTCGCGTCCGCGCCCGGGAAACACCTGCTCTGCGACCTCGGCGACCGAATCAGGATTGAACAGCGCGAGGTAGTCGAACGCGACGGCCTTGAAGCGCGGCGCGGCTCGCCCCTGCGACGAGGCCGGCGTGCACCACATCGCGATGGTCATCGCGGCAATCGCGGCGGGCGCTCTCATCGACACACTGGCGAGATGTCACCGCGCGCGAGGAATATTCCGGCGGGGGCCTGGTGATTCTCACGGGCGAGGTCTCGATGAATCGTCAATCGTCACTGGCGCGCTGGGCGCCGCTCGCACTGCGGCTGATCGTCGGATACGGCTTCTTCATGCACGGCTACGCGAAGCTCATGAAAGGACCGGACGCATTCGCCGGCATTCTCGCGGCCATCGGCACGCCGGCGCCGCACCTGATGTCGTGGATCACGATCGCTGTGGAGCTCGGCGGCGGCATCGCCGTGCTGCTGGGCGCGTTCGTGCGCGCGGTCAGCATCCCCATGGCCATCACCATGCTGGTGGCGATGTTCACCATCCATCTCCGCTACGGCTTCAGCTCGATCAAGCTCATGGCGGTGACCCCCGCCGGCGCCCAGTTCGGGCCGCCGGGCTACGAGGTCAACCTCCTTTATCTGGCGTGCCTGACCGCCCTGGTGCTGGCCGGCCCCGGGCCGCTGTCCGTCGATCGCGCGCGGGAATAAATCGCGGGGCCGTCGTTATGATCCATGAGACGACATGGCGCGCGATTCGTCCGGGGACCGGTGGACGGCGTTCGAGGCGGAGGCGATGCCACATGCGGACCAGCTCTTCCGGCTGGCCATGTGGTTCGAGCGCGACCGCCGTGAGGCCGAGGACCTGGTGCAGGACACCATGGTCCAGGCCCTGCAGTCGTTCCATCGCTTCACGCCAGGCACCAATTGCCGCGCCTGGCTGGTGACCATCCTTCAGCACGTTCGCAGCAACCGTCGCCGGGCGCGGATGCGCCGCGACGCCGTCGAGGAAATCGACGAGCGCATCGGCGAGACGGCGTCGTTCGTCCCCGCCATCCCGCAGCAGCTCACCGACGAGGACCTGCTCGCCGCGCTCCGCGGAATACCGTCGCGCTACGCCGACATCATCGTGCTGTGTGACGTGGAGGAGATGACCTACAAGGAGATCGCTGACGCGCTCGACATCCCGATTGGCACGGTGATGTCGCGCCTGCACCGCGGGCGCGCGCTGCTCAGAAAATCGCTGGCGGATGGCGGCGACGCCGCCGCGTCTCAGGGAAGAGGTTGATCATGGAGTGCCGTGAGGTTCGACCGCTTCTCGAAGCCTTCGTAAGCGACCAGCTGCTCGTCGAAACGACGCAGGCGATCGTCGCGCACCTGGAGCGCTGCCCGGCGTGCCGCGCCGAGGTCGAAGGCCTG
>DATEGZ010000319.1:0-31697 GCA_035279905.1 Vicinamibacterales bacterium
TCGGCGTGCAGTGACTGGCGGCGGCGCTCGAGCAGCCGTCGCGCGGCGAGCGCCGGACCGAGCCACAACACCAGGCACAGCGCGGCGGCGTACAGCACGACCGGCAGATCGATCAGGATGGCTTCGGGCCGAGGCACGTGCGCGGTTCGCGAGGAGATCAGCACGCGCACCAGCGCCGCCGCGGAGACGGCGCCCGCGGTTGCACCAGCGATCGCCATCGGCAGATCGTCGATCACGAGCTGGCGCGTGATGCGCCATGACGAGGCGCCGAGCGAGCGGCGCACGGCGAGCTCGGCCTGTCGCGCGCCCAGCCGGCCGAGCGCGAGCGTCGTCAGGTTGGCGAGCGCGATCAGCAGCACGGTGAGCGCGCCGAGCCCGGCCAGCTCGAGGGGTTGCCGCGCGCGCTCGACGAGTCGATCGCGCAGCGGGATCAGCCGGAAGCCGCGGTCCTTGTTCGTCGCGGCGAAGTCGCGCTGCAGCACGGCCGCGGTGGCGTCCACACGGCGCTGGGCCTGATCGAGCGTCACGCCGGGCGCGAGCCGCGCAATCGCCGCGTACCCGGAGACATCGCGCCTGGTCACGAACGGGAACGCGAGATCGAGAGAGGTCCAGATGTCCGCGTGATCGAGCGTGAATCCGGCGCTCACCGGCAGCTCGAGGTCGAATCCCGGCGGGAGAACGCCGACAATCGTGTACGCGCGGCCGCTCAGCGTGAACGGGCGGCCGACGGCCGCCGGGTCGCCGCCAAAGCGTGATTCCCACAACCGGTGACTGATCATCGCGACGGGTTTGCCGCTGTCATCCGGGGTGAGCAGCCGGCCGAAAGCCGGCGTGGCGCCGAGCATCGCGAGGAGCGCGGGCTCCGCGTCAACGGCTTGCACGCGGTCGGCCACACCGGGCTCGCCGGTGACGAGTGTGCCGATGCCGGCCGAGATCGCGGCGCCCGCGTCGAGCGCGCCGTTGCGGCGGAGATCGGCGAAATCGGGAAAGCTGATCTGCACCGTGTCGCCCTTGTCGACTTGCCACAAGGTGACGAGCCGGTCGGCCGCCGGATACGGCAAGGGGCGCCACAAGACGCCGCGGGCAATCGTGAAGGCCGTGACATTGGCGCCGACGGCGATCGCGATCAAGAGCGCGGCACCGGCGGTCCCGAGCGGCCGAACGGCGAGCCGTCGTGTAGCGGCCGCAAGATCCAGCGCGAGACCGGAGCCGAGCCGCGTCCACATCGACGCGCGGACCGTCGTGGTCGCGGCCCGACTCCGCCACGCGTCGAGATCGGCAAACGCCGCGGCGTCGGCCGCGGCGGCGTCGCCGCCGGAGGAGCGTACCGCCGTCCAGCGATCGGCCAGATGGAGCGCGACTTCCTCGATCAATCCTGGCTCGGCGCCGGGCAGCACACGACGGACTTCGGCGCACCAGCGATTGAGGATCTCGTCGGTCGGCCGGGCGGGCGTCATGGCATCACCCTGCGCGGCCGCGTCATGCGCGTGAGGGCGCGGATGAAGCGGTTCCAGCCCTCGCGCTGCACGGCGAGCGCGCCGTGTCCGGCAGCGGTCAGCGTGTAGAACCGCCGGCGGCGCTCGCCCGGCCGGACTTCCCACCGGCCGCGAATCAGGCCCTGCCGCTCGAGCGCGTGGAGCGCCGGATACAGCGTGGCGGACGTGAACGTGATCGCGCCGTCCGACCGATCGGCGATGAGCTGGGCGATCTCGTAGCCATGGCGCGCGCGCTCTTCGAGCAGCGCGAGCACGAGCAGCTCCGCGCTGCCCTTCTTGATGTCGCGGGATACCATCGGCAGATTATATGTAGACAGGTTACATGATGTCCAGAACCCCGGAACCCCTGCGCGAACTCCCCCGCGGCGAGCGTCTTGGGCACGAAGAGGGGCCGCATGTACGCGAACTCCTCCTCGGTGAACGTGGCCCGGGCTTCGAGATAGGCGCGCAACCGCGCGAACGGCATGGCCGGAGTTCCCTCAGTCGGGTCTGAGGACGCGCGACGGGTCGATGCGCGATGCGCGATACGCAGGAATGATTGTCGCCAGCAACGCGATGGCCACGACCAGCGCCATGGCGCCTCCAAGGATGACGGGATCGGACGCGCGGACTTCGTACAGCTGACTGGCCACGACGCGCCCGCCGAGGTACGCCACGAGCAAGCCGATCGCCGCGCCGATCATCGTCAGCCATTGGCCCTGCTTGAGGACCAGCCAGAAGACGCTGCCCGACGTGGCGCCGAGCGCCAGCCTCGTCGCCACCTCTCCACGCCGCTGCGACGCGGCGTACGCAATGACGCCGTAGATGCCGACGGCAGCGAGCGCAACCGCCGCGGCGCCGAACAACAGCATCAACGTCATGCCGAGCTCCTGGCGGCTGAGCGTCGCGCGGACGACCTCGGAGGCGTCCTCGAATTCAACCGCCATCTGCGGATCCGTCTTGCGCACTTCATCGCGAATCGCGGAGCGCAGCGCCGCCATCTCCGGCGTCTTCGAGTGCACGACCATCGTGTACCGCCGGAACGGCCCCTGACTTTGCGCCGTGTAGAACGCGGGCTCGGGCTCGACCGCAATCGATCGCATGCGCACGTCGTCGACGATGCCGACGATGGTCGACTCGGTGTTCGTGTCGATCGTCGGGTAGCCGTACGCGAACCGGGTCTTGAACGGATCCTTGCCCGTCAGGTACCGTCGCGCGAACGCGCGGTTGACGATCACCACTGGCGGCGTCTGCCGGTCTTCCGCGGAGAAATCGCGGCCCGCAAGCACCTTGATGCCCATCGCGTCGAAGAAGCCCGGTCCGGCGGACCGCTGCCGCGAGTTCAACGGATGCGCGGGATCCATCGGCTCGCCATGGAGCTCGACGAAGAGCGAGTTCTCCTGACCACTCCCGCCGCGCAGCGGAAAATTCGACGACGCGCCGACGCCGGCGGCGTTCGGCAGCGCGCGGAGGCGCTCGAGCAAATCCTGATTGGCGGCGATCACCGAGGCCGGGTCGCGGAATTTCGAGCCTTGCAGCGTGACGTCGAAGAGCACGCGATTCTCGGCGGCAAACCCGAGATCGATCGTGCGGAGGTTCGCGAAACTTCGGATCAGCCAGCCCGCGCCGGCCACCAGCGTGACGGCGAGCGCGATCTCGGCGACGGTCATGACGCCGAGCCATCGAGCCGTGCCTCGCCCGCCCGACGCCGATCGGCCGCTTTCGTTCATCAATGTCTTGACGTCGGTCGCCGCCAGACGCAGCGCCGGCGCGAATCCCACCAGCACCCCGCTGACGACGAGCGCCACGAGCGCGAACAACAGGACGCGGCTGTCGAACGTGAGCGTGTCGAGCCGCGGCAGCTTCGCCGCGCCGATCCTGAGCAGCGCGCGAATGCCGGCATACGCCGCCGCCATGCCGACGCCTGCGCCCACGGTCGCAAGCAGCAGCGACTCGGTCAGGAGCTGCCGCACGATCCGTCCGCGATGCGCGCCAAGGGCGACGCGAACAGCCATCTCGCGGGCGCGAGCCGCTCCACGCGCGAGCAGCAGGTTCGTGACGTTCACGCACGCGAGGACCAGCAGCAACGCCGTCGCCGACAGCACGACGATGAGAATCGGCCCGAGGTCGCCGACGATGAACTCGGCCAGCGGGCGGACCAGGTAGACGCGTGAGTTGTCGCTGACGGGGAAATCGCGCGCAAGGCCCGCCATCACGCCGGACATCTCACTGCGGGCGCGTTCGATCGTCGTGCCCGGCTTCAGACGCAGGAAACCCTCGAAGTTGTGGTTGACGCCTTGCGGATCGAGCGGCAGGTTGAACCAGAAGTTCGCGCCGTGCGGCGTGTCGAATGCCCGCGGCGCGACGCCGGCCACGGTCGTCGTGATCTCGGCGAAGCGCAGCGGCTTGCCGACCACCGCGGGATCGCCGTGATAGAGGTCTTGCCAGACTTGATACGAGATGATGGCCACGGGCGCCGTATTCTGCGGGTCTTGCGTGTAGTTGTCGTGCGTGAAGCCGCCGAGCGTCATCGGCAGGCCGAAGATCTCGAAGAACCCCTCGCTGACGGCGTAGACCTGGGTCCGCAGCGGCGCGCCGTCGTCGCGCAGCAGGGTCACGTCGTTGGGACCAAGACCGGCCGCACGCGCGATCGACAGCGCCGGATCGTTGAGTCGGAGAATTTCGACCGGCGAGAGCAGCCCGCTCGTCACGCGGCCATCGGTCAGCGTCGTCCGAATCGAGTACAGGTCTTCCGGATGCGGGTACGGCAGCGGCCGCAGAATCACGGCGTTGACCGTGCTGAAGATCGCGGTCGTCGCGCCGATGCCGAGCGCGAGGGTCGCGATGGCCGCGAGCGGAAACGCCGGCGTACGCCTGAGGTTGCGCCAGGCGAACCGCAGGTCCTGGAGGAACGTGCCCATGTCTGGAAATCTGATCGTGAGTATAGACGAGCGCCGACCCGATGTCGGTTCAATCGACGCTGCGCTGAGTGGCGCGAGCGGCGACTATTCAGCGCGAAGCGCGACGATCGGATCGACGCGCGCGGCACGGCGGGCCGGAATCAGCGCGGCGATCACCCCGGCGGCCAGCAGCACGAGCGCGACCGAGCCGTACACGAGGCGATCGTGCGGCTGCACCTCGAAGAGAAATTTCTGAATCGAGCGCGCGAGCCCCCACGCGCCCGCCATGCCGAGCGCCAGGCCGATGGCGACGTACGACGTCGCCCGGGTCAGCACGTCCCCGAGAATCTGCGACGGCGCGGCGCCGAGCGCCATCCGGATGCCGATCTCCGGCGTCCGCTGCGCGACGATGTACGCCATCACGCCGTAGATCCCGACGCCGGCAATCACGATGCCGAGCAGGCCGAAGAGGCCGAGCAGCAGCATGTTGAACTTCCGCTGCGCGGCCAGCGTGTCGAAGTACGTCTCGAGCGCGCCGGACTGCGGGAACGTCTGCTGTGGATTCACCTGACGAATCGCGGCCTTGGCTGCCTCGCGGACGGCTTCTGGATCGCCGTGCGTCCGGATCGCGAAGTCCGCGCCGCCTACCTCGGACTGCATGAGCGGCCGATAGATCTCGGCGCCAATCTCCGCCGTCGGCCCGACGACGCGCACGCCGCGCACGATGCCGACGATGACGCGGATCGTGTTGTCGATCTCGAGCGTCTGGCCGATCGGATCCTCGCCGGGAAAATAGACGCGCGCGGCGACGTCGTTGATGACGGCCACGGGCTCGCTCGTGGCCGTGTCCGCATCGGTGACGCTGCGGCCGCGCAGCAAGGGAATGCGCATCACCGTGAGGTAGTCCGGCGTGATGTCGTGCCGGAACGCCCCCTCGCCATCGTCGATCGCCGCGTGGCCGGGCCGTGACATCGGACCGCGGCTCCAGCTGCCTGACAGCGGCAGCCCGTTGTTGACGCCCGCCACGGCCTCGACGGCCGGAAGGCTCTGCAAGCGGGTCAGCACGTCCGCGACCATCGGCCGGCCGAGCTGGCGCCAGGACGGATCGCGATAGTTCAGGTACGCGCTGATCGTGAACACGTTCTTCATGTCGAAGCCGAGATCAACGCTCGTGAACCGCACGAAGCTCGAGATGAACAGCCCGGCGCCGACGAGCAGGAGGACCGCGAGCGTGACCTCGGCGACCACGAGGCCGCCGCGCAGGCGCTGGCGGCCGATCCCCGCCGTCGCCGATCGCCCGCCGTCGCGGAGGGACTGCGTGACGTCCGTGCGCGATCCCTGAATGGCCGGCGCAAGTCCGAACAGCACGCCGGTGACCGTCGCGGCGATCGCGGCCGCCGCAAGCACGCGAAGATCGACCGCGACGGACTCGACGCGCGGCACGCCGTTGGGCATCGACGCCTTCAGAATCGCGACGCCCCACTTCGCGAGCAGCACCCCGCCGGCCGTGCCGATCGCCGACAGGATCAGGCTCTCGACGAGCAGGCCGCGCGCGAGCTGCCAGCGGGTGCCACCGAGCGCCGCACGCACGGCGAGCTCTCGCTCGCGCGAGGTCGCGCGCACCAGCATCAGATTGGCGACGTTCACGCACGCGATCAGCAGCACCAGCGCGACGGCGCCGAGCAGCAGCATCATCCACGACCGCACGGTGCCGACGATCGCGTCACGCAGCGGGACGACGCCGATCGTGCCCGCGTCCTTGAACCAGGCCGGATACTGCGCCACGAGCACATCGGTGATTTGCTGGATGCGCGCCCTCGCCATCGCGACGGTCACGCCGGGTTTGAGCCGCCCGATCACCGTCCAGGTGAAGTTGCGTCCGGCGCCGGCACGCGCACGATCCGCGGGCCCCGGCGCGAACGGCACCCACACGTCCACCGCCGCCTTCCCGGCGCCAATCGGATAGTTGAACCCGGGCGGCATGACGCCGACCACTTCCCACGTGCCGTTGTCGGTCGCGATGGTGCGGCCGAGCACGCGCGGATCGGCGCCGAATCTGCGGCGCCACAAGCCGTCGCTCAAGAGCACGACACGCGCGTGGCCGTCGAGCTCGTCCGGTGTGAACGTGCGGCCCATCGCCGGCTGCACGCGCAGGAGCGTGAACAGATCTGTGGTCACGCGGCGCGCACTGAGCAACTCCGGCTCGCCGCCGTCGAGCGCCGTAAAGATCGTCCCGGCCGTCGCCGCCATGTGATCGAAGACGTCCTGCTGATCCATCCAGTCGAGCAGCGTCTGCACCGTCTCGACGCCCGGTTTCGCCGCGCCCGGCGCCATTCGGCCGACTGCGACGATGCGATCGGCCTCGTCGAACGGCAAACCACGGAGCACGACCGCATCGACGACGGAGAAGATCGCCGTGCTCGCGCCAATGCCGAGCGTCAAGATCACCAGCGCGACCACGGTGAACCCGGGCGTGGCGCGCAGACTGCGCAGCGACGTTCGGGCGTCGCGGAGGGTGGCCTCCCAGGCGCCGGCGCGATTCCTTCCGGGCGCCGCGGCCCGATCGCGAGCGCGTTCGGACGCGCGCTCGCGCCAGGCCGTCGCGACGAGATCCACCAGCTCGCGGCCAGCCACCGTCAGGCGGCGCATGCCGCGCGCGTCGCCAACACGCCTCACGGCCAGGTCGGCGGCTTCCTTCCCGTACCGGCGTTGAAACTCCGCAGGCGTCAAGCGCAGGACCGCGCGATAGACCGCCGCGAACGCGGTCATCGCGCACCGCCCCGGCCGCCGGACGCGAGCCCGAGCTTGCGCGTCGCCGCGAGTTGCGCCGAGAGACGCTCGGCTTCGGCGGCCAGGACGATCTTTCCGAGCGGCGTGATGCCGTACCAGCGCCGGCGCCCGTCGCCGTCGTCGGTTTCCGTCTCCGCGATGAGGTCGTCGTCGCTGAGCTTCTTGATGATCGAGTAGAACGAGCCCGTGCCGGGGTCGACGAGGCCTTCGGACCGCTTACGAATGCGCTGGACCAGCGCGTAGCCATGGGCCGGCGCCTCCGCCAGCGACAGCAGGATGTGGTACGCGAGGTGCGTCAGCGGCAGGAACGGGCGCGGATCGGTGCGCGGGCGGGCCTTCTTCTCCATAATGGAGACTTTGACGACGCCCGGGCGGAGAAGGTTGGCGCCGGCCTCAGAACGGCCGCCACTCGAACGGGAACAGCTTGCCGGCGGCGACGGGGTCGAGTGACAGCCCCGCGAGGCGCGCGGCCTGTGCGAGGACCGGATCGCGGCCGGCGGCGAGGTCGAGCGGCGTCGGAAGCGACAGCTCGTCGGGCTTCACGCCCACACCTTCAAGACTGTTGCCGTCCGTCATCACGAGGTCGGCGTCCGTGACCGCGACCGAATAGAAAATTGCCGTTTCTCCGCCCTGCGCGAACGACAGGAATTGCGTCTCCATGACGGCGCCCGCGGACCGATCGCCCATCACCGTGCCGCGCTTCTCGAGCTGCACGACGCGCGCGAGGATTTCGGCCGACGACGCGGATCCACTGTCGACGAGGACGATCAGCTTGCCGGCGTACGCGCTCACCCCGCGCGACTTCACGACCACGGCGGAGCGGCCGCGGCGCGTCAGCCGATCGAACACTTTCACGTCGTGGTCGAAGAGATTGGCGACCATCCGCTTGGCCGCTTCGACGAGGCCGCCGGGGTTCTCGCGCAAGTCGAGGATGAGCGTCGAGTGCCGGCGCGCGATCCCGAATAGCTTGTCGATTTCGCCGTTGTCGAGCAGGAACACCGGCATCTTCCAGATCATCACGTCGCCGATCTCAGCGAACTTCTGGCGGTACTGGCGATCGTCGAGCTCCTGCTGCTTGATGAGGTCGTTCAGCTCCATGTCGGCGCCGGCGCCCGTCAGGTTGCGCACCTGGCGGCCTGGCACGACCTTCGTCTCGACGACGACCTCGCGATCGCCGGCGCTCGGGTCGCGCAGCGCGAGCTTCGTCGTTTGACGAGGCGACAGCGTGTTCAGCACGTACTCCATCGTCCCGAAGTTCTCGCGCGTGACGGGGCGGCCGTCGAGCGCCATCAATCGATCGCCAGGCTTCACTTTGGTCTCGGCGTCGGTGCCCGGCCGCACGCGGGTGACCAGGATCTCGTCGCCGATCGGCGCCAGGCGATAGCCGTAGTCGAGCCGGTAGGGCCGCGTCGGCGGGGCGAAGTAGGTGTGCGAGTCCTTGAGCCCGTCGAGAAACGCGGCGATCATCGTCAGCCCCGCGTTGAGCGAGGGCGCCGACTTGAGCTTCTCGTCGTACTCCTTGAATCGCGCGTCCCAGTTCAGGCTGTGATACGTCGGGTCGTAGTAGTTCTTCTTGACGGCGTCCGACGCGTCGCGAAGCATCGTGTGGAGCCGCACCGCGTCGTTCGCGCTGAGTCCCTGCGCTCCGACAAGGACACTGGTCCCGAGGAGAATGACGATGACGCCGGGAGTAGTTTTACGCAAAGCGTAAAACTACTCCCGAACGATGCGATGAGGCAATGCCTCAGCGCTTGAACATGACCGTGAACGTCGCGCTCCCGAGGCTGTTCGAGCGGATCATGAAGCCCGCCATCGCGCCGCTCGCCTGGGCATCGAGGTCGAGCTTGTCGACCTTCAGCGCGTAGATCGTGAAGATGTAATGGTGCGTCTCACCTGGGGGCGGACACGGGCCGCCGTAGCCGGGCTTGCCGAAGTCGGTGCGCGTCTCGACGGTGCCCGCCGGCATCTTGCCCGGGCTCGCGCCGCTGGCCAGCTGCGTGACGGACGCCGGAATGTTCACGGCGACCCAATGCCACCAGCCTGATCCGGTTGGCGCGTCCGGATCGTAAATCGTGATCGCGAAGCTCTTCGTCCCCGCCGGCGCGCCCGTCCACGACAGCTGCGGCGACACGTTGCCGCCCGAGCACCCGAAGGTGTTCGCGACCTGCGTTTGCGCAAACGTCGTCTTCACGTCCGCGCTGGACAACTGAAATGTGCCTTGCGCCGCGCGCTGCTCAGCCGCGGCAATTCCGACGACAGCACACGCCATCACAACAAATGTCATCAACGACCCTGCACGCATGAATCCTCCTACACCTGTAGTGTAGGTCGAGCGTATTCGCGTCGGGAACCGTGCAATCCGCGCGCGTCAACCCGCGCGGCGGTGATCGGTGATCGCGACCGGCTCGGTGCGAATGGCGGGTACCGTCGGGCGAGCCGCAGCGGGCGCGCGCTTCGTCATCCCCGCGCGCTTGACCGCGAGCCGGCGCTGGCGCTGCTCGAGCGCGTTCGCACGCCGAGCCGCGGCGACGGCTTTCGCCTCGTCGTAGCCAATGAACTTCGGAATCGGCAGGCGCTCGTGCTCGAAGTTCGCCGGGAACCGCTCGCCGCACTGCGCGCAGAACCACTGCGCCGGCGTGCGGCGCCCGTCCTCATCAGTCATCGGTGGCAGCAGGGACAGCGGCCGAGGGTGATGGCATCGGCCAAACCACCAGAATCCCGCGCCCAGGATGCCGGTCGTCATGAAGAGCCAGGCCGGACGTCCCCAGAGAAACAGGCCCGCCGCCGCTGACACCGCCAATAAACCCGATCGCACGACTAGGGAACGCATGACCCACCTCGGCCCACTCGGAGGAGCAACGGGCAACGAGAGCGCAATTGCGGTGCCACGTGCGAGTGCGGCCCTGATCGCGCGCGCGCGGTTCGCGGCGGCCCGGGTGCGCAACGCGTTGCCCAGCTTGGGTGCGGCGCTACCCTGACGCGCTTGCTGACTCCGCCGGCCGTTGACTGCCCTGCTGTACGGGTGTATCCAAGGGCGTCACCACATCCCCAGGCGGTGGCGGGAGGCTCGAGTGTCGCGCCCCGCCCAGGCATCCGCCGTTCGTCGATGGAACGTCCACGCGCTCGTGGTGTGGACGGGCGTCTACGCCACGCTCGGCGCGCTGGTCTTTGCCGCGTCGTGGATGCGGTTCCCCAACTTCCTCGGCGGCTGCGTGGACTACGTGGAGCGGCCGTACTACAAGCTGACCGCGTACTACGTGCCGGAAGTGCACGAAGCACTTCGCGTCATCCGGATCACCAACTTTCCGAAGGACGAGCTCGAACGGCGGCAGTGGCGGCCGAGATTTGCGCGCGTGCTCGAGGCGCTCTCACGCGCCGGCGCGCGCGTCGTCGCGTTCGACATCCCGTTCAACACCGAGAGCGATTTCGACGCGCCGCTCGTCGCCGCGATTCAACGCGCGGGCACGACGCACGTCGTGCTCGGCTACGAGCCGCGCAAGGGCCAGGCGCGGCCGATCAGCGCGGCGTTTTCGCCGGTCATCGACACGATCTCGATCGGATCGGTGCTCGTCGGCGAGAAAACCGCCGCGGGCCCGGACGCGGCCGGCCTGCCCCGCTACATCCTGCTCAGCCACGGCCAGGCGGGCGCGGCGTTGAGCCTCGAACCCACGTTCCCGCTCCAGGTGAAGCTCGCGTGGGAAAGCGACAGGCTCGGACGGCCCATCCGCGTGGTGCCCGATTTGTCGGCGCGCTGCCTGCGGCTGCGCGACGGCGCCACCGAGCTCGACATGATCCCGAGCCGGCTCACGATCGAGCGCGAGGACGCCGACGACATCCTGCACGCGCGATTCCTGCTGCAGCGCATCTGGAGCGGCGATCTACAAGCGATCTCGCAGCCGTTCGACGTCGTCGAGAGCTGGCTCGATCCGCCGCCCGATCCGGCGCACGCGCCGATCCAGAACGCGACGGGCTCGCGCAATCTCCGTGACACCTACGCGGGACGCCTCGTGCTCATCGGCGCGGACGTCGATGAGGACCGCTTCGACGTCGCGCCCAAGGACGTCGTGTTCGGCTACGCCGTGCACGCGAGCGTGATCAGCGCCTTGCTCCAACGCCAGTATCCGCACGAACCCGGCATCCTGCCGCAGTTTGGACTGCTGTGGCTGCTGGGCTTCACGGCGGGCGTGAGCCGCGTGACGTTCCCCGGCGGCGACCGCACGCTGGACATCACGTTCCTCGGGCGCAAGCTCAACGTGCCCATCACGCTCATCGTGCTCATTCTTCTCTTCGTTGGCGTCGCCATCTGGCTGTTCAAGAGCCGGCTCCTGATGCTGGATCCGGTCTACGACATCGCCGCGCTCATCTTCGGGTACTACCTGGCCGGGCCGCTGATGAACCGGTGGCCGTTGTTTGCGCGAAAGAAGGCAGCACGATGACTCTCAAATGGCTGGTGGCGGCGGCCGTCACCGCGTCGGTGCCGATGGCGTTCGTGGTCGTGCCGGAGCCGACGTGCGGCGACCCGGCCGGCCGCGTGGACGGCATCAAGGTCGATGAAGAAAAGCGCGACGAAGTCGATCGAAAGCAGATGTCGGTGGAGCGCGGCGGCGTGGGCAACCCCGGCCGCAACGGCATGCCGCTCTGCTTCGGCGACGTGATCGTCACCGGCGCGCAGGTGACCGCGATTCTACGTCTCGACGCCGAACCCGCCGCCGACCGCACGCTCACGCTCTCGCCCAACACGACGACCGAGCTCACCGACTCGAGCTCGATCTTCCTGCGCATCGGGCGGCTGTTCGTCTCGCTGCACGGGCGCTTCGACATCAAGACGGTGTTCGCGCGGCTCGGCGCGCGCGGCACGGAGTTCGACGTCACCGTCACGAACGATCTCGTCGACGTCGTCCAGCTCGAGGGCATTCTCGACGTCGTGCCGACGGCGCCAACGTTGACGATCGGCGAGCAGATGGCCGGTGGCCCGTGGATTGCGGACGCGCTCGGCCAGTCCGCGCCAATGCAGCTTCAGCCGCTCACACGCGGCGCGGTCGGGCGCCGGACGCCGCCCAGCCTGCCGCCGGTCGACGAGACCCTCGTCCGCAAAATCGTCGACACGAACGCGAACGCGATCCTGGTCACGCGGCCGCAGACGCCGTCCGAGTGCGTGATCAACGTGTACGATTCCAACGCCGCGCGAGCCGCCGCGTATCGCGAGGCGCGGTTCCGCACGGTGTGGTCGCCCGAGCAGAAAGAGCATTTTCAGCAGCTCGGCGACGTGTACCACGACTGGGCCGAGGCCGGAAAAGCCACGCGCGCCTACTCGAAAGCCGGCGACGTGCCGGCATTGCGGCCGGAGACGCCGCGCCAGCTGAACGCGCGCGGCAACGTGCTGCGGCTCTCCGGCGATCTCGACGGCGCGGAGACGGTGTATCGACAGGCGATCGCGGCCGATCCGCTGTTCGCGTTTCCGTACAACGGGATGGGCGACGTCTACCGCGATCGATCGCTCGCCGCGCTGGACAAGGGTCAGCGGCTGCAGGGCTACGAGCT
This sequence comes from Vicinamibacterales bacterium, assembly GCA_035279905.1. Classification (GTDB taxonomy): domain Bacteria; phylum Acidobacteriota; class Vicinamibacteria; order Vicinamibacterales; family SCN-69-37; genus DATEGZ01. The sequence continues at coordinate 12,707 of DATEGZ010000319.1, forward strand.
CGCGCTCAAGTCGCGGGATTTCTACCAGCAGTCGCTCGATCCGCAGCGTTGGGGCAAGGAAGGCGGACCGAATCGCGCGGTCGCGCTCTACAACCTCGGCGAGATCCTGCGCCAGCTCGGCGACATTCAGGCGAGCGAGCCCGCCCAGACGGATTTCTCGCCGGCGAAACAGTTCTACGCGGACGCGGACAAGCGGTTTCAGGAAGCGCTCGCCGAGAGCGGCAACCAGTCGCCGTTTGCGCAAGTCGGGCGCGCGCGCGTGAAGATCTCGGAATCGCGCATGTATCAGATCGGGCGCCGAACGGATTTGCAGAAGCAAGCGCTCGATCAGGCGCAGGCGCAGCTCGAGAAGACCATCACGACGTATCCGACGTTCGCCGTCGCGCGGCAGACGCTGGGCGACGCGCTCGACGAGAGCGGACAACGCGAGCGCGCCGCCGCGGCGTACTCGCAGGCGACGCAGCTCGATCCGCAGGACGCCACGGCCTACTTCAAGGTGGCGTCCACGCTCGATCGCCTCGGCCGCACCGATCAGGCGCGCGCCTACTACGGCACGTACGCGCGCGTGGAGTCGCCGGTGTTCCGCGGCGGATCGCGTATGGTGATGGCGGACAAGGTGCGGCTGGGCGGCGCAGTCATCGCGTCACCGTCACCGTCCAACCCCACGGCCTCCGGTGGCGGGAACACGCCGGTCACACCGGCACCGCCTGCGTTCCGCGTGCCGATGCTCTCCGGGCTCAGCCGATCCGACGCCGAAAAAGCGCTCAAGAACGCCGGACTCGCCCTCGGGCGAACCACCGCGCAACCGAGCAATCAGAAGCGTGACACGGTGATCGGTCAGAGCATTCCCGCCGGTGACGCGGTCGCGAAGGGCACGAAGGTCGATCTGATTCTCGCCGGGCCCGAAAAGCCCATGGGCCGCGTGCCCGATCTCGTCGGCGACATGCGCAAGAACGCGCTGAAGGAAATCACGAGCCGTCACTTCACGGTCGGGCAAGTCCGTCAGCAGGCGAGCTGCGAGGACATCGACAAGGTCATCGGACAGGATCCGCCGAAGAACGCGCAGGTGCCCGATCAGACGCCAATCCACCTCGTCGTCGCGGCCCCCGGCGACATCCGCGTGCCCGATCTGCGCGGCCGATCGCAGCCGGAAGCGCAGCGCATTCTCCGCGACGCCGGCCTCGTTGTGTCGCAAACGCGGACGATGGAGACCGATCAGGTGAAACCGGGCGAGGTGGTTCGCGTCGATCCGAAGCCCGGCACGATGCTCGCGAAAGGCTGCGGCGTCATGATCGTCTCGGCGATTGCGGTGCCGCGCGTGTCGGTGCCGAACTTCGTCGGGATGACGCTCGCACAGGCCAAACAGCAATTGCCGTCGGGATTCGCCGGCGCGCTCAGCGACTTCAAGCTGGGGACGGTGACGGAGCGGCACGTCGAATCGAGCGCCGCCCGCACGCAACAAGTCGGCATCGTCATCGCGCAGGACCCCAAGGCGGGGACGATGGTGCCGAAACGCGGGGGGACGGCGGTCAATCTGGTGATTTCGGCGAAAGGGAAAGACTAGGGTTCGTTGGGTTCGTTAGGTTCGTTGGGTTCGACTGGTTCGACGGGTTCCCCGGGTTCGCGGCGCGCAGACTGATATCTCAGAATGGGCGTCGAAAGAAACGACCCATGAGCAAGCAGGCCTCACTCATCGCCCTGGCGCTCGCCGCCACGTCGACGGTTGCCGCTCAGAACGCGACCGCGCGGGTTCAGAACGACGCCGCGACCGTCCTGTCGGGCCACATCTCGCTCAACGGCGCGCCCTTCGACAACGCGGAAGTGGAGTTCCAGCCACTCCAGGACATGTCCGAGCCGCCCCGCAAGATCCGGCGGGTGCTGACCAATCCGAACGGCGACTACCGCATCGCGCTCGATGGTTCTGGCCGCTTCGTGGTCTCGATTGCGGCGGCCGGCCGATCGCGCGTGACCGCAACGAGAACGGTGGTGGAGTTCGAGCCCGGCGCGCGCGAATTCAGTCCGAACATCACTGCCGGCACGATCACCCTGCGATTGATCGATTGGGATGGATCGCCGGCAACGCTCAGTCTCGAGCGGACGGATCCGACCGCATGGGGCAACGAGGTGCTCCAGCGTGCATCGGACAATCCGTACGTGCTCAGGGGCGCCGCGTTCGGCGAATACACAGTGACGGCGCATGCGTCATTCGCAGCGACTGAGATGCGGAAGATCGTGCTGTCGCCGGCGCAGCGTGATCTCACGGTCGAGCTCCGCCTGGTGAGACGGCATTCGACACTCACGGTCCGCGATACTGCGGGCGCGGAGGTGGCCATTCCGGTTGGGGCCCTGCGAACGTCGCCCGGGTTTGCGCTCACGTCGATCGGGAACATGGTCGACGTCGGCAGCGTCGCCAGCGGCCAGCCGGTTTGGATTCACATCCCCGGCTACGCGCCGACGTGTCGACTCTCGCCCACCGGCAACGTCGCACTCACCGTCACGCTCGAACATGGGCGCACGGCGTACGTGGCAAACGAGGACGTCTCCGGGTTCAATCGCGCTGAACTTCGCGGCACACTTGGCGCCGACTGCGGCGTGCCGATCGCGTCGCTTGGCCCGCATTGGAACGCTGACCGCACCGCGCTGCTGGTCGATGACTTTCCGACGCGTGACGGCCTGACGCTGGTGGTCGACACGACGACCCGCGCGATCAACGTCGCGCCTGACGGACGAATCACGTTCAAGTAGTCGATCGCTGCGCGAGCCACGATGGCGGCCACAACCTTCGACAAGCCGCTGGCCAAGTGCCCGGCGAACGTCCAGGCGCTCGCTCGCGCCGCGCGAACGTTCACCCTCAAGTCCTTGCCGGGTGCCGAGGAGACGGTTGACGACTCGCCGTTCGTGGCCGGGTACCGCTACGGGCCGGGCTACAAGGATCTCGTGTGCACGCTGTTAATCAGCAAGTCGGGCGTGAAGCTCGGACTCGTCGGCGGCGCGGCGCTGCCCGATCCACGCGGACTGCTCGAGGGCTGAGTTATCGCTTCAGTCGTCCAGCCAGCGCGCTAACCACGGCACGATCGGTGATGTCGTACCGATCTTCAGGCGGATAGAGCGCGCCGCCGAACGTCACGTGCGGCTTCTGGTGCGTTGACGTGTCGCGACGCGAGGTGAACGCGGCCACATGGATCTGCCGGCACCCTGTCCTGGCGACGACGTCGTCGAAGTTGAATGGCTTGATGCCGCCGCCAGGCATCACCTGGATGCGATCGCGGGCATGGTCGATCAGACGCTTGACGAGGTCGAGGCCCTCGGGGACGGTGTCTTCCTGTCCGCTGGTCAGCACGCGCGTGATGCCGAGGTCCACGAGCTCATCGAGCGCACGGAACGGATCGGGCGTCACGTCGAACGCCCGATGGAACACGGCGTCGGCCTTTCCCGCGACGTCGCGCAGCCGGCGCGTCCGCGAGCGATCGATCGTCCCCTCCGGCGTGAGCATGCCGAAGACGATGCCGGCGACACGTTGGCTGATGGCCGACTCGGCGTCGGCCACCATCGCGGCGAACTCCGGCTCGGAATAGCAGAACCCGCCGCCGCGCGGACGGATCATGACGACGAATGGGATGCGCAGCCGGCGCCGGGCTTCGAGGATGGTGCCGAACGACGGCGTGAGCCCGCCGTGAAAGAGGCTGGCGCAGAGCTCCACCCGATCGGCGCCGCCGGCCTCGGCTTCGAGCGCATCGTCGAGCGAACCACAACAGATCTCGAGGAGGGGCGTGGGCATGTGCGCTCAGAGTTTACCGAGGGATCGGCGCCGCGGGCGGACTCCTGCGCCGTGCGGCGTACAATGCCTGACGCGCCCGTAGCTCAGGGGACAGAGCATCGGCCTTCTAAGCCAAGCGCGTTCATAGCCTGTTTACAGCGGACCAAGTAGAATCGGCTCGGACTGTGACATCGCGGGAGCGTCGGACACCGACTGATACGGTCTGACGGCTCCCGCGTTGCACGTTGTTGCACCCGGCAGACCGGGTTGTCACCCATCAGCCCGAGACAGGAGACTGGCATGTCCGACCCGCAGAAATGGGTCAACGCGATGCAATTGGAAGCCCTCAATTTCACTTGCGGGTTCTGCGGAAAACTCATCGGAGCCCAATGGGGTTGGCAGAGAACAGACATGCCGGGGCAGCGCCTCCGGATCTGCCCCTCGTGTCTGAGGCCCACGTATTTCGATAACGGCACTCAGTTCCCCGGAGAGAAGTTCGGAGAACCAGTGGATAAACTGCCCAGCGACATCGAGCGGCTCTACGACGAAGCTCGGACATCATGCGGCAACAAGGCTTACACGGGTGCCGTACTGCTTCTTCGTAAGTTGCTGATGAACATCGCCGTGGACCTTGGGGCTACCGTCGGGGAGACATTCATGCAGTATGTCGAATTCTTTTCGGCCAAAGGATACGTGCCGCCGCAAGGAAAACACTGGGTCGACCACATCCGGAAGAAGGGTAATGAGGCGAATCACGAAATCATTCTGATGACGGAAGAGGATGCTCGCGAACTCATCGACTTTTCGGAAATGCTTCTCAAGTTCAATTACGAATTCCCGGCACGGGTGCCGAAGAACTCTGGAGCTACGCCGTAAGCCATGCCCCCTGCACCGACCACACCCCCGACGCATCCGCTGCCGGACTTCGAACTCGCTGAACCTGAGAAGTTCGATCCCAACGTACTGACCTCATCGGGGAACGATGCCGTCGACGCGTTCGTGCTAACGCTCGCTCACGTCTTCAACGACCTGAAGAGTCTTTCGTGGGTCGCGTATCAGATGAAGAGCGGGATTGGGAACGTGACTAGTCGCGCGGACGATCCTTACCTCGGCCAAGTCAACGGCTTCAACGAATGGTGCAACCGGCAGATGATCTCCGTTGTGAACGAGTTTTTGGTCCTGGTCTCGAAGTCCACACTGGCAATTGAGGCAGCTCCGTTCCGAGAGTGCTTGGCAGCCTGCTCCGGAGTGACACAAGATCAGTGGGATTCGATCGTCGATGTCGCTTTCGATCGTAAGAAGAAAGCTGGCCCCTTCGCGAAGTACCTTCGCCTCATCAGAAACAAAGTCGGGCATCACTATGAGTCTGGTCCGCTCTTGGAAGGCTACAAGAACCATTTCTTCGTCGTGAAGCCAGTGGGCGTTTCGGACTTTGCCTACGCGTCCTTAGGTTCGCGGATGGAGACTACGCGCTTCTTCTTTGCCGACGCAGCCAGCCAAGCCTACGTGCGTCGGATCCTCGACGACGAACAGGACACCCTGCTTAACCGCGCGTTGGACACGGTGCTTGAGGTTAATGAAACGCTTCGCTTCATCCTCGAAGCGTACCTGAGGCTCCGCGCGGCCGCCTTGAGACAGGCCGTATAGTCAGCTCGAACCGAATTGAAGAAGGGGACTCCCCAGATGAGACTCGCGCGCACTGCTTCTGTCACCATCATCCTTTTCGCGGCGTATTCCTGCGGCAGTAGCTCTCCGGCAGCGCCTTCCCCGCCGCCAGCCACGCGCGTCATCTCTCTCAGCGGGAACCTCGCTTTTGGCAATGCCGTCGTCGGCAGCACAGCCACGACCACGCTCACCATTGCCAATAGCGGCAGCGCGAGTCTGACAGTGACGGGGATGACCGGACCGAGCGGCTTCACGGCGAGTTGGACGAGCGGAGTGATTCCCGCGGGCGGTTCCCAGCCCGTCACGATTGGGTTTTCACCGACTGCGGTCGGCACCTACAGCGGCACGATCGCGGTCATCGGTGATCAAACAAGCGGCAACAACACAATTGCGGCTTCCGGAACAGCCTACCCGAACATGAACGGTGGGTGGTTCGGCACGGAAACTGCCTCGGCTTCTGGAATCTCTGCGGTCTGTAACATGACTTCGCTTGTCAGTGGTCAGACTGGATCATCGTTCAACGGCACTTGGCAGACGAGCGGGACTTCGTGCGGACAGGCCGGCACCCTATCGGGCGTCGTCTCTCTGTCGAACACGGTCCCTAGCCTTACTTTCAGCGCGACCGTCGGCGCGCCCAATTGCACGCGCGTGGCGGGCGATGGGGTTTTGTCGGGCACGCTATCCGGCAACAGCCTGCTCGCGCAGGCGACCGACACAATCCGATGTCAGGGATTCGCGGACCTCACGCGTTCGATCACCGTTTCAATGACGAAACAGTAGGGAACGCAATGTCGAGTGCGGCAAAGCGGCTCAGGCCACATTAGAGGAGCCTTCTGGTTCGCGCGACATCAGAGCGCATCCTGTTCGAGGTCTGCGAACGCGCTCCCCAACGTGAACTCGACCGTCAGCGCGCCGCACGGGCGCTGAGAGCCGATCGGCGCCGCCGGCCTAGGCTTCGAGCGCATCGTCGAGCGAACCACAACAGATCTCGAGGAGGGGCGTGGACATGTGCGCTCAGAGTTTACCGAGGGATCGGCGCCGCGTGCGGACTCCTGCGCCGTGCGGCGTACAATGCCGGTGACGCGCCCGTAGCTCAGGGGACAGAGCATCGGCCTTCTAAGGCGCGTTCTCGTCGTCGCACTGTGCTGCAGAGCGGTGCAACTCGCTAGCCTCTTAGCTGTTGCAGAAACTCGGGGTTGCAGCCCAACGCAATCTGAAGCAGTTGCATCCATACTCAACTGACGCTAGAACTGACCCGTGTAGGATTTGTAGGGCCGTCTGGTTAGGCAAGGGCGGGCCAGCCGGAGGCGGAGGTGCGACAGACGGTCGTCGAGCTCCTCGCACTGATGAGCTACGGCGCCAGCTGGCCGTGCGGATCCCGCGGCGAGGTCGCTATCCATTCCTTGACTGCCGAACCCCAGGAAACCAGTTCTCGTTGAGCCGCCGACAGTGGCGCCTCGACACCAACAGTCTGCAGGATCTCGCCTGGACTTGCCCGCATGCCCAAGATGCTCGCCGTCGCAAGAACCACAGCGAGCATCACTCTCGCGTGTTGCTTCAGGATCATCGGATCGCGACCAGTTCGGTCGCCGATGGATCACTGCGCCGGTATGGAATCACGATGACGCTGCCAGCGGAAATAGTCTGGCCGGGCAGTCCCTGAAACGTGTGGACAAGCACCGCCGCGAGCGGAAAGTTGGAGACCGCGAACCGCGGCATATCATCTGGTCCGGGGGCCAGCTTGGCAAATGGGAAGGCGTCGAGAGCCACCATGCAATCCGCTCCCGCCCATTGAATCTCACCCCAAGGGCTGTCGACCTCACTGTTGCGAAGCCCAGGGAACTGAATCTCTACCGTTCGACCAGGATCGAGGTTCACCGTTGTCACAACGTTCGGCTGAGCCGTCCGACAGGTCGGCGCATATCCCCGAGCCCTGATGTAAAGCGGAAAGTTGGGAGGCACGCCGTCGAGCGAGAAGGTGCCAGGCTCAATTTCACGAGGATTGACTCCATTCCGGTGGACCTCTGCGCCTCCCACTGGATTTCCTTGCGGATCGATCAGCACCAGTCGCCCATTGTTGTCCTCTAGGATCAGCGTCACGGCGGTCTCCGGCTTTGCTTCGGTAATTGTTGCCGGCTGATCGGACGATGCCTTCGAATGGTCGCCGGAACCGACCGAAACTTGAACCGCCCTAACGGTGTATTCCGCGAAGCCTATTCCGTCGAATGCAATTTCGCCGGCGACCACAGCAGGGTCATCGGCTTTCAATCTCATCGTTAGCCCTGGAGTACCAGTCACGACACGGGGACTCGTCTGAATTAATGTCAGGGTCAGGTCACCGCCATTGGGAGTGTTTTGTCCCTTCAACCGAACCGTGAGCATTCCGCCCTTTACGAACCAATCGAACGCATTCTCACCCTCTGCGAGTTGGACCGATTTCTCCTGTCCAAGAAGTTGCGATCGCGTCGACCTCAGCTTCACTCGGTATGACCCGGGAGAGTCGAGGTTCACGTCGTACCGTCCGGTTTCGTCAGTCTGCGCGCGACCAGCGGGTCGAGAACTTCCCTCTTGCAGGAAATCCAGTAGACCTTGTCTAAATGGTCGTCCGTTGAGCATCACCTTGCCGGACACGTGAATCCTGCCGAGCTCAAGAAGCAATGGACTCAGGACACCCGGCCGAACAGGCACATGACTTGACGCGCTCGTGCTGTTGGGACCGCCGAGAGTTGTAACCTGATATTCGCCAGCCGGAAGCCCAGCGATGCTTCGACGACAGGAGTTGTGCTCGAGGACTGCGACGTTGTGGGTCACAGTAGCTCGCGCCGTACCGCTAGAATTCTTCGTCTCGGAGGACGCGACGGTGGCGATCCGAACACCCGTGGCTTGTGCGCATGCCGTCGGGCCAAACTCAAGCGAGATCCCGCCGAGGTCGTCCGTCCGAACCTCGGTCACAGTCGATTTTGATTCCTCAATATTGATTGATTGGGACTGGCCGTGGATGCCTCCTTCGAAGATCGGGACAACGTCGTATGTTCCAACTGAAAGACCGGTCAGAGACAAGGCAGCCTGTCCGGCTCGATTGTCGCTGACTTGCCCCGTGCGCGAAGTGAGTTGGTAGGATACGGGAGCGATAGGCGACAGGGGCTGCAGAACCAGCAGCTCTCCTCCGCGAACCGGCGCGGGCAGGTGCCAGATCGTCTCGCCTCCGAGGCTCGAAGGCCAAAGAGTTAGGGGAGAAAACCCATCTCGGCTGAACCGGAGAAACCTGCCTGGATCCATGCTGACGACGACGGATGACTTGAGAACGGCCAAGCGCCTAGTGGCCACAATGTGAAGCCCGACCGCGTCGCGCTGAAGCCACTCAACCGCAGGAGGATTGTTCTCACCGACGTCAATCTCTATGGTCCGACCTCGCACAACCGATAGACGTCCTTGGCCGCATGGGGTCTGTGTGGATGTATCTATTGGTTCTGCGTTTGAGAAATTGCACTGGACCCGCGCGGTCGCGTCGTCGCAGGGGATCGCAATGCTTCCAGACGCCGCTACAATCCTTGAAGAACTGTTTCGAGTCTGCAGCTCGCAGGCTCCCGCTCCGCTCCACGGAGGGAGCGCGATATTTCGCGCTTGCCTCCGCAGAGCGCCACCGTCCAACTGGACGAAGCTCGACGCGACGAGAGCCAAGGCGGCCATCGTCCATCTACGAGTCGGGGTTCGCCTAGCTTTCATGTCAGCGGCCTTCTATCAGCGCGATCGCCCGACCGAGCACGCAACGCTGGCGACGTGATGACCGCGCTGGCGCGGAGTCCCTTTATCGCGCGAGAGTCAGCCGAACGTTCCCGCGGAGCAGCAATTCATTCCCGTTTGCACCCCGAAGTGCTTCGTCGGCCCTGATGGCATACCCACCAGCAAGTTCCAGCGAGACGTCGTAGAGGATCGGGGATCCGTCTGGCGCGGGCGGTCCGCCGTGGCCACGGACGGTCATTCGACCCTGACCGGGACTGGACGACACGTAGGGCACTTGAGCTTGGGCGAACGAGCCACCGGTGCTGACCGCGAGGAGCAGTACAAGAGCGAGTCTCTTCATGTGCACGCCCTCCTGTGGACGACCTGTTGCGCTGTGGTGCCAGTCTACCAGCGGATGCTAATGCCCGAGGGTGGGCGCGCGGGCTACCTCGGCGGGCAGGCCCCGCTGAGTAGAATGGACGGGTGCGCCCCGTGTGGGTCGTCGCGGTCGTCAGTTGCTTGACGGTAACAGCCGTCATCTGCGGACGACGGCGCTCATCGCCCAACAAAGCTCCTCGCCAGCGCCGAGCCCGAAAGCCTGTGGGTATCCCCAACAGGATTGGAACATCTCACTGTCGGCTGCGGAGGTCGAGCGTGGCTCCGTTTTCTAAGGGATTCGTGCTCCTCGCGCTCGCCATCGCCTGTCTAGGTGCTCAAGCACGAAGGTCGACCGACGATGTCGCGGCGCAGCTGATGCAACAGTATGAGCAGACGCCGGACGTCGCAATCAGCGCTGTAACTCGAGATCGAGTTGACACGCGCGCCGTCGTCTTGGCCCTCAGAAAGAACACATCAGCACCAGCTCGTCTTCGGGCCATTTTCGCCCTGGAACTGGCGTTCAGCGCGATGCGCGACGATATGGTGCCAACGCCGTTGCGGAATCCCCTTGCGGACTTGGCGACAGGCGCAGACCCGAGCCGCAATCGTCCGAAACCCGCCGTGTTCGCAGACGTGTTCAACGCCGCTTCTGAACTGGCCACGTCGGTAAAGAACGACCCTGCTTTCGCCAAGGCGTGGAACGAAGCTGCGTTGGCGATGTTGGAAGCCGGTTCTGAAGTCTTGCCAGCCACGATGAGTCGTCCTGGTACGTCGGCGCACTTGCTCGAGGCATTTCTCGACCGAAATACTGACGCATTCGAGAAGGGGCGCTGGCACCTCGCGCGCGCTAGCGTCCATGAGCGGTTGATCGCGGAGATCATTGACTACGACTGGCCGACCTACAAGGGATTCCACCAACCTTCTGGAAATACCGTTGGCGCTCAGGCGGAAGGCAATCTAACCCGCGCACAAGCCGCCGGGCTGGCTGAGCTGCAGAAAGCGCGTCAACACGAAGCGTATCTCGCGCAAGCCGACGTTCATATTGCCGAGATGCTGCTGGAGCGAAACAAGAAGGACGATCTGAGCGAAGCGCTTGTCTATGTTGGCGAAGCTCTGGGCAGATCCCTCGACAAGCCGACTCTTTATCTTGTTCATCTCGTCAGGGGGCGCATTGAGGTTGCGCTCGGCAATCGTCGCGAAGCGACTGCCGAATTCTTCGCGTCCTCGCAAGCGATCCCGGATGCGGACGCCGCCACTTTCAATCTTGCCAGCCAATTGTTTCTTGGAGGCGATCTCGAACAGGCCAATGCTCTGGTACGCCACGCCCTCGCTGCAAAGGATGTTGTGGATCCTTGGGCGTTCTTCCTGATGCCCGAATACCAGGATTGGGAATTGAGGCTCCAGGCACTTCGAGGCCAGCGGCGATGAAACACCTGACGTTGTTGCTGTTGACGTTCTCGCTAGCGGTGTTACCTGACCAGACGCCCCAGGAGGGGTTTCGAGCCTCGACAGACGCAGTCATTGTGGACGTCTCGGTGCGAGACGGCCGAAAGCCGGTGGTGAATCTCTCCGCGCGCGACTTTACGTTGCTTGACGATGGCGTCGCACAAGAGATCGATTCCCTCGAGACGGCGCCGGCAGGCCTCGATCTGACCGTCATCATGGATGTCAGCGGCAGCGCCAATCCGTACGCCGGATGGATTGTCGGCGGGATTCGGGATCTGCGCGACCTTTTGTTGGCCGAGGACAGGGCGGAACTCCTCACCGTAGGTCGACAGGTTCGTACCTCGGCAAACGCGGGCGATGATCTGCTCCGACTTAGTCCCCCCGTGATCGGTGACGGCGGATCGCATCTCTTCGACTCGATCACCGCCGCCGCCATGAAGATTGCCGAACCGGGACGCCGGCACTTGATCGTGGTCTTCACTGACGGTCTTGACGTTCGCAGTGTCATTCCGGCGGACACGCGCGATGACGTCTTGCGCCATTCCAATGCCGTGGTGGAGCTCTTTGCCATTGCCACCGCTGGTCGGACGAATGCTAGTGGCACGGTTTGGGTCGGCGGACCAAACGCTGGCCAGATCGAAACCGTCGGCGACTACGACTATGTGCTCCAGTCCCTTGCCGATGTCGCTGGCGGGCAGTTCTACTCCATGCGGCCGGGTGACAAAGCCGCAGGCAAGCTCAAAGAGGCTCTCGATCTGTTTCGACAGCACTATTTGCTGCGATACCGTCCGGTCGGCGTCAAGCCGAGCGGTTGGCACACGCTAAAGGTATCGCTCAAATCCGGGCGATATGAAGTTGTCGCCCGACGCGTATACGAACGCTCTCGCTAAGCCGAAGGTCTACCGGAGGACGATCCCGGTCTCCCGCCGTGCAGCGGAACTACCTTCTGTGGTTGTGATCCTGAGCCGATAGGGGCCCGCTGGAAGTCCGGCGAGCGGTAACTGAAGATCGACGGGAACGCGCGCGCCTAAACCTGGCTCCAGGAGACGCCGGGACGATTGCACTGGAATGCGCTCTGTGTTTAGAAATTCGACCAGCAGTTCGGGAGCGGCCTTGCCGTTCGAAGGCACAACCTCGAAATAGACACGCAGCGTGGCTTGGCTCGAGAAATCCCGGTCGAGCGTGGGCGAAAACGGCAGAAGCTTCTGCGGCTGCGTCGCCACGGGAATTGCAGCCTCGCCAAGAATCAAAGCCGTCATCGCAAGAGTGCGACGTCCAAAATCGGGAACGTCGAGGGGAAGGTACACCGCGCCCTCAACTCCGAGCTTTTCGCTCCGAGCCGCTGCGCGAAGCTGGTATTGCCCTGGCAGCAACGCGAGCGATGTCATGATCGCGTACCGCGCCGGACCGTTCTCAGCACGGTGCCGAATTGACAACTCCGCTTTCCCGGAAGCCGAGCGCACGACTCGCCCGCTGTTGATGTCGACCGCGAAAACGCCGTAGTCCAGCTTGTCGCTGAAGACGGCGTCGACGCCCGCGCCATTCGGTGGAGTACTAACCTCGAGCGTAATCGGAACGCGGGCCTCTCTTGCCGCGCGGCTGTCGGACGGAAGCGCCACCGCGAAAACCCGCATCGGCAGGTCCGCCTTCGCCACCGTCGACGTTACGAGCGTCGCCAAGGACAGGGGCCGCCCGGCTGAACCCGTCGCCGGAGCGACGACATAACTCGACCGATGGCGAATCGTCAGGCCCGGCCGTTTGACGTTAACTGCCAGCCGATGCGTCCCCGCATCCTGATCGGCCGGGTAAAACCCCAACAGGTAGTAGTTGTCAATATCCTGGACGATGCGCCGCACTCCGCCCGCGAGATCATCGTCGTTGACGACCGCGAATCCGCCGGATTGTCGAGTCACGGCCGTCAGGCTGCCGACCTTCTCGCGCGTGAGAATGTCCACCGGCACCGGGCTGTCTGGAGTGAGGTGCCCGGTGCCGACAGGATCGATTGCGTACGTGACGACGCCGGATTGGTGCATCGCGTCAATCGCCGCATCGAAGTACGCCTTGGTGTTGTTCTCGCCGTTGTGTCCGGTCGGGGCGATGCCGCCGGTTCCGAACGGCAGGCCGTCAGAAATCCACACAAAAGCTTTATGCCGCGCGTCTTCAGATGCTAGCAGCCGAGCGGCCGTCTCGAGTTGTTGAAAGAGCGTCGAACTGTCAAGCTCGTTACCGATATGGCGGAAATAGCTGGTGGGACTGCACGGCTGTGTCGTCACGGGCACCGGGACGTGATTCAAGTTACGGAATTCGGCCTCGCCAGGCGCAATCATTTCCGGTCGCTGCGGTTCGTTTGGGTGCGGCGGATTGCCGCAGCTCCCGGCCGGCATCATCAACGCAATGCGGTTTTCTCGACCTGACAAGCCGTCGAGCGCGGCAAGAATCTTCGTCCTGTCGTCAGTGAAGTCGACCTGATACTTTCCCGACGTTGAGAGCAACGCCATCGTCGCGTCCGCACCAACGTTCAGGACAAACTCTTTTGCGAGTTCTCTGCCTCGATCAGCCCATTCCTTTCGGATATGCAGGTCGTCGAAGAGGAGCACAACCAGGCGTCCAGTATCCGTGCTCACGTTGCTGCCGACGTCATGCGGCAAAAACGACGACGCCGCGGCTGCCTCGTGTGACATCTCACGAAACAGCGAGACCCGCTGGGGACATCCGTTATCGAGGACTTCGAAGTCCTCTGACCCGAGTCCCGTTACGGGGCGGCCATCCGCATCGACGACGACGGCATCGACGCGCACCAGCTGAACGCTGGAGCGAAAGGTGGGCTGCGGCGACTTCGGTGGCTGCTGAGACTGCTGGGCGGATGCGGCAACCCCGACAGCAGAGAGCACCGCGATAAGCGCTCGCCAGGCGACCCTGATTTGCATGGGTGAGACCGACAGAATAAGCCGGTTCCGTGCGCTCAGCAATCGGAAGTGTCGTTGGACCACTTCATAGCTCGGGTTCATGCGCCGGAATCAGCGCTTGAGTTGGTTCCGCAGCCAATTCAGCCTTTCTCGGCCCCGCGGGCTCAACCGGTACAGAAGCAGTCCTCGCCGGTCGAGAGCACGCTCAAGCAGCTTCCACCGATGCAGGCGCTTCAAGTATGTATAACCGGCCCGCACGGGATATACGCCGGTTAGGACCGCCCAGGCCGGTGGGGACAGCCAATCGTGATTCTCAAAGGACGCAAGAGCACGAAGTTTCAGCGAGTTGAACTTCCTTAACGTCTTCATGGATCCCGCACACTCTGCGAAATGAATTCGCGCAATCAGAACGCAACGTTCAAACGGCGTCCGTGAGGTGCTAGCTTCTGCTGTTTCACCGACGGGAATCGCTCAAGGCGTCCTAGCGTTTTAGCAATCGCGGGGATTCTGCTAGGACTTCTCGCCCAACTACATCCCAGGTGAATGAGCCGTGTAATCCAAGGTTCGCAACCCTATCTGCGATTTCCCGGCCGCAACGCTCGGCAATTGCATCAAGATCTCGCGGTTCAGTTTGGCTGAATAGAATCCAGACGTCAGTGGCGCTGGTGAGCGATCTTGAAACCTCGCTGGCTCGCTGCGCGGTCCACAAGACGTCAATGCGGCGATGTCGGCCAGTGCGGACGATTCGCCCAAATGTAGGAGACAGGTAGTTGGCTCGGCATACGAGCGGCGCTTCTTCGACGCAGAAGAGCATCCGGCCATGCTCGTACACCAATTGACAGACCTCTTCAAATTCAGCCTCCAGCTGATCACCTGGCGTGATCGCACACGCGAATGCCGCCGTCCTGTCAGCCTCGTTAAGGTACGAATCGAGCTCCCCATCAAAGCCCTCATACCAATCCGGCAGCAGATCTCGATGGTCCTCCATTGGATCCCAAGCTAGAACGCGCGGCGCATACTTGATTAACGTCGCTGCCCGTGTGCTCTTGCCCGAGCCCTTGCGGCCAACGATGCCGACAATGCGGTTCTGGATGTCCGTCACGGCAAGGGCCTCCACGGGGAAACAAGCGGGGGCATGGCGGCCTGAACGGGCGCCAACAGGGGCACTTGGCTGCGTCCTTTGCGGTGCGCGAGCCAGATTAGTATCCCGACACCGACCAAGAACCATACGAACCAGCCGCCATAGTCAACTGCGCTGGAGTCACGTCGTGGGCCAGATGCTTCAATCCTTGAATCCATCAGTGTTACCTCCCGCAGGTTCTCCTATCTCTCCAACCCCTCTCGGAGCCCGGAGGGGAAGGTGACAGAGGAGAAGGTCATTCTCAAAAAAGACACTACTGTCGGCATTTCCTCGTGAGCGAAAGGAACCGCTGGCGTCCTTGCCCGTGCCTTTCAGCGAGCGTCACACCCAGTTCGAGCTCGATTACGCGCCTTAGCGACGATAGGTGTCGGCCGAAGCCTTGAAGTGTCCCTGGAAGCGAGTACCCAGCCTTTTCGGCAATCGCTTTGCAATGAATGAAGAGCTCGCTAATTGGAACGTCAACAACATCGCGGTCGTCCAGGAGCGCCTGAAGAGTCAAGATCAGTCCGTCGTTGTCAGCGGCGAAGGCAGACTGTTGGCGCTCGAGACGCGCGAGCTTGTCGAGGAACGCAGGGCTGTCGGGAGATCCGCGGAAGATCCGCTCGCCGAAGCTCGCAAAATCCGCCATGCGGTGTGGCACAGGCGTTGGTGCGGTCCGCTGCAACAGATCGGCGACTTCGCCCACTCGAAAAAGAACCGAGCCCATGATGATGCCGCGCCGACGATCGAGGTCACCGAAGATCTCGTCTTCGGTTTTGTAGTGTCCAGGGCGCGTAAAGCGGATCGGCAGCAATCGCTCAGCAACATCAGGACGGTTGAAGCGCGGATCACGGCTGGACAGCATGAGAATCGCTCGTGGCGTAAATGTGGCTTCCTCATTTGTGGTGTAGAGCTTCCGGAATCTATAGCGCTGCCCAGTGGCGTAGAGGGCCAGCGCATCGGCGAGCCAGGGGATCTTCGAGTCGACGTTGTCGAGGGAGAGGACGAGCTGATTGGTTACCGCCGCAACAAATGCATCTTGCTTCTCGCGCTGAACACCGGTTACGTCGAAGCTCGGTCCCATAAGCAGCCGGCCGAATAGACGCATTGCCGTGGTCTTTCCGGATCCTTGACCGCCGAGAAAGCAGGGAATGACTCGCGTCCGTCGGAGCGGAGGAAAGAACTGCTGGAGCAGCCAAACCTCCAGTAGGCTGCGGGCATCCTCCGCGGACAATGCCTGATCGGGCGAAAGGAGTAGCAGGTTGAGCCAGTCGTGGAGCGGTGCTCTGTCGTTGCACAACTCCGGCACCCAGGGCGCGGCGTCCGGGTCGGAGTGGAAGAACAAGCCCCCTTGACCGTTCCTCGTGCTTTCCCACTTCCCGCTCGCGGAACGTAGCCAAATCCCGGGTCCGCCGTCCGATACTGCGACGAGTCCTGTAGACGGGTCGTAGTGCGAGAATGAATGCA
The DNA here is from genome assembly GCA_035279905.1 of Vicinamibacterales bacterium. Classification (GTDB taxonomy): domain Bacteria; phylum Acidobacteriota; class Vicinamibacteria; order Vicinamibacterales; family SCN-69-37; genus DATEGZ01. The sequence goes on from DATEGZ010000319.1 coordinate 29,169, forward strand.
GCTCGACGATCGGGGCTGACCGCATGGCTCGCGTCCGCAGCAAATCGATCGCGAACGTTAGATAGCTCTCTGTCATGCTCAGCCCCGTCATCTGGCCGACGAGCCGTTCAAATGTGCTCTGCTCAATGTCCAGAGGTCGTCGGTCCCGATGATCGAAATAAAAGGCCCTGCCATCTTTGGTCCGGAAAAACTCGCCCTGCCTCTCCAGTTCAGCCCGGACCCGGCGCTCGACTTCGCGACGCTTGTCGAATGCAACCAGGTCGGAGCCCAACACGACCCGGCGGATCTCGTTCCCAAGTGGGGTCACGTCGGTGACCGTTTCGGCGGGCGAGGAAGGCGAATAGGAGCCTTGCCTAAGGTGCTGCCCGCGGGGGTACCGCTCGATGCTCGCGGCGATCTCGCGAACCTCGGACTCTGGTAGTGGCGGGTGACATCGAAAGGCGTTGTCCTTCATGAGTGCGGCCTCGATCGCCTCCCGCGACATTCCGCGACGCAGCATGCTGCCGGCTAGGCTAGTGAGCGTTGAGTTTCTGGTGCCCTGGAGGATCGTAGGAAGGTCGTCTTGTCCCGCCTCATTTGATTTGTTTGTCCCCGCAGCGAAATCATCCTCGAGCCAATCCGGCAAGACCGCTAGTTCCACGGTCCCTGACCATTCGTACGGTCGGCCAGACATGTGGATTGACGGCGGCACGACGATGTAGCCGCCTTGGCCACGAATATCGAGTCCCTGCCCCAGCTTGCCTGCCGAATTCCGGACTCGAGCCGGTCGACGTGCGAGAAAAATCAAGTGTCTACCGCCCGAGCCGGTTCTTGACTCAAGAGTCGTCGGAAGCCTTTCGTGCTGCGCCTCTAGAGCGGCGAGAGATTCCTCCCCGCCGTGGTGCACATCGATATCCAAAGCAATTAGGCTGGATGGCGAACCGGTTACGACGCCAATATTTGCCTTCGGCCAGCGCGTCCACCACGCGCGAATGATCTCTGGGGATGTTGTTGCTTCCTTGTAGCCGTGCGCAGTGAGCGGTCGTTTCCCTTCGGGGCGGATCGGAAAGACCGGCCAGCCGCGAAGGGCGTACGACAAAGCAGCATCGACGAGTGATTCACCGCGCAGGCTTATCGCCATGGCGAGCCTCCTGCACGATGGGCTTCGGATTGTCTTGGCTTGCGAATCGTTCACATTCGTGGCGCGGAATGAGCACGCGGCCGCCGACACGGCGAGTTTTCAATCGCCCTTGGCCAATCAGGTAGTCAATGGACCGCAGGCTGATGGATAGGAATGCCGCGGCTTGTTTACGGCTAAGGAGAATGGGTTCCAGCGACACGGCGACACCCCGACCTTGACTTCGGTGTCGCCGTCAGCGTCGTCTTCCGTCGCCCCTCGCTGCGTTCACCCTGTGGACGCAGATTTGATCTGCCGCCGTTCCAGAAGAGCCACCTGGGGCTTAGAGTGTCGGGTTCCAGACGGCAGCCAGCCGCCCCCCGTCCCAAACCACCCCCTGCTGCTCTCCCCGCTATTAGCGCGAGAGTGCGGGCTTCGGTGTCTAACGCCTGCCCTCGTGTTGCGAGGGTGAGAGCGACTTGATTGCGCTCTCCCGGCCTGCGACCTGGCGCGAAATCCAAACGCCGCAGTTAAGCAATCTTCATGGCAGCCGTCTCGCGAAGTCAACCGCAGCTGCTCGCAGGGCCATCACTTTGTACCTCGCTGCAGTCCTGTGCGCGACCTTGCAGCGCATTGCAGCTTCCTGCAGCGGTTGAGACGCACACGGCGCCGGAGCGACGCCGCTATGCTCCGGATCAGATGAAGCGGCGAGGAGTCTTCGAGCGAAAGCCTGGCTCAGGCGTTTGGCACATTCGCTACGCGGACGCGAGCGGGCGGATTCGGCGTGAAAGAGCAGGCCGAAAGAGCACGGCGATCGCGCTTCTGCATAAGCGGAAGACCGAGGTGCTGGAAGGTAAGAAACTTCCTGAGCGACTGCGAAGCCGCCGGGCAACGTTGACTGAACTCGGCGCCGACGCCTTGACTCACTCTGAACTGCGGAAGCGAACGTCCAAGGAAGACATCACACGGCTCGCCCGAGTTCTCAGCTGGTTTGGTAAAGATCGGCTCGCGGAATCGCTTACCTCAACGGAGATCGAACAAGCCCTGGATGCCGCCGCTAAGCGAAATGGTTGGGCGTCCTCCACGGTGAACCATCACCGATCGTTCTTGTCGTTGATGTTTCGGTTGGCGATCGCCAATGGCAAGGTCTCGAGCAATCCCGTACGCGCGACTCGCCACCGGAAGGAAGACAACAGCCGCGTGCGTCATCTGTCCGAAAGCGAGGAGCATCGACTCCGATCGGTAATTGAAGCGCGATGGTCTCAGCACCTGCCGGAGTTTGATTTGGCCCTACACACTGGCCTTCTGCTGACGCCGCTCGGAAATTAGGCCAGTGCGCCGGTCGGAAAGTGATCCACCGGCAGGGCGTTCATTCTACGCCGATCTAACGGGACGACAGTAAAACTGATCCCTCCTTTTGTCGTGCTTTGAAG
>DATEGZ010000320.1:0-20875 GCA_035279905.1 Vicinamibacterales bacterium
CCCGTTCAATTATCGGAGAGAACGATCTCAAATCTATTGAAGATGTCGCCGCGTCCGCCGCCACCCGGGTTCGGTCGGATGCTCTTGCTCGTGCCGTTGCGGAGATCATGGCGCTGCATGTTCCCGTTCTGCGACTCGGCATACTGAATCGTCCAGTCCGTGGGATCCTGCCGCGTGTAGAAACCGTCGCCTCCGCCGATGTTGTACCAATCGGTGTTGACACCGCCGTAGGTCGACCTCACCGCGCTCGGGCCGCAATACGCCTGGTTGTCCTGCAGGCCACCACACACGTAGTACGGCCGGCGCATGTCGGCCGACACCTGGTAGAACTGCCCGAGCGCCATGTCGTTGTGGTAGTCCCACGAGAATCCGCCGTCGTTGCTGATGTCGAGGCCACCGTCGTGCCCGACCGCGACGTTGCGCGGATCTTTCGGATTGATCCAGATGGCGTGATAGTCGCCGTGGCCCGTTCCCTGCAAGCCTTGCCACGTCTTGCCGCCATCGAGCGACATCTGCGCCTGCGCGCCGCCCTGAAACACTTTCTGGTCGTTCGTCGGGTCCACGCGGATCTGGCTGTAGTAGATCGGCCGGTTGTTGACGTTCGAGAGAAACGTCCACGTCTTGCCGGCATCATCCGAACGCCACACGCCGCTTCGCGCCGCTCCGTTGCGCGATCCTGGATCGCCGCAGCACGGCGCGCCCGGCTTCTGCGGTCCGCCGTCGTCACCCACGCCGACCTGAATGCCGCCCTCAGCACCGACCTCCGCAATCATGAAAATCGTTGACGGCTTCGCGCGATAGATCGACAGACCGATGCGCCCGAGAATCCCATCCGACGGCGCCGGAAAGCCGCCGCCAGAGAGCTTCGTCCAGGTCTCGCCGGCGTCGATGGACTTCCACACGCCGCTGCCCGGGCCGCCGCCGTTCACGCCCCACCAGGTCCGCCGTCGCTGATACGACGAGGCGTAAACGATCCTGGGATTGACGGGATCGATCTGGACGTCGTTGAATCCTGTGTCCGCGTCGATGTACTTCACTTTCTTCCAGGCCTGACCGCCGTTGATCGACTTGTAGAGGCCACGGTCTTCGTTCGAGCCGAAGAGATGCCCGACCGCCGCGACGAACACGACGTTCGGATTGACGGGATCGACCGCGACACGACCAATCGATTGGACGTCGTCCAGACCGAGGAACGTCCAGTGCTTGCCGCCATCCTTCGTGCCGTACATGCCGTTCCCAATCGACGAACTTTGACGGTTGTTAGGCTCTCCCATGCCGACATAGACGACGTTGGGATCCGAGGGCGCGATGGCGATGTCACCAATCGACGCATTGGGCATCTCGTCGAACTGGGACTGCCAGTGGATGCCGCCGTCCGTGGACTTCCAGAGGCCGCCCGTCGCGAATCCGATGTACATCGTCATCGGATCCTTCTCGGCGCCTTCGATGTCGTCGAGCCTGCCCATCATCACGGCGGGACCGATCGATCGGAAGCTGAGGCCGCGAAGCAAGGGATCGTCAGAGGCGTTGATCGGTGCGGAAGGCTGAGCGGCGCCGGGGCCTTGCGCGAACAGAACGCCCCCAACGAACAGGCAGGCGATCGCAATCGCGAAGGACCAGCGGCGCGAAGCAGGTCGGGTGGTCATCGCTTCATCCTTTCAGGGACGGGCACGGGAACGGCACCCGGACCGAGTGCCATTCGACAATCTAGCAGAATCGCAATGAACGATCGCGACATCGGTCAGAACCGTTCTGTGGCCATGGCGACCAGAAACGCGACCGCGTTTCGCAGATCCCGCGGACGCGTCAGGCGCGGCCGGCGCCATCGCATCCACGGAGGTGCGAGCGGGCGCTCAACGTGACTCCAGCGGGTCTTCAGGCGCAGCCGGTCGGCCGCGCGGAGGCGCCAGCGACGCAACAGCCCGTCGGCACGATCGTCGCTGCGATGGATTCTGGTCGCCAACCACAGTTCCTGCATTTCGAGCACCAAGCCCGCGTAGTCTCGCGCACATCGCGACAGCTCGCGCGCGCGCCGCAGGAAGAAGCGCATTCGGCCTTCGATCGCGAATCCCGGCCGCCGCGATCGTCGATCCTTGAGCCGCACAAAGCCCGTCACCATCGGATGGGACCGCTCGATCATCGCGGCGCGATACCAGAGAAAGCACTTCAACATGCCCCAGTAGGTGTGCGGGTTCTGCCGCAACAGCACCTGCCGCATGTGATCAAACGAATAGAAAGCCTCCCACGCATGCTCGTACGCACCTGTCCACTCCTCGGGCGACATCAGTGGATGCGATCGCACCGGGTGGAACGAATCGTACTTGTTGAAGTCCGCGTCGAGCGGTACGCCGGCCGTGACCGCGTCGAGATGATCGCGCGAACCCGGTAGCGGCGTCAGCATGAAGAACGAGGCCTGGTCCGCCAGGACTTCCTCGGCAAGCGCACGCACGTCCGCCTCCACTCGCTCCGCCGTGTCGAACGGAAACCCGATGATGTAGCCGACGTGACAGACGATGCCGGCCTCGTGCCAGCGCGCGATTGCCGCGCGATACTCACTCACTTTGTTCTGCCGCTTGCCCGCGGCTCTGAGATTGTCCTCGCGCAGCGATTCCATGCCGATGAACACCTGCACGCAGCCGGCGCGAGCCGCTTTGTCGACGAACCGCGGAATGCGCGCGGCGACCGTGTCCACCTGAATCATGAAGTCCACCGCGATATCCTCGTCGCGGCGGAGCGCGATCAGTCCGTCGAGGATGGCTTCCCACTCGGGGTTGCGCGAGAAGTTGTCGTCGGTGAAGAAGTAGTTCCGGAGGCCCGATCGCGTCCCGAACCGGTAGTGCTGCCGCACGTGGTCGACGATGGCGTCGGCGTTCCGGCTGCGCATGAACCGGCCCTGGACGTTGATGATCGTGCAGAACGAACAGTTGAACGGGCAGCCGCGGCTGGCGTCGATCGTCCCATAGCCGCGCACGGCAAACTTCCGCAGCAGGCGACGCGATGGCGCCGGCAGCGGCGCGCACTTGAGCGTCGGCTGATCGTGGAGCAGATTGTGCAGTCCGGCGAGGCGCCCGGCGGCCGCGTCCTGCAGGAGTTTGCCCCAGTGCTGCTCCACTTCGCCGGCCACGAGGGTGATCCCGTCGTCGAGCAGCGCCTGGCACTCGGGCGGCACGGCCGGCGACATCGCGACCGACCCACTGACATGAAACCCGCCGATCATCGCCTGGAATCCCTCGGCCGTCAGCTGCCGGGCGAGATCACTGGCGCGCGGGAACTGGTTGGTCTGCACGCCGGCGAGCGCCGCGACGCCGACTGTGCCGCGCCGCCGGAGCAGCCGGCCCAATCGTCGAGGCTCGACCCGATCCACGGCCTCGTCGAACGTGTGCAACTCCACCTCGACAGGCTCGAGCGAACCGCTGGCAACGACCTCGCGGGTCAAGCCATCGAGACAAGCCAGCGTGTTGCTGGGAAGCGTCCCTCGCCAGTGACGGACGACGTAGCCCTCATCGTCGTAGCGCGACGGACGGATCAGCAGAACGACGAGTCGACGAGGCACGCCGCAGGCATCATGTCCGGTCCGGACGAGGACCGGTATGACAGCCGTCATACCTCGGAGGACGCTCGAGCCGAATTCGGTGTACCGCTGCGGCCGGGGAGGCCATCGTGACGAAGCATCTCAAGCGAGGCTACGTGCGCATCGGCGGCTGAGCGTGCTCGTCGCGTACTTCCGCAAGCCACGCCAGGCGAATCGCGCATGCGTCCGCTTCCGCTTTCTCACAGAAGCAGTCGCCATCGTCCTTGATCGCGCCGCAGCGTCGACAGACATACTCGGTGTGGCAGAGCGCCACAGGCACGAGAAAAGACCGGCCCCACATGTCCGTCTGGGGCGATGACTGGTCCCGCGCCAGCGTGACACGGCGGTCCCAGGTATGTCGTTCCCAACGGATGCCAAGGAAGTGCTTGACGCAGCTCATGGCCGCCTCCTCGAAAAACCCCGCCAACTCGAGTCTGAGCCTGGCCAATGGGACCGTCAAGAACTAGCGATCATGGTGCAGTAAGGTGCGCCGCTCTGAGTCGCCGCGCTGCCTCTCGCGGGACGCGGCAACGTCCCTCGTTCACTTCTTCCCGAGCGCCTGAATCTGCAGCCCTCCGTGCGAAACGCCAGACCCCTGATCGATTGCGGTAAGCTACAGGCCGCCCAGGCAACTCCGATGGCGATGCGCATTCACGAATTGACTGTCGTGGAATGCCGGAACGTGCTCAACCGCGCCCGGCACGGCAGGCTCGGTTGCGCGCGTGACAACCAACCGTACGTCGTGCCCTTCTTCTTCTATCTTGATCCCGCAGAGGACTTCCTCTACTCGTTTTCCATCCTCGGCCAAAAAGTGGAGTGGATGCGTCTCAACCCGAAAGTCTGCGTCGAGGTGGACGAGGTGGTCGATCGGGACAACTGGACCGCCGTCGTCGCCTTCGGGCGTTACCAGGAGCTCGACGACTCCTCAGCGACGGCTGACGCTCGTCATCGGGCCAACGAACTCCTTCAACTCCACGCCGCCTGGTGGCTGCCTGGCGGTCTCAAACCGGACTCCGCGCACGAACGCCGCACGCCGCTTCTCTACCGCATTCAGATTGAGCAGTTGACGGGCCGTCGCGCCACGCCGGACGCGGGCTAGGCAAAACACAACGGGCCGGCTGAATCGCTTCAGCCGGCCCGCCGTTGTGGCTTGTTGAGGTAGAACCCGCGGAACCCGTCGTCCCTCGACTTCGCTCGGGACGACCCTGAGCTTGTCGAAGGGTCGAACTAGTCGAACCCGCCGAACCCGCCTTCGCCGAGGCTTCGGCGAGGCAGGCCTTAGTGGGTAACGACGTCGTCCTTCTTCTTCCCGAGCCCCTGAATCTGCAGCCCGGTCGCGACTTCCGGCTTCGCTTCCTTCAGCACGACCTGACGGTAGAGCTCGGCCATCTTCTGGTGTTCCTGCTGCGCCTTGCGCGCGCGCAGCTTCTCTTCGCGCGCGTTCTTGGCGATGCCCTTCTCGTCGAGATCGGTCTGGCGGCCCTTCGCCACGGCCTCGGCGTTGAGCTTGAGGCTGTGGTCGGTGGACTCGAGCGCGACCTTCTTGCCGCCGGCGAAGATCTCGTGCCGGCCGTGCTCGTCGTACCACTTGGTGAGCGTGGCCGTCATGTGCATCTTCTCGATGATGTTCCGCCAGCCGATGCCCGTGTTGTAGGCGCAGAAGCTGATCTCGCCCTCCTGCGTCGCGTACGGGATGATGCAGCGCTCCGTGCGGCGGAAGTCGTAGTTGAAGAGATCCTGGAACCACATCCCCGCGATGAAGAGGAAGTTCCACCGATCCCCGCGCCGCTTCTCGATGTCGTCCATCGTCCGGTCGCCCGAAACCTTGCCGTAGTTCTTGCCGGTCGCGTTGAAGGTCTTGTCGAACTTCTTCAACAGGTCCGTGATCTTGAAGTGCGTCGGCGACTTGAACGGGTCGTAGTTCTTGACGAGCGCCAGCGCCATGCCGACGACCGAGAGGAACTTGCCGCGCGCCGCGTCGTTGACCTTCGCGAGATCCTTGGCCAGCGAGTCCAGCTTGATGAACTCGGGCACCGGCTTCGCTTCCTTCGTCTCCTTGTCGATCATCACGGCCATGCCGACGCCGCAGTTCGGGTGGCAGCCGCAGGAGAGCGAGCCCCAGTCGTGCTCGGGCCCGTGGGCGAGATCGGCCCAGTCGCTGAACGTGCCCATGAACGAGATCGGGAACCAGTCGCGCACCGGCTCGCCGAGGCCCGTCTGCTTCTTCACGTCGTGCGCCAGGTGCGACAGCGTGTAGCGCTGCGCCTGCCGGCGCTCGTCCGTGATCTCCTCGTCGCGGCCGGTGAACGACACCGGCTGGAACGAGAGGAAGCTGATGCGCTTCGGGTTGTCCAGCGCGAACTGGATGATGCGGCCCACCTGCTCGTTGTTCACGCCGTTGACGATCGTCGTCACCGGCACGATCTCGACGCCCGCTTTCCACAGGTTCTCGATCGCGCGCAGCTTGACGTCGAACAGGTTGCCGACGAGACGATGCGAGTTGGCGGCGTTGCCGATGCCGTCGAACTGCAGATACACGTAGCGGAGGCCCGCGTCAGCCGCGGCCTTCGCGAAGTCCGGGCTCTTGGCGAACTCGATGCCGTTGGTCGCCGCCTGGACCGAGTTGTAGCCGACCTTGCGCGAGTAGCGCACGGCGTCCAGGAAGTACGGCGAGAGCGTCGGCTCGCCGCCCGAGAACTGCACGGACATCTGGCGCTTGGGCTTGATCGTGATCGCGTTGTCGAGCAGCGTCTTGATCTCTTCCCAGGCGAGCTCGTGGACGAACCCGACCTGGTTCGCGTCCATGAAGCACGGATCGCACATCATGTTGCAGCGGTTCGTCAGGTCGATCGTGAGCACCGAGCCGCGCCCGTACTTGATCGTCGACGAGCCGTGGTTGTGCAGCTTGTCGTCGTTGTGCGCGCGCATGTCGGAGCCGGGGAACGACTCCTCGAGGTGCTTGAAGAACTCCGTATCCATGGCCATCACGTCTTCGAAGTGGCCGTGGATCGGGCAGTCCTTGATCATCAGGATCTTGCCGTCGCGCTCGATGATCTGCGCTTTGATCTCGCCGATCTTCTCCGTGAGGAGGATCTTGTAGTCGCGCTTGCCGTCCAGAATCTCCTGGCGCGCCTCGCGGACGCACGTCGGACAGAGCGAGTCGGTCTCACGCGGCCATCCGAGCGGCGGCTTCACTTTCTGCCACGACTTCAGGAGCGGCTTGTCGGACCACTTCGGCGTGAACGACTCGTTCGGCTTGATGCTGTTGAGTGCGTCGAACACGGCCCACGCGCCCTTCGCGGCATACGTGGCTCCCTTTTCGACGTACTTGATCGGCTTGTGCATAACCCTCCAACGGGCAAAGTCTTCGCGGAGGCAGAATAGCCCCCCTCGCCCGGGCCGGGCCACAGAATTGTCCTCAAAGGGCGGATTTGCCCCCTGAGCGGGCGTATTGGCGGCCGAATGGCCGGGGTCAGACAGGCCCCAACCCGAATTGCGTCAAGCAGTTACGGGCTTCGCGACGTGCGCGCGGCGCTTCTGAATGGTCAGGCCGACGCGCACCATCAAGAGCACGAGCAGCCAGAATCCAAACCGCAACGGGACACGGATATCGGATTTCTGGATCCAGATGAAATGGACGACGCCCGCGACCGCGGCCACGTAGACCAGACGATGGAGGCGCTGCCAGTTCTTCTTCAGTCGGCGCACCCACCCGTTCGTCGAGGTGATCGCGAGCGCGAGCAGGATCGAAAACGCCAGCATCCCCACGAAGATGAACCGGCGCTTGAGGATGTCTTCCCAGATTGCCCGGAACTCGCACGTGCCGATCGAGTAACAGCTCTGATCGAACACCAGGTACATACACACGTGGGTGAACGCGTAGGTGAACGACCATACGCCGAGCATCCGCCGGACGCGCTGCAGCCGGTTGGCGTGCAGCAGCCGGCGCACCGGCGTGATCGACAGCGTGATCAGCAGGATCGAGAGCGCGGTGAGCCCGGTCTCGTGCTCGAACGTCTTGACCGGATCGGCGCCGAGGGCCAGCTCCTGCCCGAGCGCCAGCGCCTGATAGGCGCGGTACGCGAGCCACGCCCCCGGCGTGAGGCAGGCGAGGAAAACGAGCGGCTTGAAAACGCGCGACCCGGCGACAGCATCGATCCAGCCGGAGAGGCGCGACACGTCAGAAGAACTTTCGGAGGTCCATGCCGGCGTACATACTCGCGACCTGATCGCCGTACCCGTTGAACATCTGCGTCGGCCGATCCAGGAAGAGCGAGGGGATTCTTCGCTCCCGGGCCTGGCTCCACCGGGGATGATCGACCGTCGGATTCACGTTCGCGTAAAAGCCGTATTCGTTCGGTGTTTGCACGGCCCACGTGTTCTTCGGCTGCACGTCGGTGAACTTCATGTGCACGATCGACTTCCCGCTCTTGAAGCCGTACTTCCACGGAATGTGAATCCGGATCGGCGCGCCGTTCTGGTTCGGCAGCATCTTCCCGTAGAGACCGACGACGACGAGCGTGAGCGGATGCATCGCTTCGTCCATCCGCAAGCCTTCGATGTACGGGAACGGGATACCGGCTGTTTGAAGCGACGGCATCTCGCTCGCGCGCATCAGGGTCGTGAACTCCACGTACTTCGCCTGCGACGTCGGCTGCACCTTGTCGATGATCGTCTTCAGCGGAAATCCGACCCACGGGATGACGTACGACCAGCGCTCGACACACCGGTGGCGGTAGATCCGCTCTTCGAGCTGGTTGGTCTTGATGAGGTCGTCAATCGCGTAGTCGCCGGGCTTGGCGACCATGCCGTCGATCTTCACGGTCCACGGCCGCGTCGTCAGCCGCGGGGCGTATCGGGCGGGGTCCGTCTTGCCGGTACCGAACTCGTAGTAGTTGTTGTAGTTCGTGATCTGCGCGTACGAGTTCAGCGGATCGACCTCGACGTCGGTGACGTAGCTGGACTTCTTGACGTTGGGAAGATCGGCGAGGCCCTGCGGCGTCTGGGCGCCCTCGGCGCGGCCCACCATCGACGTCGCCACGGCGCCAATCGCGCCGGCCGCGGCGACCTTGATGAAATCGCGCCGCGAATGGTACGCCGCCTCCGGCGTGACGTCCGAGTACGGCAAATCCCACGGCCGCTTAGGCTTGATCAGCATGGCTCCCCCGCAAGGTCAGTACTGTAATTACAGCATGAAACGACGCCGGGAGTAGTTTTCGCCGTTCCTCACTTACACTGTTTGGCGTGACTCCCGCGACCACGCTGTCCTCCATCGCCGAAGCGCTCCACCAGAAAATTACCGCCCGCACCGCCCGCGTCGGGGTCGTCGGCCTCGGCTACGTCGGCCTGCCGCTGGCCGTCGAGCTCGCGCGCGCCGGATTCAAGACGACGGGCATCGACCTCGACAAGCGCAAAGTCGAGGCGATCAACCGGGGCGAGTCGTACATCCAGGACGTGCCGACGTCGGACGTGGCGCAATTTCACAAGGCCGGCCGTTTGTCCGCGACCACCGACGCCGCGATCGTCGCATCGCTCGACACGATCAACATCTGCGTGCCGACGCCGCTTCGCAAGACCAAGGACCCCGATCTCTCCTACGTGGTGTCGGCCGTCGAGATGATCGCTGCACACCTGCACCCGGGCGTGCTCGTCATCCTCGAATCGACCACCTATCCGGGTACTACGGAGGAAGTCGTCCAGCCGATTCTCGAGAAGGGCGGCCTGAAGGCCGGGAAGGATTTTTTTCTCGCGTTTTCCCCCGAGCGCGTCGACCCGGGCAACGAGAAGTGGAACACCAAGAACGTGCCGAAGATCGTCGGCGGCCTGACGCCGGCGTGCTCGTCGCTGGCGAAGGCGCTGTACGGCGCGTCGATCGACACGGTGATCGAGGTCAGCTCGCCGAAGGTCGCCGAGATGGTGAAGCTGCTCGAGAACACGTTCCGCGCGGTCAATATCGGCCTCGTCAACGAGCTGGCGCTGATGTGCGATCGGCTCGGGCTCAGCGTGTGGGAGGTCGTGGACGCCGCGGCCACCAAGCCGTTCGGGTTCATGCCCTTCTACCCGGGCCCCGGCCTGGGCGGCCACTGCATCCCGATCGATCCGTTCTACCTTTCGTGGAAGGTGAAAGAAGTCGGCTTTGAGGCGCGGTTCATCGAGCTCGCCGGCCAGGTCAACGGCGCGATGCCGCACCACGTCGTCGACAAGGTGACCGACGCGCTCAACTCGCACGGCAAGGCGGTGCGCGGCGCGAACGTGTTCGTGCTCGGCATCTCGTACAAGCGCGACATCGACGACATGCGCGAGTCGCCGGCGCTCGACGTGATGGCGGTGCTGAAGCAGAAGGGCGCGAAGATCAGCTACCACGATCCCTACGTCGCGACCCTCTCCGCGCGCGACTGGCCCGGCGCCGAGGATCTGAAGTCCGTCGCGCTCACGCCTCAGGCGCTCGAACGGGCTGACTGCGTCGTGATCGTCACCGATCACAAGGTGCTCGACTACAACGCCATCGTCGGACAGGCCAAGCTGATCGTCGATTCGCGCAACGCGATCAAGGGCGCGCACGCCAACGTCTTCAAGCTCGGCGCGCCGGCTAGCGAACGGTAAGCTGTCCGCGCAGGCGGATGTCCTTCGACGACGCCCCGATCATGATTCGAAAGGCGCCGGGCTCGACGACCCAGTGCAGGTCTTTGTCGAGCATCTGAAGATCGTCACGGCCGAGTTGAAACACGATCTCTTCCTTCGCGCCCAGCTCGAGATGCACGCGGCGGAACTTCTTGAGCTCCATCACGGGCCGCGCGACGGACGCCAGCAGGTCGCGCACGTAGAGCTGCGCGACTTCGTCGCCCGCACGCTTGCCTGAGTTCGTCACCGTGAATCGCACCGTCGTCGATCCGTCCGCGCCGATCTCTCCGGGCTCGATCGCGAGGCCGGAGTACTCGAACGTCGTGTAGCTCAATCCGAACCCGAACGGAAACAGCGGCTGGCCGGTGAGATCGACGTAGTCGTCGCCGCGGCCCGTTGGCTTGTGGTTGTAGTAGAGCGGCAGCTGGCCTTCGGAAACCGGAAATGTGAGCGGCAGGCGGCCGGCCGGGTTCGCGTCGCCGAAGAGCACGTCTGCGACCGCCTCTCCGCCCGCCTCACCGGGATACCACGCGTCGATCACCGCGGCGACGCGATCGAGCCACGGCATGGCAATCGCACTTCCTCCAATGAGGACGACGACGGTCGGTTTGCCCGTCGCGGCGACGGCGTTGATCAGCGCTTCCTGTTTGCCCGGCAAGCCGAGGCGCGCGCGGTCGCGGAACTCCCCTTCCTCCGCGCCGGCGACGATGACGGCGACGTCGCAGTCGCGCGCGAGGCTCACCGCGCTCACGATCTTCGCGTCGCTGTCGTCGGTGACGCCTGCGTTCCAGACCAGCTTCACTCGCGCGTTGCCGGTGGCTTCGAAGTACTCGAGACGAATCGCGTGCCGCGACGCGGGCGCAAGCGTCACGTCGGCGGTGCGCGTGCCGAACGATCGCTTCTGCCAGTCGTCGATCACGAGTCGATCGTCGAGAAACAGCCGGTACCCGTCGTTTGCCTCGACGCCGATCTTCGTGACGCCCAAGGCCGGCACGAGCACCGTGCCGGTCCAGCGGACCGAATACCAATCGAACGGAATGCCGCGACCCGGCGCATTCAGCGTCCAGCGGAAGTCCATGCGCGTGTCGGTGCGCGTGAGCCGAGGCGCGCCCTCGAGGCGCGGGTTGTCGAAGTACTCGCCGGTCAGCCCCTGGACCGTCCGGCCGCCACTCTCGGACGAGAGCTGCGCGCCCGGCACAACATCGAAGTCGCGAACGAGCCGGCCGGGACCGGGCGCGTAGCGAATCGCCGCGGCGCTCGCGACGGCGCGCCGCAATCCGTCGAGGATGGACGCCTTCTGATTGCCGGGGCCGCTGTACCCGCCGAGCCGAGCCTCTTCCGCGTCGACGCCGATGACGGCGATCGATCGCGCGCTCTTCGCGAGCGGCAACACACCGGCGTCGTTTTTCAAGAGCACGATCGACGCGCGGGCGGCCTCGCGCGCGAGCGCGCGGTGGTCCGCGCTGCCGTTTTCCGCCGCGGCGCGGTCCTCGTCGACGTACGGATGCTCGAACAGGCCGAGCTCGAATTTCACGCGCAGGACCCGGGCCACCGCGGCGTCGATGACCGGCATCGGAACCAAGCCGCGCTGGAGGGCGTGGAGGTACGGACGCTGCTGCCCGTAGGACGACTGAAACACCACGTCGAGGCCGGCGTTGAACGCGTCGGTGGCCGCCGACGCAGTGTTGGCCTCAGTCATGTGCAGCACGGTCGCGCCGCTCGTGCCTGACGCATCGGAGATCACGAACCCCGGAAACGCCCAGTCGCGCTTGAGCACGTCGGTGAGCAGATGCCGATTCTGCGTCGCCGGCGATCCGTCCACGGAGTTGTAGGCCGCCATCACCGAACGCGCGCCCGCGCGAATCGACGCGACGAACGGCGGATAGTAGCGCTCGATCAGCGCGCGCTCGCTGTGGTCGATCGGATAGCTGTCGCGCCCGCCCTCGCCGACGTTCGCGACGAAATGCTTCGGCGTCGTGACCACGCCCGCACGCTCGAACGCCTGGACGAACGCGCGCGCCATCTCCGAGGCGAGGTACGGATCCTCGCCGTACGTCTCTTCCACCCTCCCCCATCGCACGTCGTCCGCGATGTTGACGACGGGCGAGAGCACCTGACGGATGCCGCGGCTCGCGGTCTCCGCCGCGACGCCCTGCGCGACGCGCGCCATCAGATTCGTGTCCCATGAGGCCGCCAGCGCGATCGCCTGCGGATACATCGTCGCGCCCGGGCGCGTGAGGCCGTGCACGGCTTCTTCGAACGGGATGATCGGGATGCCGAGCCGCGTTTTCTCGACGAAGTACTTCTGAATAGCGTTGATGCGCGCAGCGTGGGCGCGTGCGGCCGCCGCGGGCGGCGAATCAGGCGCGTCCTTCGCTGTACCGATCTGCAGGCCGAAGATGCCGTGCGAGTAGTCGTTGGCGGGTGTGTCCAGATCGCCCGGGATCATGAACAGCTGCCAGAACTTCTCCTCGAGCGTCATACGCCCGAGCAAATCGCGCACGCGCGCGTCAACGGGACGCGACGAATCCTGATAAGGCAGTGGTGCCGGTTGCCGCAGCGGCACCCACGCCGGCGCGGCTACGGCAAGGGCAACGACCAGCCAGGCACGCACAATAGCCCAATGACCCAATGACCCAATCGCCCGATTAAAGTCCCAGCTTCTTCTTCGTGAACGGCCGCGAGAAGGCCGCCGGCGGATTGTGCGCGGTCGACAGATCGTAGCCGCGCTGGAACTCGGCCTTCGCCTTGTCGGCCTGGCCGAGCTTCTCGTACGTCATGCCCAGCAGCGTGTGCATGAAGGGATCGCTGTCGTTGCCCTGGATCGCGAGCGCCCTGGTGAGCTCCGCTTCCGCGGTCTTGAGGTCGTTCGTGTACAGCGCGACGTAGCCGACCAGATACGGGAAGAAGCGCTCCTGCTGCCCCGCCATCGCCGGATCGCCGTCGAGGATCTTGCGCGCGGCGTCGACGTGCTTCTTTGCTTCCGCCGCGTTGCCCCGGCGCGCGGCGAGCCGACCGAGCGCATGCGTCAGCCGGAAGTCCCACAGGCTCTTCGGGTGCGTCTGGTTGCCCGGCTCCTTGAGCCCGAGCTCTGATCCCGTGCGGTACCACTTCTCCGCCACGTCGAGCTGGCCGTGATCGATGCAGACACGCGCGGCCTCATTGGCCATCTCGCCCTGCTGGTAGAACGCGTCCTGCGGCGCGGAGGCTTCGCGCGTGACGTGATACGCGATCACCATCTGCTCGTACTTGACGGTGTTCGCGCAGTCGCCGTCGAACGCGTACGACATCGCCATCGCGCGCTGGGCCGCGGCCCTGGCCGCCGGATCCGGCGCCGCGTCGATGATCTTCTGGAACACCGCGCGCGCGTCGGCCGTCGCGCCGAGCGTGTCGAGCATGCTCGCGGCCTGCGTGGACGTGGGGTTGGCTTTCAACTCCTCGCGTACCGCCGCGAGAGCCTCGGCGGTCCTGCCCGCCCGCATCGCTTGCGACGCTTGCTGGAGATTGGCTGATTGATTCCCGCGCCCGCCCTGCGCTGCCGCAAGAACTGGAACGAGACACAAGGTGGTGACGAGCAGCGCCCATCTACGAGCGACGCCGTATTTCAATGTGTTCATGCGGCCGATTGTCGCACAGCTCGCCGGCTGCTGATGACGTACCAGACGACGCCAATCATGCCGATCCCGCCGCCGATGAGAAACGTGGCGTCGGGCCCGATGCGCTGCCACAAGTACGCCGCGACGAGCGGGGCCGGAAAGAAGGCAAACGAGCGCAGTCCCCAGTACAGGCCGACGGCGCGGGCGCGAACATTCGGCGGAAAGCCGCCCGAGATCAGGGCCTTACGTGCGGGCTCGCCCAGCTCGCGCAGCCCGTTGACGACGTACGTGACCACGAGTCCGACGATCACGGGAATCCCGAGCGCGGCACAGAGCCGGGGCAAGAGCACCAGGCAAATCGGAAACAGCGAGAACAGCAGAAACGTCGTGCCGATGAACGGCTTCGGCGACGTCGAGCGATCGACCCACTTGGCGACGGGAATGTACGTCGCGAGCGCCGTCAGGCCCGTGAGCGCGACCAACACCCCGCTCGTCACGTCTGCGTCCCGTTTGCTCCAGCCCCAGCGATCCATCAGCAGGCTCACGACGTAGAGCGTCGCGAAACTGCGCGCAAACCAATCGCCCCACCGAATGAAAATCTCTGCGCTCAGCAGCAACCGCAGATCACGCGGCATCTCCTTGAGGATCGTGCGGAACGGCACGTGCCCCGGCTCGGCCTTCGGCTTCATCTGGCGCGTGAGCGCGAGCTGCAGCACGACCGCCAGGCCCACGAGCGCGAACGCGAGCGTGAGATTGAGCCAGTAGCCGACCGCGCCAATCACGACGCCGCCGATCGCCGGGCCGATGACTTTCGGCACGCGCTTCTGAATGCTCTGTACGGCAAACGCGATCGTCCGGCGGTTCTTCGGCACCTCGCTGCCGACGACGTCGAACGTCGCGGGCACCGACAGTGGCTCCCAGTTCGTCATGAGCAGCGCGCCAGCCGTGATCGCCCACGGATTGTCGGTCGAGAGCATGATCGTGAAGCCCACTGTCATCGGCAACGCCGACACCGTCAGCGCGACGCGCGGGCCCATCTTGTGCGCGATGGTGCCGCCGATGATGTAGCCGAAGCCCTCGAGCAGGTTGGTAATCGACGCGATGACGCCAACATACCCAGCCGCCTTGAGGACCGCGCCCGTGACGTCGTTCAGGTGCAGCGAGAGGAAGTTGTACCAAATCTCCTCGCTGAGGCCGAGACAGCCGATGACAACGAGCACGGCGAGCGTCGCGCGGTTGAGGCCCAGCCAGCTCGCCACGCTTTCGCGCTGCGGCCGGGCCGATGACACCGAATCAGCCATACCGGAGCGATCTTAACGCGCCTTGACCCTGGAACGATTCCCGCCTGTAGTGTACGGAGCGGGCCGAAGGAGGCCCGCCTCATGAGATTCACTCGACTGCTCGCCGCCCTGACGCTCGCTTCAGTGTCCGTGCTCGCGGCCGCACGGCAGGATCCGCAGATGCAGCACCGCGGCCAGATGGTCATGGGCTTCGACCAGAGCAAGACCACGCACCATTTCTCGCTCTACGAGGACGGCGGTGCGATCGAAGTCTCCGTGAACGATCCGGCCGACACCGCCAACCGCGACGCGATCCGGGCGCATCTGCCGCACATCGCCCAGATGTTCGGGGCGGGCAACTTCGACGCGCCCATGGAAGTGCACGCGCAGCAGGTGCCCGGCACCGCCGAGATGGCGAAGCTCAAGGACCGGCTGACGTACAAATACGTCGAGACGCCGCGCGGCGGCCGCGTCGACGTCGTCACGACGGACACGGACGCGCTCGCGGCCGTGCACGCGTTTCTGAAGTTTCAGATCGGCGATCACCACACGGGCGACTCCACGCGAGTGACCAGGCGGCCGAAGACGACGGAGGCCGTCAGATGAGCTCGACCACGCTGGGACCGCGCGAGCTGGCGCGTCAGAGCGGCGTGAGCACAGACACGCTCCGCCACTACGAGCGCAAGGGCCTGATCGCGCGGCCCCAGCGGACGTCGGCCGGCTACCGGCGGTATCCGGCGGAGGCGGTGGGACGCGTCCGTCTCATCCAGCGGGCGCTCGTCGTCGGCTTCTCGTTGAACGAGCTCGCGCGCGTGCTGAAGGAGCGCGACCGCGGCGGCGCGCCCTGTCGATCGGTCCGCGCGCTGCTCGACGCCCGACTGGTGGACGTCATTCGACAGATTGGCGAATTGAAGGGCCTGAAACGAGAGCTGGTCGCCCTCGCCGCGCTGTGGGACCAGAAGCTCGCGTCGGTCGCACCGGGCCAGCCGGCCCGACTGCTCGATGAGCTTCACCAACATCCGGCGCTCGACCGCCTCGCGGGGCGGCGTTTGCCTGGCCGCCCTCGCCCGAACGAGGGCCGGAGAGGCTGAATTGCCTCCAGCCGCAGCTATAAGGTATCCCCCGCGCCGACTATTGGCCGGGCCGCCCTGCTTCTCACTGGTGGCGAACAGATTTGAAATCAGTGGCTTACAGGCGAAGCGCTTCGACAGCGGCGGCGCGGCCCGACTCTTGCTTCATTTGGGCCACACTCGTCACGCAAGTTTCTCGTTTTGCAGGGGGATGGGATGCTTCGCAAGGGCCTCGGATTGGGATCTCTCGCTATCGTGGCAGTCGCGCTCGCGGCAGGTCCGGCACATGCCGCGACGATCTCCGCTTCCGACTCCATTTTCGGGTCGTTCGACGCGAGCAACAGCACGCGCACCTTGGCGCTCGGCGCCGGCACGATCTCGGACGTCAATATCTTCATTGACTTCGCCAAGTGCGACGACCCCGCGATGCAGCCGGGTCAGAGCACGTGCTCCAGCCCAGGCGAGGAGTTCTCGGGAGAAACGTTCTTCTATCTGATCAGCCCGTCCGGCACGCGGGTCGACCTGGTGTACACGTACAACAGCACTCCCGAAGGCGTCGCGCAGGGCAGCAACACCCCTGACGGAACCTATAACCTCAACGTGAACGTCGGGGGCCGCATTCAGGTCACGTTCGACGATCAGGCCGGGTCCGCGGTGGGACCGGTGATGCTGACTGGAACGTTCCGCCCGGTGGAGTCGCTCTCGGCCTTCAACGGAGAGAATGCGCTGGGCAACTGGATCCTCGGCATGGGCGACAGCATCGGCGCGGATCCGCTGAGCTACTTCTCCTCGCGGCTCGACGTGACCGTCGGTGCCGCCGTGCCTGAGCCGATTACGATGACGCTCGTCGGCGCCGGTCTGGCCGTCGGGTTCGCGCGCCGTCGTTTCGGCGCTCGGTAGTACACGCTTCGCCTGAGGGCGCGGGGGCCGACGTCGACACTGTCGACGTCGGCCTTTTTCTTTGCGCTCGCTACTTCTTCTCCGCGGCGGTCTTCAAACTCGCGAGCTGCGACGCGAGCACGCCGTCTACGACCGGCGCGAGCTGTTGAAATCCACCAGGTTGATAGCCCGTCACGGCGTACGTCCACGTCAGATCGGTGCCGTCGCCCGCGGCTTTGAACTCCCACGTGAGCGAACCCGTCGCGGCCATCGCCTGCATCGGCCCGAGCCCGCCGGTGAAGCGCAGCAGCTTGCCTGGATCGACGAAGACGACCTCCATGTGTTTCACGCTGCCTCCGTTGAGGAGTTTCTCGCACCAGCACCCGCCGGCCCGCGGGTCGATCGTGATGTTGGCGGCGACGCCCGAGTACGAGTGTTCGGCGCTCCACCACGTGCCGACAGCAATCGCCGTCGAAAACACCTTCGCGGGCGGCACGGCGACGTGCTGCACGATCTTGACGGTAAACCCCGTCGAGCCGGAATCGACGACGGCCGCGCGCGCCGGCACGCCTGCGGCCGCGATCGCCGCCGCCACGATGGCACATGCTCGCTGCATTCTCATCACGCCTGCTCCTTGTCGCTCGTCACGACGACAACCCGAAGAACGCCGCGCTCTCCTCCCAGATTCGATCGATTGACATCGTCAGCTGATGTTCGTCGTCGAGCCGTCTGAGATCGACGTTCGCGCGCGACTGCGACCAGCGTTCGACCATGGACGGATCGACCGACGCGTCGCGCGTGCCCTGGAATACGAGCGCCGGCACGTCGAGGTTCACGCTGAACGCATCGTAGCGCGCCGCGTCCTCGTAAAGCGCGTAGCCGACGTCGCGATCGGCCTGGTGTGCGTAGTGAAACACTCGCAGCTTCCCGGCGCGCCGCCACTCGTCGATCCCGTGCTCGCCGAGCTGGCGCAGACGGTTGCCGCCGAAGTCGAGCGCGGGCGCCATCAGCACGAGTCGATCGACGCGCGGATGCGCGCTCCGCGCGTCGCCAACGGCGGCGTGCACGGCGACGAACGCGCCGAGACTGGATCCGACGAGCGCGACCGGCACGGGCGCGGCCGCAATCGCCGCCGCCGTTTGATCGAGCATGCGCGTGACGGTCAGCGACTCGAACGCCGGCTCGTTGAAATCGGGACACGCGTATCCGACGCCGCGGGCCTCGAGCTCGCGCCGGAAACGCTGGGCCTTGGACGACTCGGGAGACGAGGCGAAACCGTGAAGGTAGATGACCGAGCGGACTGCGCGCATGGGAAGTTCGAGAATACCGCGTCGAACGGCCCGCACAAATTGCCGCCGCCATCGATGAAGCCGTCCAGCGGCGTGAGCAAGGGACCGTTGGAGGTGCCCAGATCGTTGCCCTGGATCAGGTTGCGCTGAACGCTCCCGGGCATCGTGATCCGGATCGCGGGGAACTTCGTGCCGGTGGACGTGCCCGGCGCGGGGTTGTGGAACATGTTGCCAATGAATTGATTGTCGCTGAAAGCCGCGGGCACGATGGGTCCGCTGCACTTCGACCCAGTGTCGTAGAAGATGTAGGCCAGCCTGGGAGCGGACGTCACGCTGTTCCCTTCCACGCTGGTGTTCGTCCACGCCGTGCACCAATAAGATCCGATGCCGGTGATGCCGAGATTGTTCATCGTGTTGTTCGCCAGCCGCGTTCCGGTGAGCGCGCCCAGGCCTTCGATGCCGGCGTCATAGACGTTGCTGATCGAGTTGCCTTCGACCACATCGCCGCTCTCATTGGCGATGATGATGCCATCGTCCGCACCCACGTTGGCGCGGCCGCCGTCGTACCCGCCGATCACCGTGTTGTTCACGACGCGGTTGTTCGATCCGCTGTCGAGGAAGATCGGGGACCCGAGGCCGGTATTCGTGATGCGGAGCGTATTTCCGCTGAACACGACGTTGGTGCTCTGCACTTCCCAGAGAATGCCGTTGGTGATCGTCGAGCCGGAGACGGTAACGGCGTCGACATTCGTCATCTTGATGTTCGCGGCGACCACGCAATTGGCCACGGTCACCCGGCTCGCGTGGTCGAGCACGATCGCCAGCATCGAGTGGTTCAGGCAGTCGAGCTGAACGTCCGCGACATTCGACAGCCTGAAGCACGGCGACGGAGTCGGCAGGTCGCGATCGACGACGTAGCGCCCCGGGCTCGTGATGTTCGTGCAGGCCGAGAGGACGACGGTCGAGCTCCCCGACGGCTGGACGAGCACCGTGACGAACCCGCGGGCGTTGAGCGACGAAGCGCTGGCCGTGATCGCGGACGTGCCGTCGCCGATCGCCGTGATCAAGCCTTGCGGTGACACGGTTGCGACGGTTGGCGTCGCAGACGTCCACGTTGCGCCGGCCACGGTCGATCCGTCGAGGGCGTGCGCCGTCAGCTGGCTCGTCATGCCGGCGCTGAGAATCGTCTGACCGACGATCGTGAGCGCCGTTGCGGCCGGCACGGGCGCTGGAGCCGGCGCCGCAGACGGTTGAGCCGGCGATCCGTTCGAGCCGCACGCCGACAGGGCGGTCACGACGAGACCAGCCAGCCACGCCCGGATCGCGAGGTGACGGGAGCGCATGTCGGTGATCTGCAGGTCGATGCTGCCAGTCATCCTAGCGCAAGGCCCGGGCGCGCCACTTGTTATACTGTCGTGATGCGCTTGCTGCGCAAAGCCAGCCGGAATGCCCGCGTCGTGCGGAAGTTCGTCCACGGCCTCGTGGACACCGACCATCCGCTCCTCGTCCACATCGTCCCGATGCGGCGCTGCAACATCGATTGCGGCTATTGCAACGAGTTCGACAAGGTGTCGCAGCCGGTGCCGCTCGAGGTGATGCAGAAGCGCGTGGCGAAACTGGCGTCGCTCGGCGCGTCGGTCATCGCGTTCAGCGGCGGCGAGCCGATGCTGCACCCGCAGCTCGACGACATCATCCGCGCGATTCGGTCGCACGGCGCGCTGGCCGGACTGATCACCAACGGCTACTTCCTGTCGCCGAAGCGCATCAAGGCGCTCAACGAGGCCGGGCTCGATTTCCTGCAGATCAGCATCGACAACATCGAGCCCGACGAGGTGAGCAAGAAGAGCCTGCGCGTGCTCGATAGGCGGCTGCAGTGGCTGGCCGAGCACGCCGAGTTCGACGTCAACATCAACTCGGTCGTCGGCGGCGGGGTAAAGTATCCGGGAGACGCGCGCATCATCAACCTGCGCGCGCGCGAGCTCGGCTTCTCGACCTCGCTCGGCATCATCCACGACGGCGACGGCCTGCTCAAGCCGCTCGGCGGCCCCGAACGCCGCGTGTTCGACGACGTGACGAAGGCGATCAGCGGACCGAAGCAGGTGTTCAAGAACCTGTACTCGGGCATCCGCGGCTTCCAGGAGAATCTCGCCGAGGGCAAGCCGAACGAGTGGTACTGCCGCGCGGGCGCGCGCTACCTCTACATCTGCGAGCACGGCCTCGTGCACTGGTGCTCCCAGCAGCGCGGCACGCCCGGCATCCCGCTCGAGGACTACACCGTCGAGCACATCCGCAAGGAATTCATGGCGCCAAAGTGGTGCGCGCCGTATTGCACGATCGGCTGCGTCCACCGCGTGTCGACGATGGACTACTGGCGAAAACCTCAGAAGACCGAAGCGTCAAGTTCGAAGTTGGAAGTTCGAAGTTAGAAGTGACTGGGCGCCTGCCCGCGTGCTAGAACCTACCGCATATGAGCACTCATCTCCTGCGGTTCTCTGCCTTCGGCATCGGCTGTGCCGTGTTGCTCGCTGGTCTCGTCACCCTGGGCGCGCAACAGGGGCGCGGAGCGGCG
>DATEGZ010000321.1:0-3927 GCA_035279905.1 Vicinamibacterales bacterium
GGCCGCGGCCGCGGCCGGCGCCGCGCCGGCGTGCGCGCGCTCGAGCCCGGCGAGATCCAGCTTGTTCATCGCCAGCAGCACCTTCATCACGCGATCGCGCGCGTCAGGATTGGCGTCGTCGGTGAGCTCGTCGAGCGCGGCAGGAAGGATCTGCCAGGACACGCCGAACTTGTCCTTCAACCATCCGCACTGCACTTCCTGGCCGCCGTTCTCCACCAGCTTCTGCCAGAGCGCGTCGAGCTCCTTCTGCGTCTCGCACTTCACCACGAACGACACGGCTTCGTTGAAGCGGACGACGGGTCCGCCGTTGAGCGCGATGTACTCCTGACCGTCGAGCTGGAAGCGCACGGTCATCACGCTGCCGTTCGGTCCCGGTCCGGACGCGCCGTAGTGCGTCGTCTGCAGGATCTTCGAATTCTTGAAAAGCGAAACGTAGAACTCGGCCGCTGCTTCGGCCTGGCTGTCGAACCAGAGACAGGACGCGATCCGCTTCATACACTTTTGTATAAAGCACGGACCGTGCCAATCGTCGAGGCCCGCCCGCTAGCGCGCTGCCGGGCGGGAATAAGACGAGGGCACGCGGACATTGGGCTTCTGGTGACACTGGGGTCACCGACAACCGCGAACAGTTCAAGGAGTGCGCATGACCAGAACGATCACGACCGCCCTCGCGGCGGTCACTGTCTGCACGGGCATCTTCGTCGCCACGGCGCAGGCACATCAGGGTTCGATGGGCAAGATGGACAAGCCCGCCAGCAAGACCTACACGGGGTGCGTCGCCGCCGGCGAGACGAACGGCACGTACACCTTGACGCACGCCACCGCGAGCCAGGACGCCATGAAGAAAGACGATGGCATGGGCGCGATGGGCCATGAAGAGATGGGCAAGACGCTTGCGCTCCAGGGCCAGAACGTCGACTTCTCCAAGCATGTCGGTCACAAGGTGTCGGTGACCGGCCACGACGGGGAGACGGCGATGGGCAAGCCCGACGCGATGGCGCCGGCGAACGGAATGGGCAAGACGCTGCCAGCGTTCTCTGTGACCTCGATCAAAGGCGTCGCAGGCAGCTGCGGGATGTAGTCACACGCGCGGTCGGGCCGGGGGCGGCCGCCTCAGCGCGGCGCTTCCGGTCCCGAATACTCCGGATGTTCCTTCCAGCCCGTCAACATCGATCTGAAGTTGTCCCAGCCGTGAATCGCCACCATCACCAGGTGCCCGGGCACGAAGGCCAGCAGCCCGCACATCGCGGCAAAGTGCACGATGCGCGCGTTCTGGAATCCGCCGAAGATCCAGGCCAGGCCCGACAGTTGCGCGGGCTTGTACATCACGGCGCCGCTCAGGATCGACAGGGCGCCGAAGAGCAACGTCGTCGTGTACGCGAGCTTCTGCAGCGGGTTGTACTGCCCGGATGGTGCCGGTTTCGGCCCGCGGAGGAAGTAGTGGCGCGCCATCGGCCACACGCCGGGCAGATCGCGCGGCGTGAACAGCACCGTGCGGTAGTGTCCTGACGCGATCTGCGACACGACGTACAGCGCGGCGAGGCCCGCAAACACCCACATGAACGTGAAATGCCACTGGAGCGCGCCGCCGAGCCAGCCGCCGAGCGCGAGGGTCTCCGGCACACCGTCGATGAAGTTCTGTTGAGGGATCTTCGGACCGAAGCTCGGAAACGCGCGGAAAATCTGCAGGCCGCTCATCGCGAGCACGGTCACCGTCACTGCGGTGCCCCAATGCGTGAACCGCACGGCCCACGGATGCTCGCGCACCGGTTCGCGATCGCGCGTCGGGTCAGAGGCCGGCATACCAGCTGTATCCCTGATCGCCCCAGTAGCTGTTGCGAGACGGCAGCACGCGCGTGACGTTGAGCGTCATGAGGTACTTCGCATGCTTGTAGCCGAGCTTGGTCGGCAGCGTGAGCCGCAGCGGCGCGCCATGGCCTCGCTCGAGCGGGCGGTCGTACATCTCGTAGCAGAGCAGCGACTGGGGATGGAGCGCCGTCGCCATGTCGAGCGACTCGTAGTAGCCGTCCGCGCAGGTGACCGTGAGGAACCGCGCGTCCGGCGCCGCGCCGACCATCGCGAGGAAGTCGCGAAGCCGGGTGCCGCCAAAGCGGCCGATCACGTCCCAGCCCTCCACGCAGACGTGCCGCGTGGTCTGCGTGATTTTTGGCAGGGCGCGAATCTGGTCGAGGGTCACTGCGCCGGGGCGTTCGACGCTGCCGCCGACCTTCAGCGACCACGCCGCGAAGTCGATGTCCGGTTCCAGCACGTCGAAGAAGTTGAACGGGAATTCCTCGAGCGGCGCCGCGGCGGCGTCCGGGTACGTCGCCGCCAGATGGCCGTGTCGAAACGTGAGATCGGCGATCGCGTCACTGAAGGCGACGCCACGTTCGAGCAGCGCGTCCCGCCACGCCGGCACCGCAAACGCCCCGAGCGCCACGAGCGGGCTCAGCTTCAGGAGTTCGCGGCGCGTCACGTGACGAGGTGGGCGGGCCATGGTGGTTCCTGTCTCGCTATTCTGCGGCGTGCGCGACCATCGTCGCGGCGGCGCCAAGGACGCGGCGGCTGATCTGTTCCTGAACGAACGCGACGAAGCGAAGGTGGGGCAGCCGCCAGTCATGGCCGAGCGGCACGGTCACCGTCGTCGACGCGGTTTGATCCTCGAGACGGAGCGGAGCGGCGGATTTCAAGACGCGCACCACCGCGCTGTGCAGGAGCGTGCGGCCGCCGTTCTCGCCGCGCTGCACGCGGCTCTCGAGTCCATCTTCGGTCACGGCCACCAATATCTCCGCCGGTCCCGTTCGTTGCACACGGTCGCCGACGTCGACGTGCACCGCGAGCTCGATGGTCGACTGCTCGGCGGGCGTGGCTGTGATCTGGACTGCCGCCTTTGGCTGCGCCGCGGCTTTGCGGATGTTCCGCCAGACCGCCGCTTCGTCGCTGCCGACCGATTCGAGCGTGCCGTCGACGACGAGCTGCGGAGTGTAGGTCGAGTTCAATCGAAAGACGCTCGCGCTGTAGGTCTCCTGGCGCCCGGAGAACACCGGCGAGGAGAACGGATCGCGCCAGCCCAGGCGGTCCCAGTAGTCGACGTGACTGCCCAGCGCGACGATCTCGACGCCGTCGATCGGCTGGTCGGCGACCAGGCGTCGAAGCAGGGTATCCGCGGGCGGACAGCTCGAGCAGCCTTCTGAAGTGAACAACTCCGCGAGGACGACGGCGCGCGGCGCCAACGGGGCGGTGGGTTGGGTCCAGTCGCGCGCGACCATCGCCGCGCTGGCGCAGGCGACCACCGCCGCGAGCATGCCGATGCGAGTAAGCGTCTTCATCGCGATGAACCTCTCGTCAATTTGTGGAGAGCGCCTGCATCACCGGGCCCGCCATCGCCTGCGCGACGTCCTGCACGTCGCGCGAGGGAAGATCCGAGACGACGAAGACCATGCGGCGCGCGCCGTGAAACGCCGCGACCTGGAATCCGTCCGGCGCCGCGAGCATCGACGGCGCGCCGCTCGACGGCGGGCCCACGCCCCACACCCGCGCGCTTCGATTGCCGGTCTCCGGCACGAGCAGCGACACGGTCGAGCCTTTGTAGCTCAGCACGATGTGCGCAAATCGCTCTCCGTCGAACACGCACGAATGCCGCTCGAGAATGCGGACCGGCCCGCCGCCGAGCGCGTCGGCCGGCGGCTGCAGCGTCTCGAGCGCGCGGTTGAACACGCCGTAGCGGCGCGCGGCCTCTTCGAGGGTCAGGCGCTGCGCGCCGGGTGTCGAGGTGAGCGTGCAGAACCGGTGGTCACGCACGGCTGCATTGACGAGCGCCGTCAGGTTGCGCACGGTCCACTCGCGCCAGCTCGTGCCGGCCACGGCGACCAGCGCCAGGCTCGCCGCCAGCGCGAGCCACGTCCAGCGAGGCCGGGCGGCCGGCGC
>DATEGZ010000322.1:0-4345 GCA_035279905.1 Vicinamibacterales bacterium
CGACCGCGACCGCCACCACCTGCCGCGCCGCCACCGCCCGCGGCGCCACCGCCACCACCAGCGCCGCCCGCGCGCGGCAGCGTCAGAAACGTCGTCTCGGGCGGACCGGCCGCCGCGATCCACACATTGCCCTTCGCGTCGACGTCGATACCGCCGGGCGACACCGGCCAGTCAAATCCTTGTCCCGGCCCACCCCAGTGACTCACGAGCGCGCCCGCCGCGTCGAACTCGAGCACCGGCGGCGCCGGGGCGCAGCAATCTTCGGCCGTCGGCGGGTTGGTGCCCGTGCCGGCTTCCGTGCGCGCGGTCAGCGAATCGAGCCCGCGGTGCACGATCCAGATGTGGTCGGTGCTGTCGACGGCCAGGCCGGTGACCGATCCCAGAATCCAGTGATTGGGCAGCGGCTTCGGCCAGAGCTGATCGACTTGAAACGCGGGCGCCTGCGCGCCGCCGCGGCCTTGCGCGGCCATCGGCTCGGTGGACAGGACGAACGCGCCGACCCCGACGAACAGGGCGAGGGCAATCACACCGGTCACAGATCGCATGAGCAGCCTCTCGGAATGGCGGCAGTATACACTCGGCGGACGGAGGCAGATACGTCAGGTACGACGGGTACGTCAGGTACTAGGAACCTGCATTCCGGTCAGCTTCTTTGGAAGAACCGAAGGAGCTGGCCAGCGATAGCGCGTTCCTTGTACCTGACGTACCGGTCGTACCTGAAGAACCTGTCGTGCGTGCTGCTCGCGGCGCTCTTCTTCCTGTCCGCGCCGTTGTCCGCGCACGACATCCCCGCCGACGTGCTGATGCAGCTGTTCCTCAAGCCCGAAGGAACGCGGCTGCGCCTGGTCGTCCGCGCGCCGATAGGCGCGATGCGCGACGTCGAGTTTCCGCTGCGCGGACCGGGCTACCTGCAGCTCGACCGCGCCGACCCGTTCGTCGCGCAAGCCGCGGACCTGTGGATCGCGAACAGCGTCGCGATTTACGAGGGCGAGACGCGACTCGGCGCGCCGCGTCTGGTGGCCGCGCGCATCTCGCTGCCATCGGACAGGTCGTTCGCGTCCTACGACGAGGCGGTCGCGCATCTGCGCGCGCCGCCGTTGCCTCCGACGACCGACCTCATCGCGACTCAGGGCTGGCTCGACGTCGAGTACGAATACACGATCGCGTCCGACCGCGCGAAGTTCTCCATCAATCCCACGTTCGCGCGGCTCGGCGTGCGCACCGTGACGGCGCTGCGTTTTCTGCCTCCTGACGGCGGCGTGAGCGCGTTCGAGCTCGTCGGCGATCCCGGCGTCGTGCGAATCGATCCGGAGTGGTATCAGGCGGCGTGGCGATTCGTCGCGCTGGGATTCGAGCACATTCTGAGCGGGACGGATCACCTGCTGTTTCTGTTCTGTCTCGTCATTCCGTTTCGCAAGCTCCGCCAGCTCGTCATCATCGTCACGTCGTTCACGATCGCGCACTCGGTGACGCTCATCGCGTCGGCGTTCGGCGCCGCACCGGACGCGCTCTGGTTCCCGCCGCTCATCGAGACGCTGATTGCGGTGTCGATCGTGTACATGGCGCTCGAGAACATCGTGATCGCCGCCGACGCCTCGCCGGGCGCGGGAGACGCGCTGCGCGGCCTGAAGCATCGCTGGACGATCACGTTCGCGTTCGGGCTCGTGCACGGGTTCGGCTTCTCGTTCGCGCTGCGCCAGACACTGCAGTTCGGCGGCGCGCACATGCTGACGTCGCTGCTGTCGTTCAACGTCGGCGTCGAGATCGGCCAGCTGCTCGTGCTCGTCGTGCTGCTCCCGGCCCTCGCCCTGCTCTTCCGGTACGTCGTCGTCGAAAAAGTCGGCATCATCCTGCTGTCGACGCTGGTGGGGCACACGGCGTGGCACTGGATGCAGGACCGCGCCGCGATCTTGAGCGGATTCTCCTGGCCGGCGTTCGACGCGGTCACGGCTCTGTGGGCGATCCGCGCGCTGATGGTGACGCTGGTCCTGTTCGCAGGCTGGCGCCTGCTCTCCGCCCGTCGGCGTCGTGAGAAAATGACGCCGGGAATGATTTTGGGCAAGAATCACACCAGCCATGATTTTGACTAGTACAAGAAAACTACTCCCGGCGTCATTTCTCCTCCTGACCTTGACCGTCACGATCCGGGTGGGTTTGGCTCAGGAACCCGCCAAGACCGGCCCGACGGTGAGCACGACCACCGGCGTCTACCTCGAATCGCAGGCCAAGGGCGGGCAGGAAATTTTCGAGGCCACTTGCCTCGGCGGGTGCCATAACATTGCGTCGCACAAGGGCGCCGCGTTCAGGCAGCGCTGGAACGGCCAGCCCCTGTACGAACTGTTCAGGCTCATCAACGAGGAGATGCCGAAGGACGACCCGGGCAGCCTGTCGGTGACCGATACGGCCAACCTCGTGTCGTACCTCTTGAAGTTGAACGGTCAGCCCGCCGGCAAAGAGGAGCTCTCGACGGACCCGGCGGCGCTGAAGAAGATCAAGATCGATTTGCCCCAGTAATCGACGGCTGGCAGGACCGCGCGAGGAGACACACCTATGGTGAGACGGCTTCTGACTCGGCGAACGCTCGGCATCATCTTTCTTCTGGTGGCGCCCATGGCGTTCCTCGCCCTGGCGCCGCAGTCGGCGGCGCCGCCCAAGTCCAACCTCGTGCGCGGCAACGCGCCGGGTGAATGGCGCTACTGGGGCGCCGACGCCTACAGCACGCGCTACTCGCCGCTCGATCAAATCAACGCGGCGAACTTCAACTCGCTGCAGATCGCGTGGCAGTTCAAGGTCGGCGACATGTTCGGCGACGACGAGTACTTCCGCTCGACGCCGCTCTACGCGAACGGCAAGCTCATCAGCGTCGCCGGCGGCAAGCGCGGCGTGGTCGCGCTCAATCCGGGAACGGGCGAGCTGCTCTGGAAGTACGGCCTCGAGGAGGGCATCCGTTATCAGAAGGCGCCGCGGCCGTACTCGGGACGCGGACTCGCCTACTGGACGGACGGCACCAACGAGCGCGCGCTCGTCGTCACGCCGGGCTATCACCTCGTCGCGATCGACGCGAAGACCGGCGTGCCCGATCCCAAGTTCGGCAAGAACGGCGTCGTCGATCTCATGGAGGGCCTCGGCTACACGCTCGTGCCGCTCGCCGTCGATGACGACGGTCCGCTGGTGTACAGCGAAGGGTATCCGGCGCGCAAGGCGAAGCCCGGCGAGACGTGGGACCCGGTGAAGAAGATCGGCGCGGACGGCACGATGGGCATCGACCCGGCGCTCGGCCAGCTCGGCGCGAGCTCGCCGCCGATCGTCGTCGGCGACACCCTCGTCGTCGGCAACTCCGCTATCCACGGCTACTACCCGATCTACATGCACAACCTGGGCGGCGCCATTCGCGGCTTCGACATCAAGACCGGCAAGCAGCTCTGGAAGTTCAACACGATTCCGCAGCCGGGCGAGTTTGGCGCGGAGACGTGGGAGAACGGATCGAAGATCGGCACGACCGGCGTCGGCAAGGTCGACGCGTGGGCGCCGTACTCGGCGGATCCGGAGCTCGGCCTCGTGTACATCCCGACCGGGATGGGCCTCGTCGATGAGTACGGCGGCCACCGTCCCGGCAACAACCTGTTCGGCACGAGCGTCGTCGCGCTCGACGTGAAGACGGGCCAGCGCAAGTGGCACTACCAGCTCGTCCATCACGACATCTGGGACTACGACACGCCGATGGCGCCGAATCTCCTCGACGTCACGATCAACGGCCAGCCGCGCAAGATCCTCGCGCAGACGACGAAGCAGGGCTTCATCTACGTGTTCGATCGCGTGACGGGCCAGCCGATCTGGCCGATCGTCGAGACGCCGGTACAGAAGAGCGACGTCCCGGGCGAGAAGTCGTCGCCGACGCAGCCGATTCCGAGCAAGCCCGCGCCGTTCTCACAGCAGGGTCTGATCGAATCGGATCTGATCGACTACACGCCGGAGATCAAAGCGGCGGCGCTCGCGCTCGCGAAGAAGTGCAAGATGGGCCCGTACTTCATTCCGGGATCGACCGTCGATGGCAAGACGGAGTTCCCGTGCTCGTGGTACGCGCCGGGCGCAAGCGGCGGCGTGAACATCGACGGCGGCACCGCGGCGGATCCCGACACCGGCTTCATCTACGTCGGTGGGCAGAGCGGAATGTCCACGATTCGTCTCGCGCACGATCCGTGCTCCGAGTTCCCATACTCGTCTCAGCATGACGCGTGCGGTCAGGGCGGTGTGCTGCCTCCCCCGCCGGGATACACGCCGTCGGGCGGTCGTCGCGGCGGTGGCGGCGCGGCGGGAGGTGGTGGCGCGGCCGGTGCGGCCGGCG
>DATEGZ010000323.1:0-7810 GCA_035279905.1 Vicinamibacterales bacterium
GAGCTGCGCGAGCGCGCGCACGCCGCCGCGCGACGTCGAGCCGCGCGCGGCCTGATAGCCGAACCGGCGCATGAGCCTCGCGACCCACTCGCCGTCAAAATTCTCGGAAGTCATCGCGACGATCCCACGATCGCGGAAGTAGAGCGTGGCAGCGAGAATCCGGCCGTGCCACAGCGCGAGAATCGGCTGGCGGCCGCCGCGCGCCACGGCCGCGAAGTGCTCGGCGCCGGACTCACGCCAGTGATAGGTGCCGCCGAGCGCCTCGACGATCGGCGTCCCGAGCGCCGCGATCGCCGCCGCCTTGAAGTGCTGGGTGCGCGAAAGGGTCACAGGCCTTCGTACTGCGGGCCTTCCCCACCTTCGGGCGGCACCCAGTCGATGATCTGGTACGGATCCATGATGTCGCACGTCTTGCAGTGCACGCAGTTGGACGCGTTGATGTGCAGCTTCTTGCCGCCCTGCCCGTCGTCGACCATCTCGTAGACGTTGGCGGGACAGAAACGCGTGCACGGATTGCCGAATTCAACCCGGCACCTCGTGCGGCAGATGTCGAGGTCGTGCACGATGAGATGCGACGGCTCGTCTTCCCGATGACGCGTCCCCGAGAAGTGCACGTTCGTGACTTTGTCGAACGTGAGCTTGCGATCGATCTTGACCGCCTCGACCGGCGCATCCGGTGACGGCGGCCGGCTCTCGTAGTAGCTGAAGAGCGAGTCCATGCGCTGATAACCCGCGCGCGCCGGCATCGGATCCATGATCCAGAAACCCCGCGTGCCGAGCGCGAACCCCGAGTACAAGACGCCGGCGACGAGCCCGTGCTCGAAGGCCTGGTGGACGTTGCGCACCGGGTAGAGCTCACGCTTGACGTCGCTCGCGTCGATCGCATCCTGGTATTTCGCGAGACGCTTCGCCGACACGTCGCCGGCGCGCACGGCGTCGAACGCCGTCTCGGCCGCGAGCATGCCGGTACGCATCGCGAGGTGAATGCCCTTGAGGCGCATCGAGTTCATGAACCCGGCGGCATCTCCGGCAATGAGCGCCCCGTCCATGTGCACGCGCGGCACCGTCCACCATCCGCCTTCGGGCAGCGCCTTGGCGCCGTAGCGCACCATCTTGCCGCCCTCGAGAAGGCTCGAGACGAACGGATGCAGCTTGAAGCGCTGGAACGTGAGGTGCGGATCGAACATCGGATCTTTGTAGTCGAGCCCGGACACGAATCCGATCGACACCAGTCCGTTCGGCATCCCGTAGATGAACGCGCCGCCGAACTCTTCCATTCGCAGCGGGTAGCCCATCGTGTGGATCACGTGGCCGGCCGGCAGACGATCGGGCGGGATCTCCCACAGCTCCTTGATGCCGAGCGCGTAGAGCTGCGGCACGCGGCCTTCGTCAAGCTTCAGCTTCGAGACGAGCGTCTTCGTCAGATTGCCGCGCACGCCGTCGCAGAAGATCGTCGTCTTCGCGTGGATGTCGACGCCAGCCTCGAAGTTCGGCTTGCGGCCACCGTGCTTGTCGAGGCCGCGATCGCCCGTGCGCACGCCGATGACGCGGTCGCCGTCGTACAACACCTCCGACGCCGCAAAGCCCGCGAAGATGTCGACGCCGGCGGCCTCGACCTGCCCGGCCAGCCACTTGACCATCTTGTTGAGCGAGATGATGTAGTTGCCGTGGTTCCGGAGCGGCGGCGGCGTGATCGGAAACCGCAGCTTCCCGCGCTCGGTCAGAAAGTAGACGTCGTCGTGGTGGACGGGCGACGCGAGCGGCGCGCCCTTCGCCTCGAAATCGGGGATGAGATCTTTGAGCGTGCTCGGATCGAGCACCGCACCAGACAGCGCGTGTGCGCCCGGCTCGCGCGCCTTGTCGAGCACGGCAATCGCCAGCGGCTCGCCGCCTTTTTCCTTCTGCAGTTGCGCCAGGCGGATCGCCGCAGACATGCCGGCCGGACCGCCGCCGACGATCAGGATGTCGAGCTCGAGCGTTTCACGTTCGGACACGGACAGATCATATAGGTTCCCGGGGGTTCCTCGGGGTTCCCAGGGGTTCCTCGGGGTTCATCGTCATGGCCGCGAATGTGTTATGAATGAGGTTTACCCAGACGCCAATGGACGACGCCTTGAACACGGCGAACGGCTTGGAGTGGGCGCACCCGCTGGTACGTGATTGGTTCGTCGAGCGCTTTGCGACGCCGACCGAGCCGCAGGCCATGGGCTGGCCGCACATCCTGGCCGGCCGCAGCACGCTGATTTCCGCGCCGACCGGATCGGGCAAAACGCTCGCGGCGTTTCTCGCCTGTATCGACCGGCTGGTGGAACAAGGCGTCAAGGGCACGCTCGAGGACCGCACTGAAGTCCTGTACGTTTCTCCACTCAAGGCGCTCGGCAACGACATTCAGAAGAACCTCGACGGCCCGCTCGCGGAGATCGTCCGGCTCGGGCGCGAACGCGGCGTCGAGCTGCCAGAGATTCGCACGGCCGTCCGGACGGGCGACACGCTGATGCCGGCGCGGCAGGCGATGCTGCGCCGTCCGCCGCACATCCTCGTCACGACGCCGGAGTCGCTCTACATCCTGCTCACCGCCGAGAAGAGCCGCGCCATCCTGAAAACCGTCCGCACGGTCATCGTGGACGAGATCCACGCAGTCGCCGACGACAAGCGTGGCTCGCACCTCGCGCTCTCGCTCGAACGGCTCGACGCGCTCGCGGATGGGCCCGTCACGCGCATCGGGCTCTCGGCGACGCAGAAGCCCATCGAGCTGGTCGCGCAGTTCCTGGCGGGCGCCGGCCGTCCGGATCCCGTGGTCGTGCAGGTGACGCCGCGGCGCGTACTCGATCTGCACATCGAAGTCCCGCCGAGCGAGCTCGGCCCCGTGGCCACGCACGAGCTGTGGGGCGAGGTCGCTGACCGGATTGCCGCGCTCGTTCAGCAGCACCGGTCCACGCTCGTCTTCGTCAACACGCGCCGGCTGTCCGAGCGGCTCGCGCATCAGCTGTCCGAGCGGCTCGGTGAGAGCGTGATTGCCGCCCACCACGGCAGCCTGTCGCGCAAGACGCGGCTCGACGCTGAAGCGCGGCTGAAGGCCGGCGAGCTTCGCGCGCTCGTCGCGACCGCGTCACTCGAGCTTGGCATCGACATCGGCACGATCGACCTCGTGTGCCAGATCGGATCGCCGCGATCCATCTCGGCCGCGGTGCAGCGCATCGGCCGCGCCGGGCACTGGCGCGGCGCCATTCCGAAGGGCCGGTTGTTCGTGACGACGCGCGACGAGCTGGTCGAATGCGCGGCGCTCGTGCTCGCGATTCGCCGGGGCGATCTGGACACGCTCGTGATTCCCGATCAGCCGCTCGACGTGCTGGCGCAGCAAATCGTCGCGATGTGCGCCGCGGACGACTGGGCCGAAGACGATCTGTTTGCCGTGCTGCGCCGCGCGTATCCGTACCGCGATCTGTCGCGCGACACGTTCGACGAGATCCTCGAGATGCTGGCGCAGGGCATCGCGGCCCGCCGAGGGCGCTATGGCGCGTATCTGTTCCGCGATCGCGTCAACGGACGCGTCCGCGGACGGCGCGGCGCGCGGCTCGTCGCGATCACCAACGGCGGCGCGATCCCTGACACCGGCCTCTACACGGTCGTCGCCGAGCCGGAAGGCACCACTGTCGGCACGGTGGATGAAGACTTCGCGGTCGAGAGCCTGGCCGGCGACGTGATGCTGCTTGGCAACACGTCCTGGCGAATTCGCCGCGTCAGCATCGCGGGACGCGTGCTTGTCGAAGACGCGCACGGCGCCTCGCCGACGATCCCGTTCTGGCGCGGCGAAGCGCCGGCGCGTACTCCTGAGCTGTCGCGGCATGTCGCCGAGGTGCGCGACACCGTCAGCACGCTCGCCCGGGACCTGACGCCCGGCGGTGCCGGCGCGAATGCCCCGGCGGCCGCCGCCGCGATCGACTGGCTCATCGCGGAGTGCGCCCTCGACCGGGCGGGCGCCGAACAGCTCGCCGACTACATCGTCACCGGCCGCGCGGTGCTCGGCACGGTCCCGACCGGAACGACGATCATCGCCGAGCGGTTTTTCGACGAGGGCGGCGGCATGCAGCTCGTCATCCACTCCCTGCTCGGCGCGCGGATCAACAAGGCATGGGGCCTGGCGCTGCGCAAACGCTTCTGCCGCTCGTTCAACTTCGAGCTGCAGGCGGCAGCCACCGACAACGGCATCAACATCGCGCTCGCCGAACAGCACAGCTTCCCGCTCGCCGACGTCTTTCAGTACCTGCGGCCCGCCACCGCGCGCGAGGTCCTCGAGCAGGCGGCGCTCGCTTCGCCGATCTTCGGCACGCGCTGGCGCTGGGATGCGAGCCGCGCGCTCGCGCTCCAGCGATTCCGCAACGGCAAGAAGGTGCCGATCCATCTCCAGCGGCTGCAGTCGGACGACGTGCTGGCGTCCGTGTTCCCGGACGTCGCCGCGTGTCAGGAAAACGTCGAAGGCGACATCCAGATTCCCAATCACCCGCTCATCCGCGAGGTGATGAAAGACGTGCTGACCGAGGCGATGGACGTCGACGGCCTGCTCGCGCTGCTCGAGCGCATCGATCGCGGCGAGATCAACTGCGTCGCCGTGGACACGCCGGTGCCGTCCGTCTTCTCGCACGAGATTCTCAACGCCAATCCCTACGCGTACCTCGACGATGCGCCGCTCGAAGAGCGGAGGGCCCGCGCCGTCGAGATGCGGCGGACGCTGCCCGAGACGGTTCTTTCCGAAGTCGGCAAGCTCGATCCGGCGGCGATCGCGCAGGTCTGCGAGGACGCGTGGCCGGAAGTGCGCGACGCCGACGACTTGCACGACGCGTTGCAAACGCTCGCCGTGTTCCCCGAGTCGTTCAGTGCGCGGCCCGTCGAGACGTGGCACCCGTGGCTGCACGCGCTGGCGAACGATCGGCGCGCGGGCCGGATCGAAGCCGGCGGCCGGACGTACTGGATGGTCGCCGAACGGGCGAGAACTGCGGCCCTGCTCTTTCCGTCCGCGCGTGTGCTCGACGCGGTGCCCGACGTCGACACCACACCCGCGGCGTCGAGAACGGACGCGCTCGTCGCGCTCGTGCAAGGCTGGCTGACGCACGTCGGCCCAACGACGATCGCCGAGCTCGCCGGATGGTTGGGACTCGAGGCGGCCGACATCGAAGAAGCGATGTTGAGAATCGAAGCGACAGGCGCGGTGCTCCGCGGGCGCTTCAAAGCCGCGCCCGCGAAGTTAGAAGTTCGAAGTACGAAGTTCGAAGTTGAAGAATGGTGCGAGCGCCGTTTGCTCGCGCGAATTCACCGCCTGACGCTCGGCGCGTTACGGCGAGAGATTGCGCCGGTCACCTCCGCTGAATTCATGCGGTGGCTGCTCGCGTGGCAGCACGTCGCGCCCGGCACCCAGCTTCCCGGCGAACGAGGCACGCTCGAGGTCCTGAGCCAGATGCAGGGCTTCGAAGCGCCGGCCAACGCCTGGGAGCGCCAGTTGCTGGCCCGTCGCGTCGTCGACTACAACCCGGAAGACGTCGATCGCTTGTGCCTGACCGGGCTCGTCGGCTGGGGACGCTTGTCGCCGCATCCCGCGACGCTCGAGCCCACGCCGCATGCAGGCCGCCGCGTTGTACCGACGAGCGTGGCGCCGATCGCGTTCTTCGTGCGCGACGACGCAGCGTGGATGGCGCCGCGACGCCGCACCGACGATGAGGCCAGCGCCGCCGGGCTGAGCCACGCCGCTCGCGAAACGCTCAGCCTGTTGCATCGATCGGGCGCGTCGTTCTTCAGCGACATCGTCCGGGGCACAGGGCGGTTGAAGGCCGAAGTGGAAACGGCATTGTGGGAGCTCGTCGCCGCCGGACTGGTCACCGCCGACGGCTTCGACAACCTGCGGGCGCTCATCGATCCGAAGCGCCGCGCCGGCCACGGGTCCGCCAAGGGCACGCGTCCGCGCCACAGTACCGGCCGCTGGTCACTGCTGCACACCGCGGCGTCCGGCGACCACTCGGCCACCGTCGAAGCGACGTGCTGGATGCTGCTGCGCCGCTACGGCGTCGTGTTTCGAGACCTGCTGGTTCGCGAGAGCGTGCTGCCAACCTGGCGCGAGCTGCTGATGATGTTCCGCCGGCTCGAAGATCGCGGAGAGGTCCGTGGCGGCCGATTCGTCGCGGGGTTCATTGGTGAGCAATTCGCGCTGCCGGTCGCGGTGGAGTCGCTGCGGGCGGCCCGGCACGCGCCGCTGCGCGGCGAGACGGTGGCGATTTCGGCGGCTGATCCGCTCAACCTGGTGGGCATCCTGCTGCCCGGTGAGCGGGTCCCGGCCATTTCCGGGCGATTCGTCGTGCTTCGTGACGGAGTCGTCCTCGAACCGGACGTTCCACTTCTAGGCAACACACTTCCCACTAAGAGCAAGGCACTCGCCTTGTCCCACGCCACGATGTAGCCCTGCCCCGGGATCTAGGTGCAATTCGGGTGCCGCCTTTGGAATGTCTCTTGTATTGGCTTGGCCGATCGCAGGTGCTCCCATGGCCGTACCGGATGTGACCGACCGACTGGCGCAACCGACGCTCCCCCCCACCGGCGGCGTCGATCCGTTTCTCAAAGAGCTCCTGGCCGCGATGGCCGAGTTCCGTGACGGCAACTTCGCCGTGCGCATGCCCGCGGACTTGTCGGGCATGCCGGGCCGAATCGCGGACGCGTTCAACGACATGGTCGCCATCAGCCAGCGCCGCGCGACGGAGATCGGCCGCGTCTGCCGCGTCGTCGGCAAAGAGGGCCGGCTGCGCGAGCGCATGGTCGTGCCCAACGCGGCGGGCGTGCGCGCCAGCGAAGTCGTGGCGATCAACGGCCTGATCGACGATCTGGTCTGGCCGACGAGCGAGATCACGCGCGCCGTGGGCGCCATCGCCAAGGGCGATCTGAACCAGGAGATCGGACTCGAAGTCGAAGGGCGGCCGCTCGAAGGTGAGTTCCTCCGGTCCGCGAAGCTCGTCAACCAGATGATCGATCAGCTCTCGGTGTTCACCTCCGAGGTGACGCGCGTCGCGCGCGAGGTCGGCATCGAGGGCAAGCTCGGCGGCCAAGCGCAGGTCGGCAGTGCATCGGGCGTGTGGAAAGAGCTCACGGAGTCGGTCAACCAGATGGCCGGCAACCTGACAGCGCAGGTGCGCAGCATCGCGGACGTCACGATCGCGGTGGCCGGCGGCGACCTCTCGAAGAAGGTCACGGTCGACGTGCGCGGCGAGATCCTTCAGCTCAAGGAAGCCATCAACACGATGGTGGACCAGCTGCGGTCGTTCGCGTCGGAGGTCACGCGCGTGGCGCGCGAGGTCGGCACCGAGGGCAAGCTCGGCGGTCAGGCCGTCGTGCCGGGCGTGGCGGGCACGTGGAAGGACCTCACCGACTCGGTCAACGCGATGGCGTACAACCTGACGGCGCAGGTGCGCAACATCGCGGGCGTCACGACGGCGGTCGCGCGCGGCGACCTGTCGCGCAAGATCACGGTCGACGTTAAGGGCGAGATCCTCGAGCTCAAGGACACCATCAACGTCATGGTCGATCAGCTCCGCTCCTTCGCCGCGGAAGTCACGCGCGTGGCGAAGGAGGTTGGCACCGAGGGGAAGCTCGGCGGTCAGACCGACGTGAAGGGCGTGTCCGGCACGTGGAAGGACTTGACCGACTCTGTTAATTCCATGGCGGGCAATCTTACCGCCCAGGTCCGCAATATCGCCGAAGTCACCACCGCGGTGGCGAATGGCGACTTGTCCAAGAAAATCACGGTGGACGTCAAGGGAGAGATTCTCCAGCT
>DATEGZ010000324.1:0-15323 GCA_035279905.1 Vicinamibacterales bacterium
CGCACGATCACCGGACAGGCCGCGACGATGTCCGCCGACGGCGGCACGATCGCGTGGCTCACTCGCGACGCCGCCAGCTGCGTGCTAACGATGAGCCCGGCGCTCAACGGCGCGCCGACCACGGTGCGGATGGCGTCGCGGCTCGACAGCCCCGCGCTCTCGCCCGACGGCTCGCTCGTCGCCTACGACATGATGCCGCTCACCGACTGGGAGATTTACGTCTCGGACGGCAAGACCGAGCGCCGCATCACGCACGAGATCCAGCACGACATCCTGCCCCGCTTCCTGACCAACGCCACGCTGCTCGGGATGATCGGCGAGCCGCGGCACCGCCGGTCGCATCTCTACGACGTCGCCACGGGCGAGCGCACGCGCGTGTTCGCGAACAACACGCTGCGCACGATCAGCCCCGAGTACATCTGGCTGCCGTCCGCGGACGGCACGCACTTGATCATCCAGGCCGAGCGCGACGGCGACACGATTTCTCCGGAGCGCGGCGTGTACTCCGTGGACCTGACGCAGACGGTCACGGTCGCGGATCTGTCCGCGCGCGTCGGCCGGCAGCTCGCCGAGGAGAACGACCTGCGCGCGCGCTCGACGAAAACGTTTCAGCCCCTCTCCGATCTCATCAAGCGCGTCGTCTCGCAGATCTCGACGACGCGGATCTACGAGTACGAGAAGGCGATGTTCGAGTTCGACACGAAATACATCGGGCGCCCCGGCAACTTGAAGGCGATCGACTACCTCACGGCGACCTACAAGTCGTTCGGCTACGAGCCCGAGCAGCAGTGGTTCCAGCCGCGCCAGGCGCAGGGCGCGCGCACGGCGAACATCGTCGCGACGCTCAAGGGCACGGAAAATCCCGAGCTCATCTACGTCGTCGGCAGCCACTTCGACTCGGTGCAGGCCGGCCCGGGCGCCGACGACGACACGACAGGCACGTGCGTGCTGCTCGAAGCGGCGCGGGCGCTGCGCGACACGCCGCTGCCGGCGACGGTGGTCTTCGCGTCGTTCACGGGCGAAGAGGCGGGCGATCTCGGCAGCGCGGAGTTCGTGCGGCTCGCGGCCGCCGCAAAGTGGCGCGTGGCCGGCGCGCTCAACAACGACATGATCGGCTGGGCCGGCGAGAGCGGACGGATGGACAACACGATCCGCTACTCGAACGCCGGCATCAAGGACCTGCAGCACGGCGCGGCAATTCTTTTCTCCAACCTCGTGACGTACGACGCGAAGTACTACAAGGGCACGGACGCCTCGGCGTTCTTCGACGGATGGGGCGACATCGTCGGCGGCTTCGGGTCGTACCCGGTGCTCGGCAACCCGAACTACCATCAGGCCACCGACACGATCGAAACGATCAACTTCCGGCAGGTCGCCGAGACCGCCAAAGCGACGGTCGCGACGATGATCTACCTGGCGTCGAGCCCGTCGCGGCTCGCCGATCTGAAGGCCGAGCGATCGGGAGCGGGCGTCACGCTCACGTGGACGCCCAGCCCGGAGTCCAGCGTGAAGTCGTACGTGATCGCGTACGGACCGGCCGGCGATCCCCTCCGCACGAAGACCACGGTGACGGCCGCGAAGGCCACGCTGCCGGCGCTGCCGGCGGGCACGAACATCGCCGTCAAGGCCGTGAACGCTCGCGGCCTCGAAGGCTGGGATTGGGCACGAATCGTCTTACAGTAGACAGAGCCCCCGGGCGCACCTCATGGCTTTCGACGA
Source organism: Vicinamibacterales bacterium (assembly GCA_035279905.1). GTDB lineage: Bacteria > Acidobacteriota > Vicinamibacteria > Vicinamibacterales > SCN-69-37 > DATEGZ01. The sequence continues at coordinate 1,720 of DATEGZ010000324.1, forward strand.
CCTCCCGCTCGAGCGATCGGATCCGGCGCCGCCGGGGCCGATCGTGCCGCCTCCGCCGGCCTCGTCGCCGACGCGGTGGATCGTGCTCGGCGCCGCCGCGATCGTCCTGGGCGCGGGACTCACGTGGTGGTGGCTGAGCCGCGCGCAGCCGAACACGGTGTCGCCAGCCGCGACCACGGCCACTGAAGCGGCGGTGCCGAGAAACCGGCCGAAGAGCCAGAACTGGGATCTGCCGTCGCTCGACGCCTCGGACAGTTTCCTGCGTCCGCTGGTCGCCGCGCTGTCGCAGCGTCCCGAGCTCGCGCGGTTGCTCGCAACACAGGGCCTGATTCGCAACGCGACGCTCGCCACCGTGCAGATCGGCGACGGCAAGACGCCGGCGTCGCCGTTCGCGGTGTTGCGGCCGACGTCACGGCTGTCGATCATCGGCAACGCCCCGACCGGCAAGATCGATCCGGCCACTTACACCCGATGGGACGGGGCCACGGCCGCGCTCGTGTCGATCCGCCCCGCGGATCTCGCGCAGCTGTACGTCAACCTCGGACCGTTGTTCGATCAGGCCTACATCGAGCTCGGCCATCCGGGCGGCAAGTTCGACGAAGCGCTCGTGAAGGCGATCGACACGCTCACCGAAACGCCTCTGCTCGATCAGGATCCGGTGCTCGTGAGGAAGCAGCCCGGATTCTACGAGCACGAGAATCAGACGCTGCGCACGCTGCTGCCCGTGCAGAAGCAGTTCCTGCTCCTGGGCCCGGAGAATCGCCGCAAGATCATCGGCTGGCTCAAAGACGTCGCCGGGAACCTCGACCTGAAGATCGGCTGATCGCCGCCCTACTCGTGCCGCAGCGCGACCAGGGGATCGACTGACGCCGCGCGCATCGCCGGCACGATCGTCGCCGCCACACCCGCCAGCACGAGCAGTACGATCGTCAATCCGAAGACGAGCGGATCGAATTGCGAGACGCGCGTGAGCAGCGCGCGCATCTGTCCGGCCAGAAACCACGCGGGGACGAGGCCGAGGACGATCCCGAGGCCGACGCGCCAGAGGCCCTGCCACAGGATCATGCGCAGGACGCTCGCGCGCGCGGCCCCGAGCGCCATCCGCACGCCGATCTCCTGCGTGCGCCGCCGCACGCCGAACGCCATCACGCCGTAGAGGCCCGCGGCCGCGAGGATGAGCGCGCCCACGCCGAACGACATGAACAGCGTGCCGAAGACACGAAACGCCCAGCCGCGCTGCCACAGCGAGGCGTCGAGCGAGTTGGTGTCCGAGATCGCCATGTCCTCGTCGACCTCGCTGACGACCTTGCGCATCGGGTTGGTGAGCGTGAGCGGATCGACGGTCGCCGCGGCGAAGACGCCGAAATTGCGCGTCGGCAGTTGCGCCATCGGCACGTACATCGTCTCGGTGACGTCACCCGCCGCGGGAGCCACCGCCAGATTGGGCACGATGCCGACGATGGTCGCAAACGGCGCGGCGGGATCGATTCCGTATCTGATCTGCCGGCCGAGCGCGTCCTCGCCGGGATAGATCTTTCTGGCCATGTCCTCGCCCACGATCGCGACCCGCGGCGCGTTCAGTGAATCCGCGCTCGTGAACTGGCGGCCGCGGATCAGGGAGACGCGCAAGGTGTCGAAGAAGCCGGGCGAGATCGCGAGACGGCGTCCCTGCGGGTAATCCGTGTCCGACTTCGACGTCTGGCCGGGCACGGAGACGGGTGACCCGCCGCCGGGCGTGGGAATGTTCGTCCCGAACGCGAGGCTGCGCACGCCGGGCTGCCCCGCCATCCGATCGAGGAGCCGATCCTGAAACGCGAGGACGTCGTCGTCCTTCGGATACTTGGTGGCCGGCGCGATCACCGTGCCGATGAAGATGTCTTTCGTCGCGAACGGATAGTCGATCTGGCTCACCGCGACGACGTTCCTGATCATCAGGCCCGAGACGACGAGCAGCGTGCAGGAGAGGAGCACTTCCACGATGATCAGCGTCTGCGAGAAGGCGCCGACGCGCACGCCGGTGCTCGAGCGGCTCTCGTCCTTCAACACGATGTTCAAGTCCTGGCGCGTCGCGCGGATCGCGGGCAGCAGGCTCGAGAGCACCGCGGCCAGCGCCGTCATGCCGAGCACGAACGCCAGCACGGTGGCATCGAGCCGGACGTCGATCCAGAACGGCGGGTTGGTGTCGACGATCGCACGGCTGAACGCGGCGGTCCCCGCGTACGCCAGGGCGATGCCGAGGCCCGCGCCGATCGCCGACAGGAGCGCGCCCTCGACGAGCAGCTGACGGATCACGCGCCATCGTCCCGCGCCGAGCGCCGTGCGCAGCGCGATTTCCTTGCCGCGCTCGGCCGCGCGCGCCAGCTGCAGGTTGGCGACGTTCGCGCACGCGATGAGCAGCACGCCCATCACCGCGATGAGCATCGCCGTCAGCGTCGCGATGACGTCGCGGCCGATGAAGCGCCGCACGTACGGCAGCACCTCCGTCGTCAGATCCTTGTTTTCCGGGTACTGCTGCTCGAGCCGCCGGGCGATCGCGGTCATCTCCGCGCGGGCGCGATCGAGCGACACGCCGGGCTTGAGCCGGCCGACGGCGTTGACCTGCTGGGCGCTGCCCCGCTTGCCGTTCGTCGCGGGCTGCAGCCGGAGCGGCCGCCACAAGTCCTGCGCCTGCGGGAACGCAAACCGATCGGGCAGCACGCCGACGATCTGCGCGGGCTCGCCGTTGATGCGGATGGTCCGTCCGACCGCGGACGCCGCGCGCTCGAACTGCGTGGTCCAGATCGTGTAACTGATGAGCACGACGGGCGGGGCGCCGGCTTGGGCATCCGCGTCCGTGAAATCGCGCCCGAGGACGGGCGCGACACGCAGCACGCGCAGCACGTTCGGCGTGAACCGCGCCGCGCGATAGCGCTGCGGCGTCAGACCGCCGGAGATCACGACGTTGTCCCCGCCCCAGGCCGCGAGCGGCTCGAACGACTGCTGGGAGGCCTGCCAGTCGCCGAAGTCCTCCGCGGTCACCGGCAAGCTGTTGGTCGGGCGGGTCACGTTGACCCGGCCGACGGACATGATCCGGTCGGACTCCTCGAACGGCAGGCCGCGCAGAAACGCCCCCTGGACGATGCTGAACATCGTCGCCGTCAATCCGATACCTAAAGCGAGCGCCAATACGGCAATGGCCGATGTGCCCGGGCGCTTGAGGAGCATGCGGAAGCCAACGCGGACGTCGTTCAGCAACTCGTCCCAGCCTTTCGCGGCCGCGAGATGTCGCGGGACCGCACATAAAGACGCGCCCGGCGCACCGGATGTTCCGCCGCGGACCAGTCAAACCAGTGGTAAAATTGGGTGTTTGTCGATCGACGGAGACGCGGTTAGATGACCGAACTTGCACTCAAGCGAAAGCAGTACGACCTGACGACGATGGTGCCGTTTGCACTCATGCACCTCTCGACGCTGCTCGTGTTCACCGCGGCGTTCGAGCCGAGCCTGATCCTGTGGCTCGTCGGGTCCTACGCGCTCCGCATGTTCGCCGTCACGGCGGGCTACCACCGGTACTTCAGCCACCGGTCGTTCAAGCTGAATCGCTTCTGGCAGTTCGCGCTCGCGTGCCTCGCGCAGACGTCAGGACAGAAGGGCGTGCTGTGGTGGGCGTCGCATCACCGCGATCATCATCTGAACTCCGACCGCGAAGCCGATCTGCACTCGCCCGTGCACGAAGGCTTCTGGTGGTCGCACCTGGGCTGGATCCTGTCGGACGAGTACGACGACTACGATCCGCGCCGGATCGCGGACTTCGCGAAGTTTCCCGAGCTGCGCTGGCTCGACAAGTTCCACCTGGTGCCGACGGTCATCTACGCGGTCGCGATCTTCATGATTGGCGGCTGGGGCGCGTTCGTGTGGGGCTTCCTCGTCTCGACGGTCGTGCTCTACCACGGCACGTTCCTGATCAACTCGCTCGCGCACATCTGGGGATCGCGCCGCTTCGCGACGCCCGACGAGAGCCGCAACAACTTCTTCCTCGCGCTCGTCACGCTCGGCGAAGGCTGGCACAACAACCACCACCACTTCATGTCGAGCGTGCGCCAGGGCATCCGCTGGTGGGAAATCGACGTGACGTACTACGTGCTGCGCATGCTCTCGTGGGTCGGCATCACGAAAGAACTGCGCGAATTCAGTGAATAAGAGGTTCCTAGGGGTTCCTGGGGGTTCCCAGGGGTTCCTCACTTCCTTCTGAACTGATAGCGGCTCAGCGCGTCCCGGAAGGGCGTCTGGAGAATGAGCGTGACGGCACGCTCGTAGCTGCCCGTGCCATCCGACACGCTGTTGGCCTTGAGATACGAATCGTAGACGCGTGAGGCGGCGAGCTGCATGCCCGGGCGGCGATCCTTCAACCGCTCTCCGATCGCGTCGATGTCCGAGCGCACGCCCGGATCGAGCTGGCTCGTCACGAACTGCGCGCGATCCGGCGGCAACGCCGCGCGCGCTTCCATGATCAGGTAGAGGCTCGCGCTGTAAGCGAGCGGCGCCGGACCGTGCATGCAGGCGAGCCAGCCCACGGCGCTCGCCTCGGCTTCGTCCGCTTCCCCTGACAGGTGGGCCCACTCGTGCGCGAGCACGAACGGCCGCTCGAACGGCAGCAGGTCGGGATGGACGATCGTCTCGAGCGCGAGCGGATTGATCATGCCGTCGACGCCGGTCCACATGAAGAGCGGCGTCATCAGCAGCGAGTACTTCGGCCGCCCCGGGGTCGCGAGCGGCTCGCGGCTGAGCTGGGACAGCGCCTGATTCATCGGGTCGCGCAATTCCTTGACGACTTCCTCGAAGCTCAGCACCTCGCCGGTCGACGTGCCGAGGCGCAGCCGCGTCGCCAGCGCGTTCGCGTCCGAGATCCCGCTCTGCAGGAAGTCCGCGGTCATCGGCGCCGCCGGGCCCTGCCGGAGGTTGAACGAGATCGTCAGCCGCCGGTAGTTGAAGCCCCACAGCACCATGAACACGATGGTGAGGATGGCGACGCTGCGCGCGACGCGTCGAACGCCCTCCCACACGGCGTCGACCACGCTTTCGTGCCGGGCCACGCTCAGCAGGCGCGAGAACCGCCGGATCGTGAGGTACAGCGCGGCGACGATGAAGAAGTCCAGCAGCGCGAACGGCACCAGGTTGCTGCCGGCCGTCAGCCAGCGCGAGATCAGCGGATAGATGCCGCGCGAGTAGAACTGCTCCACCACCCATCCCGGAATCGGCACGAGCGTGATCGCCGCGGCGATGAGCGGCGCCACGAGCCAGAACGACACGGGTTCGGATTGCGCTACGGGTGGCTTCGCCATGGGTCCTCTCTGGTGATGAGACGCACCGATCGCTGATACGTCAGGTACGAGAACGCCCACTGCGTCATCACGGACAAGCGGTTACGAAATCCAATCAGATTGAAGATGTGCACGAAGAGCCAGAACAGCCACGCGGGATATCCCGTCATCCGTCCGTACGGCAAATCGCTGACGGCGACGTTGCGGCCGATCGTCGCGAGGTTGCCGAGGTTGCGGTAGGCGAACGGCTCGTGCGGCTGGCCCGCGAGCGTGCGGGCGATGTTCTTCGCCGCGTGCGCGCCGCCCTGGATCGCGACCTGCGCGACGCCCGGCAGCGGCTGCCCGTCCGCGCCCTTCGACACCGCGAGATCGCCGACGACGTACACCTCCGGATGACCGGGCAGCGTGAGATCGTCGTTGACGATCACGCGGCCCACACGATCGGTCGGCGCGCCGAGTGTGCGCCCGACCGCCGCGGCCGACACGCCGGCCGCCCAGAGAACGGTACCCGTCTCGATCATTTCTTCGCCCATGTACACCTTGCCCGCTTCCACTTTCGTCACCAGTTTCTCGGTCCACACCGCGACGCCAAGCCGCTCGAGCGCCCGCCGCGCAAACGCGGAGAGCGTTTCGGGGTAGGTCGGCAGCACGTGCGGGCCGCCTTCCACCAGAATGATCCGCGCCGTCTCCGGATGAATCGCCCGGAAGTCGTGCGCGAGCGCGTGCCGCGAAATCTCCGCCAGCGCGCCGGCCAGCTCGACCCCGGTCGGTCCGCCGCCGACGACCACGAACGTCAGCAGCCGTCGTTGCTGCGCCCGGTCCCGCTCGCGCTCCGCTTTTTCGAAGGCGAGGAGAACCCTACGTCGTATATCGAGCGCATCCTCCAACGTCTTCAGTCCGGGCGCGTGCGGCTGCCACTCGTCGTGCCCGAAATACGCGTGGCCGGATCCCGCTGACACAATCAGGTAGTCGTAGGTCACCTGGCCATCGCTCAAGACGACAGTTCTGTGATCCAGATCGATTTTTGTCGCTTCCGCGAGCCACACTTCGACGTTGGGCTGATGACGCAGGATCCAGCGGATCGGCGACGCGATGTCGCCGGGCGACAGCGCGGCCGTCGCGACTTGATAGAGGAGCGGCTGAAAAACGTGGTGGTTGCGCCGGTCGATGAGCAGGACATCGACCGGCGCGTGATGCAGGGCCTTCGCGGCGTTGAGCCCGCCGAAACCGCCGCCGATGATGACGACGCGCGGACGCGCGGGAGCCGTCACGGATCTGAGACTACATGAAGCGGCTGCCGAGACCGGCGCCGGCGATGCCCATGAACCCGATGATCGCCGAAACGATCCACATGATGACCCACGCGATGACGCAGACGATCACGGCTTTCACCGTGTCGTCGTACTCGAGCGCCTGCTTGACGCCGATCACCATCGCGATGAGCTGCCAGATCGCCAGCGCCAAGCCGATGAGGATGCCGAGGATCGGCACGACGGCGAGAATGCCGAGCAGCCCGGGCGCGCACGCGAAGCCGGTCACGCGCAACAACTGACCGAGATCCGCCTGCGTGTTCTTGCCGGGCATCAGCTTGGTGCCGACCATCAAGAGGACCCACGATCCCACGCCCCAGCCGACGAGCTTGAGCACGAGGCCGAGGATGAAAAAGCCGATGGCCGAGCCGAGGCCGAGCGCGCCCAACCAGATCAAACCGACCAAACCGCCCGAAATCGCCGCCGCCACCACCACAGTCGCGGCTTGTCCCGTCGCGGACGCATCGTTCTCGACTTCTTCAAAGGTATTGGGTTGCAGCTTCAGCGCGCCAATGACTCGGTCCTGAAAGCTCGCCATAAGTCCTCCGGAGGGGGAAATGCCCGGGACATTCTACGGGTACACACCCGCAGGTCTGTGACTAATTCGTGGAGAGCGTGCCTGTTACACTGAGCCATGGCCGACACGCCCGTCAGTCCGCCCCGCTCCTGGGGGCGGTCCACCGTGCAAACCGCCTGCCCGCTCGACTGCCCCGACGCGTGCAGCCTCGACGTCACGATCGAGCGCGGCCGGCTCGTAAAGATCGACGGGAACAACCGCGCGGCGTCCACCGGCGGGTACATCTGTGGCAAGGTGCGGCGGTTCGATCGGCGCGTGTATCACGAGGAACGGCTGCAGTACCCGGCCGTTCGCAAGGGCCCGAAGGGCAAGGGCAGCTTCTCGCGCGTCACGTGGGACGAAGCGCTCGACGTGATCGAAGGACGGCTGCGGCACGCGCGCGACACGTATGGCGGCGAATCCGTGCTGCCCTTCTACTACGGCGGCTCCAACGGCCTGCTCACCAACGAGCTCGAGGACGCCAGATTCTTCCGGCGCTTCGGAGCGTCGCGCCTGGACCGCACGGTCTGCGCCGCGCCGACCGGCATGGCGGCGACGGAGATGTACGGCAAGATGGCCGGCGTCGCCTACCCCGACTACGAAGACGCGCGTCTCATCATCGTCTGGGGCTGCAATCCGTCGGCGACCGGCATCCACCTGGTGTCACATATCAAGCGCGCGCAGAAGCTCGGCGCGAAGCTCGTCGTGATCGATCCGCGGCGGACGCCGCTCGCGCGCCAGGCCGATCTGCACCTGGGCGTGCGGCCGGGCACGGACGTGGTGGTTGCGCTCGCGCTCGTGCGCGATCTGTTCGAGCGCGGCCGGGCCGACGAGGCATTTCTCGCGGAGCACGCGACCGGCGTGAGCGATCTGCGCCGCGCCGCCGATCCGTGGACCATCGATCGCGCGGCCGCGGAGGCGGGCCTCGCCGCCGCCGATCTCGCGACCGTCGCCGAGTGGTACGGCACGATCTCGCCCGCGGTGATCCGCTGCGGCTGGGGCCAGGAGCGCAACCGCAACGGCTGCGCGTCGACGATGGCCATCCTGTCGCTGCCCGCCGTGGCCGGAAAATTCGGCGTGCGCGGCGGCGGCTACACGATGAGCAGCTCCGCGGCGTGGGGCATCAAGCAGGAACAGCTGATCGGCGTCCCCGCGCCGGCCACGCGCGTCGTCAACATGAATCACCTCGGACGCGCGCTGACCGAATACCAGGATCCGCCAGTGTCGGTCCTCTTCGTCTACAACTGCAATCCGCTCGCGACGATGCCCCACCAAAACGCGGTGCGGCGCGGCTTGCTGCGCGAAGGACTGTTCACAGTGGTGTTCGAGCAGGTCATGACGGACACGGCCGCCTACGCGGACGTCATTCTGCCCGCGACGACCTACTTCGAGCACTACGACATCGCCAAGGGCTACGGCGCGTACCACCTGCACGTCGTGCAGCCGGTGATCGACGCCGTCGGCGAGTCGCGGCCAAATCACGAGGTGTTTCGCGAGCTCGGCGCGCGCCTCGGCCTCGCCGATGCCGCCGACGAAGTCGGCGAAGCCGGGGCGTTGATGGACGTGCTGCCGCGCATTCCGGAACCGCTCGCGGCCGCGCTGGCGGAGGGGCACGTGGCGGCCGGGCCCGCCGAAGGCCGCCCGATTCAGTTCGTCGACGTGCATCCGAAGACGCCCGATGGCCGCGTCCACCTGCATCCGGCCGCGCTGGCGTCCAGGCGCAGCCCGTATCACTACGTCGCCGATCCCGCGACCGCCGCCTACCCGCTCGCGCTGATCTCGCCGGCGAGCGAGCACACGATCTCGTCAACGCTCGGCGAGCTGCGGCCCGGCGTCGCGCGCGTGAAGATTCACCCCGACGACGCGCACGCCCGATCGATTGAGGATGGAGTAACCGTCCGCGTGTTCAACGATCTCGGCGACGTGCACTGCGAAGCGTCCGTCACGCCGGAAACGCGCGCCGGCACGGTCTCGCTGCCGAAAGGCCTCTGGATGAAGAGCACGCTCAACGGATCGACCGGCACCGCGCTCGTGCCGGACACGATCGAAGAGCTCTCAGGCGGGGCGTGCTTCAATGACGCGCGAGTGCAGGTGGAATTGCTCGCGAGACACTAGCCCTCCGAGGTTCCTTGGGGTTCCCCAAGGTTCCTAAGGGTTCCAAGGGGTTCCAGGCGGTTCACGTTCGCGTGCGCGCGGACTGAGTCAGCGCCTTCGGAACCGAACCTCCTGGAACCTCCAGGAACCTCCAGGAACCTCACTTCACCGGCAGCGCCGGCGGCACGCGTTTCTTCGTCGCTTGTTCAAAGGCGTACGCAATCTGGAACAACTTCGGCTCGCTGCACGGCAGCCCGACGAACGCGGCGCTGTAGGGCGACGGCTTGGACACCCAGCCGGGCGGGAACGGGTTGTTACCGCCGCCTCCGCCGCCGCCTCCCCCGCCCGTCATGCCGATCGGCACGACGATTTCCGGGTAGCCCGGACGTGACGCGAGATTCGAGATCGCCCAGCCCGGGAACATCAGCGCGTCCACCTTGTTGCCTTCGATCGCCGCTTTGAAGCCGTGGTCGCCGGCGAGCGCGATGTCGCGCGCGCGGTCGGCCTCGTAGCGCGCCTTGTCGGCCGCGACGTCCATCTCGTCGGAGATGTCGAGGTTGCTCTGGCCGTAGCGGATGGCGCCGGCGCGCGCGTGCGCGGTGTTCCACGCGCGCAGCTCCGAGAGCGACTTGACGGGCGCCGCGGGCCCGAGCGACGCGAGATACGCGTTGAAGTCGCGCTTCATCCCGTACTTCAACACGACGGTGCAGTTCTCGTCCTTGCCCTTCGCGTTGTTGACGCCCGAGCAGATGTCGTAGGACAGGATGTTCTTCGTCGGATCCGTGTCGATGACCGTCGGCATGTTCGCGGGATCGACGACCACCGCTCCGTTCCGCTTGAGCACGTCGATCGCCTCGTTCATGAGCGCGGTCTGCGTGTCGGCCAGGCCGCCGCCGCGTCCCCCGCCTCGGCCGCCGCGCCCGGCGTCCGGCGTCTCGCCGGCGGGCACGACTCGCTCGTAGTAGTACGCGCGCGGAATGCCGATGCGCGCGCCGCGCAGCCCCGCCGGGCTCAGGAACTTCGTGTAGTCGCGCCCCGGCGGCGGCGTGCACCGCGTGGTCGCCGCGTCGTCCGGGTCGGGCGACGCGCTCTCGAGCGCGCCGAAGAGAATCGCGGCATCGGTCACCGTGCGCGCCATCGGTCCGGCGGTGTCCTGATCGGCCGTGATCGGAATGATGCCGTGACGGCTGATGCGGCCCGTCGTCGGCCGCAGGCCGACGAGCATCGTGAGCATCGCCGGGTTCACGACCGATCCCGCGGTGTCGGACCCGACGTTCGCGGCCCAGAAATTCGCCGCCGTGCCCGCGCCCGAGCTCGATCCGCCCGTGCTCATGACCGGCCGGCCGTCGCTCGACTCGCGCGGGTCGGGGCGCGGATCGTACGGATTGAACGCGAACCCGCCGACGGCGCTGTAGTTGCCGGGCATCGGCGTCGGCGCGCCCGAGACCCAGTTGGCAAGCTCGGTCAGCACCGCCTTCGCGATGATGACGGCGCCGGCGTCGCGCAGGTTCTTCGTGAGCGTCGCGTCGTACGGCGGCGTGAAGTTCGCGAACGCGAGCGCGCCGCCCGTCGTGCGGACGTCCGTCGTGTGGATGTTGTCCTTGAGCGCGATCGGAATGCCGTGCAGCGGCCCGCGCACGCGGCCGGCCGCTCGCTCGCGATCGCGCGCGTCGGCATCCTCCAGCGCGTGCGGGTTGATCGAAATCGCGGCATTGATGCCTTTGTCGTAGAGCGCGATGCGGTTGAGGTATTGCGTCACGAGTTCGCGCGACGTCAGCCGATGCTCGGCCATCGCGCGCTGCATCTGCGTGATCGTCGCCTCGACGACGTCGAACGCCGGCGCCCGGGATGCCGGCGTCTGCGCCGCGAGCGTGACCACCGACGCGAACGTTGCCAGGGCGATCCAGACGCGCATCGATTGCCTCCGATTCTCTAGCGATCGACCAGTGTCATCGTCACATTCGTCTTCGCGATGCCGGTCAGGCTCATCGACGTGCCGTCGGGCGCCGACAGGGACATCGTCATCGGCAGCGTCTGGCGCGTCGTGGAACGCACGATCTGACCGAGGCGGTGATCGACGAGCATGTCGCCCTCGCCTGTGCCGTCGCTGACCGTGACGCTCATCGGGCCAATCGTGCCGCCCGGCGCCACGCTGACCTTCTGCGCGACCCCGACGCGCGTCACGTCCTTGCCCTCGACCCGCTCGACGCCCTTCGCAGTGAAGGTGTTGGCCACCGTCATCGCACCGAGCGGATTCGGCATGTTCAGCGTCGTCTGCCACGTTTCGCCGGGTTTCACGACTTTGTCGGGTAGATTCGCGAAGCTCTGGCCCATCGTGCCCTTGAGCGCTTCATCGCTCAGCATCGAATCCAAGCTGGCCATCACTCCACCCAACGCCGAAGTCGCTGGAACGGCGGCCTTGATCTTCGCGCTGATTCTCGTCATGCCATCAACGCTCTTCACCGCGCCCGTTGGCGCCATCACCACCGTCACGGATTCGCCGACGAGCGCCTGAAACATCTTCTGCGCGTCGACCAGCGATGGATCCACCGGCGGCCCCGACGCAGCGGAGTCGATGCTCATGTTTCCCATCGGGGTCGTGAGGTCGAGCTTCATCGATTCGTACTTCAGGCTGAGCGTCGCGGTGCCGTCGGCCGCAATGTCAGACGCTGTGATGAGGTGCACTTCGGTCACCATCGTCGTGAGGGTCATGTCTCCGGCACCAGGAATGCCGCTCATCGAGATGTTGGATTCCTGCACCGTGCGGTACCGCAGGCTTTGGCCTTTCGTCCACCGGTAGCGGAGCGCCGAGTCCTGCCCATGGACCGCGGGCGCGATCGCGCCGGCGGCCAGGGTGATCACCACAGCGGCGGCGAGCAAACGAACGAGCTTCATATGAGTCCCCCTGGGGTGTTGGGAGATTATCGCGCCTTTACTTCGGCCGTGTGGCCTCAATCAGCTTCGGGTCGAGCCGCCACACCGCCGCCGGCGTCGCGGCAAGCCACAGCGATTGCTGGCCAAACGCGACCACGCCGCCGTCCGCGCCCGTGAACTGCTGCACGACGTGGTTGGTGCGTGGGTCGATGCGCGTCAACGGGGCGCCCGGGCGGCTGACCCAGACCGATCCGGCGCCGGTGACGATCTGGCCTCCAGCACCCGCGGCGCCGATCTGAATCGTCTCGACCACCTTGTTGGTCTTCGGATCGACGCGCGACACGGTGCCGTCCTGATTGAGCGTCCACACGGCGCCTTCGCCAATCGCCACCGACCGGGGCCCCTTCCCCACCTTGATCGTCTCGACGATGAGGTTGGTGTACGGGTTGAGGCGGACGAGCACGTCGCGCGCGCCGCTCGTGATCCAGAGCGCGTCCTGCCCGAACGCCATCGCGTTCGCGCCGGGGGGCAGGTAGACCTCCGCGACCGTCGCGTTCGCCGCCGGATCGATTCGGACGAGCGTGCCCTTGCCGTCCGTGATCAGCCACACGCTGCCGACCGCGCTCGCGAGCGACGTGAAGTCCACGGCGAGGCTCGAGGCAAACGTCGCCGAGACTTCATCCTTCTTGGGATCCACGCGCGCGACGTCCGACTGGCCGCAGAGCGGCGACCAGAGGCTCGCGAACGCCGACAGGATTCCGCCGCACGGCTCCTTCCCGACCGAGATCGTCTTGACGACGAGGTTCGTCTTCAGATCGACCCGCGCGATCGCACCGGTTTCGCGGCTGGCGATCCACACGGCCTCGTCGGTTACGGCGATGGCCCGCTTGCCGCCGATATTGATCGTGGCGTCCGGCTTGAGCGCCGTGAGCGGGACGCGCCAGGGGACGGGCGCCGGCGCAGGCTTTTGAGCTTGCGGCGACGGAGTTTGCGCGAGGCTACCGAGTGCCAAGACCACCACAGTCAACAAGTTGCCGGAAATCCGCATGCGCCGCCATAATACCGGGTACGGTGCCACGTCGCATGCGGCCGTTGTTCGGGCGCGTCAGCCCAGGGGCCTTCGGTGCGGCCCTCGTGGCGTGCGCTCTCTCGTCGGCCGTCGCGGCGCGCCAGGCCACGACGCCGGCTCAGTCCGCCGAATTCTTCGAAAGCCGCATCCGGCCAATCCTCGCCGCCAACTGTTTTGACTGCCACACGACGGACAAGAAGGGCGGGCTGCGTCTCGACTCGCGCGAAGCGATTCTCACCGGCGGCGAATCCGGCCCGGCCATCGAGGTCGGCAAGCCGGATGACAGCCTGCTGATCCAGGCCGTGCGCCAGGTCGCGGGCGCGCCGAAGATGCCGTACGGCCGGCCCAAGCTGAAGACCGAAGACATTGACGCGCTGGCCGAGTGGGTGCGCGCGGGCGCG
>DATEGZ010000325.1:0-42009 GCA_035279905.1 Vicinamibacterales bacterium
ATCGCCGGCACCGCCGATCTGGCGCGCGCAGGCGCCGCGCCGGCGATCACGGACGTCGCCGCAAACGACGCGGCCGTCATTCTCTACACCTCCGGCACCACGGCCGACCCCAAGGGTGTCGTCCTCACGCACGCGAACCTCGACGCCGAGCGGCTCGCGGCGTTCGCCATCGTCACCGTCAACGAGACCGACGCCATTCTCGGCGTGCTGCCGCTCTTCCACGCGCTGGCACAGATGGCGAACCTGCTGCTGCCGCTGTCGGTCGGCGCGCGCGTCGTGTTCCTCTCGCCGGTGAGCTCGACGACGCTCCTCGAGGCGCTGGACACGCGCGGCATCACGATCTTCGCGTGCGTGCCGCAGTTCTTTTACCTGATTCACCAGCGCGCGACCGCCGAGGTCGCGAAGCGCGGCCGGCTGGCGCGCCGGCTGGTCCGCGCCATCGTCGGCGCCAACGTGTGGCTGCGCGATCACGCGGGCGCCAACCCCGGCAAGCGCGTGTTTGCGCGCGTGCATCGCGTGTTCGGCACGAAGATGCGCTTTCTCGTGACCGGCGGATCGAAATTCGATCCGGCGATCGGCCGCGATCTCTACGGCATGGGCTTCACGCTGCTCAACGCCTACGGACTGACGGAGACCTCCGGCGCCGCGACGCTCATGCGTCCGGGCGATCGCTTCACGACATCCGTTGGTCAGCCGCTGCCGGGAGTGGAGATCAAGATAGCCGAGCGGACCACGCCCGACGCTGCCGACGACGGAGAAATCCTGATTCGCGGGCCGGTGATCATGCGCGAGTACTTCGGGCGCGCGGACGCGACCGCGGAGTCGATCAAAGACGGCTGGCTCTACACGGGTGACCTCGGCCGGCTCGACGCCGAGGGCCGGCTCTACATTACCGGCCGCTCGAAAGAGATCATCGTCCTCGCCTCCGGCAAGAATCTCTATCCGGAAGAGATCGAGGCGCACTACCGGCAGTCGCCGTTCATCAAGGAGCTGTGCGTGCTCGGGCTCAGCCGGCCGGGCGAGCCCGCGGCCGAGCGGCTGCACGCGGTCGTGGTGCCCGACGAGCAGGTGCTGCGCGAGCGCGGCATCGTGAACGTCCGCGAGCTCATCCGCTTCGAGCTCGAGGGTCTGTCGGTGCAGCTGCCCCCCCACAAGCGGATCCTGAGCTACGACATCTGGCTCGAGCCGCTGCCGCGCACGACGACGGGCAAGCTGAAGCGGCCGGAGATCGAGCGGCGGGTGCGCGAGCGCGCGACGGACGCGCCGGCGGACGCGCGGCCGCTGACCGACGCCGAGCGCCAGTGGATGGCCGAGCCGGACCACGCGCGATTGATGGCCGTGGTCGGCGCGCGGCTCGATCGCGCGGCTCTTCCGCCCGACGCAAATCTCGAGCTCGATCTCGGCCTCGATTCGATGGAGCGCGTGGAGCTCTTGACGGCGCTCGAGCGGCATTGCAGCACGCGCGTCACGCCGGAGACGCGCGCGACGATCTTCACGCTGCGCGCGCTCATCGACGCAGTGCTGGCCGCGGCGCCAGACGCGGACGCGGCCGGGCCGGCCGACGAGGCCGGCAGCCAGCCGTGGGAGGCCGTGCTCCGGCAGCCGCCGGACCCCGCGCTCGTCGCGAACCTCGATCGCGGCAAGAGCGCACGAGCGATGTTCGCGTTCGTCGTGCTCGGCGTGGCGGGACTCGCGATGCGCGGGCTGCTGCGCTTTCGCACGAGCGGGCAGGAGCATCTGCCGCGGACGGGCCCGTTCATCATCAGCCCCAACCACCAGGCGTACCTCGACGGTTTCGTGATCGCGGCCGCGCTGCCCTACCGCGCGCTTCGCGACGTGTTCCTCGTCGGCGCGGCGGAATATTTCGCGACGCCGTTCACCGCGTGGCTCGCCCGCCTCGCGAACATCGTCCCGGTCGATCCGGACGCGAACCTCGTGACCGCGATGCAGGCCGGCGCCGCGGGACTGCGGATGAAGAAGATGCTCGTGCTGTTTCCCGAGGGCGAGCGATCGATCGACGGCGAACTCAAGACGTTCCGGAAGGGCGCCGCGATCCTGTCTTCGCACCTCGACGCGCCGATCGTGCCGGTCGCGCTCGACGGGCTCTACGATCTCTGGCCGCGCGGGCGGCCGTTCAACTGGCGCGGCCTGCTGCCCTGGCGCGGCACGCCGGTCCGCGTGCAGTTCGGCGCGCCGATCACGGTCGCGCGCGGCGACTACGCCGGCGGCACGCAGACGCTCAGGAACGCTGTTGAGAAGATGCTCTCCGATATGAGATCACAGACCTAGCACATGCTGACGCTCATCACTGGCGCGTCGGGCGGCATCGGCGAGGCGCTGGCCCGCGAGCTGGCGGCGCGGCCGAGCGATCTGATCCTCGTCGCGCGATCGGCGGACAAGCTTCAGGCGCTGGCCGACGAGCTGGCCCGCGCGCATCGCATCAAGGCACACGTCGTCGCCGTCGATCTCGCGCAGCCGGGCGCCGCGGCGCGCGTGGCCGACGCCGCGCGGGCGATCGGGCGCGTCGACGTGCTCGTCAACAACGCGGGCTTCGCGACGTTCGGGCCGTTCGCGTCGAGCGACCTCGCGGTCGAGATCGACGAGATTCGCCTCAACGTCGAGACGCTCACGGATTTGACGAAGCGGATGCTGCCCGATTTGCTGGCGGCGAAGGGCAAGATTCTGAACGTCGCGTCGACGGCGGCGTTTCAGCCCGGACCGGTGATGGCGGTCTACTACGCGACCAAGGCGTATGTGCTGTCGTTCTCCGAGGCGCTCGCGTTCGAGCTCAAACCGTCAGGCGTGGGCGTGACGTGTCTGTGCCCGGGGCCGACGAAGACGGGCTTTCAGGCGCGGGCGCATCAGGAAGGCGTGCGGCTGCTCGAGGTGGGCCTGATGGACGCGGCGGTGGTGGCGCGCGCCGGCGTGAACGGGCTCTTCCGCGGGCGCGCTGTCGTCGTGCCAGGATTCATGAACCGGATCGGCGTGTGGGTCGTGCGGTTCTCACCGCGCCGCGCGGTGCTGTGGACGATCAACTGGCTCCACCAGACCCGCGGTCGGTGAACCGCGGAACCCCGGAACCCCGGAACCAACTATTTTTCAACTAAGTGCCGTGCAGCGATCTGCGCGCGCCGGCGCCGTCGCGCGAGCTCCGCGTAGACGTCCTTGCGCAGCACACGCAACGCGGGCTGCGGGCGCCGCGGCGCCTCGCGCCAACGGACGGGCGCGTCCTCGTCTTCGACGAGCAGCAACTGCCGAGCGGCCGTGCCTTCAAAGCGGCTCATAAACATGTCCCCCACGAATCGAGCGTAAAGGGAGCGTGTGACAATCCGGGTCACACTGGCTTGGGGTCTGACCCCGGTCTGACCCCACCTTGCTATGATTCGGGCCGTGCCTACCGTGTTTCGCCCTGTTCGTATGACGTTGATTGGCCTGGGATTGGCCGGGGCCGTGCTGGCGGCCCGGGCCCAGGCCCCGCTCTGCGAGGTCCTCATCACGGGCGGGCGCATCGTGGATGGCTCGGGGGCGCCGTGGTTTCGCGGTGACGTCTGTGTGTCGGGCGAGCGCATCCTCGCGATGGGCGACCTCGCCCGCGAGACGGCAAACACCCGCATCGACGCGACCGGGCTGGTCGTCTCGCCCGGTTTCATCGACATGCTGGGCCAGTCGGAATTCAACGTGCTCGTCGACAACCGCGCGGCGAGCAAGATCATGCAGGGCGTCACGACGGAGATCACGGGCGAGGGCTCGTCGATCGGGCCCGTCAACGATCGCATGCTCGCGAACCAGAAGGAGACGTTCGCGCGCTACAAGGTCGTCGCCGACTGGCGCACGCTCCACGAGTACTTCGTGCGCCTCGCGACGAAGACGCATCCGGCGATCAACATCGGATCGTTCGTGGGCGCGGGCGGCGTGCGCGACTACGTGATCGGCCGCGACGAGCGTCCCGCGACGCCCGCCGAGCTCGAGCGCATGAAGCAGCTCGTGGCCGACGCGATGAGCGAAGGCGCGCTCGGGCTGAGCTCGTCGCTGCAGTACGTCCCGGATCGGTTTGCGTCGACGGACGAGCTGGTCGAGCTCGCCAAGGTGGCCGCCAGATTCGGCGGCATCTACATCACGCACCAGCGCTCGGAGAGCGGCAAGATCTTCGAGTCGCTCGACGAAGTGTTCGCGATTGCCGAGCGCGCGAAGATCCCGGCCGAGATCTTCCACCTGAAGACGGCCTACAAGGCGAACTTCGGCAAGATGCCCGAGGTGCTCGCGCGGATTCGCGCGGCGCGGGCGCGCGGGCTCGACATCACGGCGAACCAGTACCCCTACACGCGCGCGGCCAACGGCCTCGACGCGTGCCTGCCGTTGTGGGTGCGCGAGGGCGGCGTGGACAAGATGATCGCGCGGCTGAAGGATCCCGCCGAGCGCGAGAAGGCCAGGAACGACATGGCCGACCCGAACACGACCGCGTGGGAAAACCAGTGGTACGGATCGGGCGGCGGCGACGGCGTGATGCTGGCCGAGGCAATCGCTCCCGAGCTGCGGAAGTACGAGGGCAAGACGATCAGCGAGATCGGCCGGCTGCTCAACAAGGATCCGCGCGACGTTGTCATGGACTTCGTGATCGCGGACCGCGCGCAGTCTGGCGTGATCATCTCGATCATGACGGAAGAGGACGTGCGCACGGCGCTGGCCGATCCGCTGGTGAGCGTCGGCACGGACGCCGGCGCGCGCGCCGAGGACGGTCCGCTCTCGGAGTCGCGATCGCACCCGCGCGCCTGGGGATCGTTCCCGCGCATCCTCGGCCACTACGTCCGCGACGAGCACCTGCTCACGCTCGAGGAGGCGATTCGGAAGATGACGTCGCGCGCGGCCATCCGCGTGGGCGTTACGGATCGCGGCCTGCTCCGCCCCGGCATGTTCGCGGACATCACGATCTTCGACCCGGCCACGATTCGCGACGTCGCGACGTTCGAGGATCCGACGCACTACTCGGTCGGCATCAAGTGGGTCGTCGTCAACGGGCGCGCGGTCGTCGCCAACGGCCGCATCACCGGCGAGCGGCCGGGCCAGGCGATCGCCGGCCCGGGCGGTCCTCGCACGCGGACCGGCGGCCGTCTCGTCGATGCGCAACGCTGAAGTCATCCGGCAGTGGCAGATTCTGCGTGAGATCGAGTCGCGCCGCGTCGGCGTGACGATCCACGAGCTCGCGACGGCCGTCAAGGTCTCGACCCGCACGATCCGGCGCGATCTGCAGGCGCTGCAGGAAGCCGGCTTCTCGATCTACGACGAGGGCGAGGAAAACGAGACGAAGCGGTGGCGGCTCGACGCGCAGCCGTTCCGCGCGGTGCAGGAAGGGCTCTCGGTCGCGGACGTCGCCGCGCTCTACCTCAGCCGATCGATCGCGACGTCGCTCTCCGGCTGGCCGCTCGCCGACGAGCTCGGCGCGGCGCTCGCGAAAATCGAGCGCGCGCTCAACCCGCGCATGCGCGAGTTCCTCTCGACGCTGCCGCAGGTCATCTCGACGAAGACCGCGCCGCGCGCGCGTGAAAAATCCGGGCGGCTGATCGACGTCACGCGCCGCCTGCTCGACGCGGTGCGGGATCGCCGGGTCGTCGACATGCGCTACTTCTCCGCCCAGAGCCATCGCGCGAAGTCGTACACCGTCGAGCCGTACCGGCTCGCGCTCGCGCAAGGCGGCGTCTACCTCATCGCCTGGGTATCCACGTATGGCGAGTTCCGCACGTTCGCGGTCGAGCGCATCGAGCGCCTGTCGGTGTCCGAAAACACGTTCCGCAAAACGCGCGACCTCCCCGACGACCTCTTCGGCAGCTCGATGGGCGTCTTCTCAGGGCCGGCGGAACGCATCGAGGTCGAGTTCGACGCGCGCATCGCGCCGTACGTCGGCGGGCGCGTATGGCACGAGTCCCAACAAGTCACCGAGCTCGCCGACGGCGGCGTTCGCCTGACCCTCAACGTCTCGAACGACTGGGCGCTTCAGGCGTGGCTGCTGAGTTTCGGCGCTCGCGCTCGCGTGATTTCTCCCGCGTCGCTGGTCACGACGATCCGCGATGAGCTCGCGAATGCGGGGAAGCTGTACTCCAAATAGGCGTGGTTCCGAGGTTCCGGGGTTCCGGGGTTCCGTGGTTCGCTGGACGGTGTCAGTGCCCCGCGTGCTCCGCCCCGGAACCTCGGAACCCCGGAACCACACGATCACTCAGCCTTTCCGAGCTTCTTGAGCAGAACACGAACCGCCTCGTCGAGCTGGGAGTCTTTTCCCGCTAAGGCCTCACCAATCGGCCGAGTGACGGGAAAATCCACCTGGCGCGGGTGGCGTTCCATGTCGCTGCCGTCGGCGGCGCGGATGCGCGTGTGCGGCAGGCGCAGCGTCGATCCGTCCACCAGCCGCACGTCGGACGTGTAGATGATCCAGCCGGCCGTCGGCTCGCCCACGACCGACCCGAGCTTGAGTGTGCGGTAGCCCTCGGTGAAATCCTCGGCGTCCGACAGCGAGTGCTGGTTGGTGACGAGCACCGTCGCCAGCTCGAGCGCGCGCTGTCCGAGCAGCGTGCGCGCCGGCATCTCGGACATGCCGCGAGACGCCATCTTCAGGTACGGCTGCCGCGTGAAGACATCGATCGCGTACGCGTTGACGAACCCGCCGTTGTTGTTGCGAATGTCCACGACAACGCCGTCGCGCGCGTGGTTCTCGGTGTCGAGGTCGAGGTAGAGCTGATCGAGCGCCGCCGCGCTCATGTTGAGCATGTGCACGTAGCCGAGCCGGCCGCCGCTCACCTTCAGCACGTACTCGCGGTTCTGCTCCACCCACTGCCGGTACAACAGCGACTTCTCCGTCGCCTGGTTCGTCGGACGAACGACGACGTCCACCGGATTCGCGGCGCCGCGCGGGATGACGGAGAGCACCACGCGGCGATCGATCGTGTTCGCCAGGAGCTCGTCCAGATTCACGCCGCGATCCAGACGCCGGCCGTCCACGCTGACGAGCCGATCGCCGGCGTGAATCTTCCCCGTCACCGCCGCGGGCCCGAGCGGCACGACGCTGGTGACCAGGAACGCGCCGCGCGTCTCGATCTCCACGCGATTGAACTCGAGGCCGATCCGGCCAATCGCGGGCGCGGGCGCCTGCCCGGAGATCCCGAGGTGCGACGCGTTCAGGTCGCCGATCATCAGGCTCATCACCCGCCGCAGCTCGTCGGGCATCGTCGTCGCCGCCGCGCGCTCGCCGTAGGTCTCGCGCGACTGCTCCCAGTTCACGCCGTTGAAGTTCGGATCGAAGAAGTTGTCGCGCAGCAGCATCCAGCCCTGCTGAAACACCTGCAGCTTCTCGCTCGCGAAGTCGCTCGTGAACTCCGCCGTCACGTTCAGCGGCCGCGCCTGCCGCGAATCGATCGTGACGATGTTGATGCGGCCGGCGTCGAGGTAGTAGACCTCGCGGCTGTCCGGCGTGACCTGCGGATCCGACTTGCCGCCGGCCGTCGTCGACAGCTGCCGCGCGACCGGGCGATCCGCCGCGAGATCGTCGAGCGAGTACGCGTAGAGATTCGACTGCCCCGCCGCGCCCGCCACGACGACCGCGTTCTTGCCGTCGGGAGTGATCGCGACGTCGTTCACGTCGAGGCCGACGGGAAGGAGACTCAGGCGCTGGCGGACATCTTCAAAGACCGGAGCCAGGGGTTCCTTGGGGTTCCCCGAGGTTCCTTGAGGTTCCCTGGGGTTCCCGGAGGTGCCCGGTGGTTCCGGCGGTCTTGTTGTCTCTGTGAACAAATCCCGAAACAGATCCTCTCTGAACTTCGGTGTTCGCGGCGTGAGATCCACGCGCGCGAGCTGGCCCTGCTCGGTGCGCTGGCCCGTCGTGAACAGCAGGTACGACCCGTCGCGGCTCCACGCGATCGTGTTCGCAAACGCGTTGGCGACGAAGCTGACGGGGCGTGGTGGGCCGTCGCCGCGCGCGGAGATCAGCGCGACGTTCGTGAAGCCCTTGGCGCCAATCGTGAACGCCGCGATCCACTTGCCGTCCGGCGACCAGACGGGCCGCGGCCGGTCGAGCGAATCGCCGAAGACGCCGGTCGCGATCACGCGGTCCTGGTTCGACGCGAGGTCGAGCACGCGCAATTCCTTGCGGTTCCGGAAGAACGCGAGCGACTTCCCGTCGGGCGAGAACGCCGGGCCGAGATCGGTGGCGGCGGCCGACGTGAGCGGCGTCTCGGTGGCCGACGCGAAATCGTAGAGCCGGAGCTGCTGCGCGCCTTCGCGCGCCGTGACGTACGCGATGCGGCGGCTGTCGGCCGCCCACACCGGATCCGATTCGATTGCCGGCGTCGCGGTGACCCGCGCCGCGTCGCCGCCGTCCTTCGCCGACGCGGCAAACACGTCGCCTCGCGCGATGAACACCACCTTCTTGCCGTCGGGCGAGAGCGCGAGATCGGAGAACTGATTCGTCTGCCGCGTGCGCTCGGGCGCCGGTGACGAGGCGACGCCGCGCCGCGTGATCGGCACTTCCTTCGCCTGCCCGCCGGCGGTGTCCACCGTCCAGATGCCGAAGTTCCGCTCGAACGCGACCGTCTTGCCGTCGGTCGTGATCGACGGCCACAGCACGCGGCCGTCACGGAACGTCGTGACCTGTCGATCGGCGCCGCTCGAAGACGCCGGCCGCGTCCAGACGTTCTCGACGCCGTTGCGATCGGCCACGTAGAAGAGCGACGACCCGTCCGCGTTCCACATCGGCGAGAGCTGCCGCGCGTCCCGCTTCGTGATCTCGGTGTAGGCCTTCGCGCCATCGCTCGCGATCTTGTCCATGTCGACGACCCACAGCTCCGATTCGTCGATGTGGCTGCCGGCCTTGCGCCACCACTGATTCGATCCGAGGCCGCGCGCGCTGAACGCGAGGCGATGGCCGTCGGGCGACGCCGCGGCGCCGAACTCGTTGACGTAGCGGTCGGCGGTGACCGGCGCCGGCGTGCCGCCTTCGCGCGGCACGCGGAAGATGTCGTTGAACCCCGCGATGTCGTGGCTGACGGAGCTGAAGTAGATCCACCGCGAATCGCGCGACCATCCGTCCAGCTGCTCCAGCCCGTCGTCCCAGGTGACGCGGCGCAGCGTCCCGGTCGCGAGCGTGACGACGTAGATGTCGCCGCCGCCGGTGCGCGAGGAGACGAAGGCGAGCTCGCGTCCGTCGGGCGAGAAGAGCGGGCGGCGATCGTAGGCGGCGTCCGCCGTGAGCAGGCGCGCGTCCCCGCCGCCGACCGGGACCGTCCAGATGTCGCCACCCGAAGTGAACGCGATCTCACGGCCGTCCGGCGAGATGCCCGGCTCGCCGAACGCGTACTTGGGCGCCGTTGTGGGCGCCGGAGCCTGTAAGGATTCGATCCGCCCGGCCGCTTGAACGGAGACAAGCGAGAGGGCGGCCAGGAGGGAGAGCATCAGTCGCATGCCGAAACAATAGGGGCTGCGCGTCTGGCGTTCAACTCGCGGGTGGTTTAAGGTCTGAGAAATGCACTCACCGCACCTCCGGGCGGCCCTGACGCTCGTCGCGGCCCTCGGGCTCGCGCTGACGCTGGCGCCGGCGCCGGTCGCCGCGCAGAACGCGTGGGTGCTCCAGTGGCTGCAGGACTACGCGTCGGGAAAGCAGGCGGAAGTCGTGGCGGGGTTCCGCACGGTCAGCAGCCTGCGGCAGCTCCAGGACGACCTCGACAAGATCGCGCCCAAGTACGTCGAAGGGAAAGGCGCCGACGCGGAGCTGCACCGGCGCGCGATCGTGGCGTTCGCGATCGAAGCGGCCTACGCACGTATCGACCAGGGGCAGGTGGCTGGCAAGCTGGCCGATTGGGCGTGCCGGCAGGTGCGGCGTCACACCCCCCCTGACGAGTTCGATCACCGCGCGCAGATGGCGACGTTCGCGATCCTCGCGGGCGCGGTCGATCCGGACGCGCTTTCAGCGCACGTCACGCACGTCAGGTTCCAGTTTCCGACCGAGCCGCGGCTCGCGCTCGAGAAAGGCATCGCGGAGGAACTGCGCGCTGCGCCGTTCTATGAGCCCGGCAAGGAACTGCCGGCCGACATCGTCAAGCATCGAGAGGACGCGGTCAGCAGCTACACGACCGCCGCGCGCATCGACTCCGTGCGGGCCGAGGCGCTTCTGAGGCTCGGCCGGGTGAACCTCGATCTCGGAAAGAACGACGAGGCGCTCACCGCACTGAACGGGATCGAGCCGATCACGAAGGATCCGGACGTGATCTACCTCGCGCGCCTGTTTCGCGGCCAGGCGCTCGAGCGGCTCGGCAAGACGGACGAGGCGCGCCAGTCGTACGCGCGCGCGCTCGAGGTGCGGCCTGACGCTCAGACCGCGTCGATTGCGCTGGCGGCGCTCGACTTCCGCCGCGGCGACCGCGCGGCGGCGGATCGCAACGTGGGGCGGCTGCTCAGCCGCACGGCGCAGCCCGACGATCCGTGGTGGGAGTACTGGCCTGGCGATTTCCGATTCGGCCTGGATCGCGTGAAGGCGATGCGCGAGGCAATGAAATGACCTCGGGGGTCGTTTCGGGGCGATCGGGAAACTCCAGTTGTCATTTCGCGGTCGCGCTGAGCCTCGCGAGCCTCGTGCTCGTGTCCGCGCAGGACCAGCAGCCTGTCTTCCGCGGCGGCACGGATCTCGTCAGCGTCCCGGTCTCGGTCCGCACGGTCGAGAAGGCCGTCGCCGGCCTGAAGGCCTCGGACTTCGAGCTCAAGGACAACGGCGTCGTGCAGTCGATCGAATCGTTTGCCGTCGAGACGCTCCCGATTGACGTCACGTTGCTGCTCGACCTGTCACGGAGCGTGGACGGCCAGCGGCTCGATCGATTGAAGTACAGCGTCGGGGAGACCGCGCTGCTCCTGGACTCGGACGACCGCCACCGGCTGATCGCCGTGCAGCACGAGTTGCACGAGGTGTTTCCGTTCCAGCCGGGCGGATCGAAGCCGAACGTCGACAGCTTGAAGGCGTTCGGCGGCACGGCGCTCTACGACGGGCTGGCCGCGGCCATGATGCGCGCGGCCGAACCGGGCCGGCGTCAGCTCATCGTCGCCTACACCGACGGCCAGGACACGATCAGCATCCTGCCGATCGACACCGTGCGCGAGATCGCGGGATTCGCGGACGCCGTCGTGCAGATTGTCGTCCCGACGATCCGCGGCCCGAAGTCGACGGGCATGGCGTCGGTGCCCGGCGCGGCACTCTTGAGCGACCTGGCGACGCGCACCGGCGGTCAGTTGTTCTGGATGGACATCGCCGCGCCCATCGGCGACGCGTTCAAGAACGCGATCGAGGACTTCCGCACGAGCTACGTTTTGCGCTACAGCCCGAAGGGCGTCACGCGCGCCGGCTGGCACGATCTGAGCGTTCGCGTGACGAGCGGGACGTACGAAGTCCGCGCACGCAAGGGGTACTCGGGAGGTTAGTGGTTCCGAGGTTCCGGAGTTCCGGGGTTCCGAGGTTCACGCGCCGCGTCCAGCAGAACCCCGGAACCGCGGAACCGCGGAACGACGAGCGTCAGCTCCTGAGTGCTTTGACCGGATCGATGCTCGCGGCCCGCCGCGCGGGGACGCCCGCCGCGATCAACGTCATCACAATCAGCACCACCGCCACGGTGAGATAGATCACCGCATCGAATTGCGAGACGCCAAAGAGCCACTGCCGCAGCGTCCCGGCGGCGGCGTAGGCCGCAATCAGCCCGACCGACGCGCCAATCAGCACGAGCCCGGCGGACTCGCGCAGCACCGCGACCAGCACGCCGTCGGGCCGCGCGCCGAGCGCCATGCGGATGCCGATCTCGCGCGTTCGCATCGCGACCGACGTCGACACGACACCGAACAGCCCGACCGCAGTCAGCGTGAGCGCGACCAGGCCGAACGCCGACGTCGCCCACGCCAGGATGCGCCGCGGCGCCAGCTGCGACTCGCGCATCGCCTCGAATGTGCTCACTTCTTCAGGCCGCACGCGGTGATCGACGGCCTTGACCGCGGCCGTGATGTTCGCCAGGGCGTCCTCCGGATTGATCGACGTGCGCGTGAGCACCGAGTAGCTCGCCGGCTTCGCCACCTCCGCCGGCAGGAACACGAACGGCCGCGGCGACTCGGCCACCTGATAGTAGGCGCTGTCGCGCACCACGCCGGCGACCGGCAGCGTCGTCTGTCCGACGATCTCGACCGGGCGCCCGATCGGATCTTCTCCCGGCCAGAACCGCTTCGCGGCGGTCTCGTTGACGACGAGGCCCGGTTCGCCCGGCGCCCACACGCGCCCTCGCACGAAACCGATCTCCATCGTCGAGAAGTACGTCGCACCGACGACGTTCATGTCGATCGCAACGGTGGACTTGCCGTCGTCGGCCACGTATCCGGGAATGCGGAAGCCGATAGCATCGCGGTTGTTCGTGAGCGGCACGTTGGCGACGATCGCGGAGGAGACGACGCCGGGCACCGCGCGAACGCGCTCGAGCATCGCGCCGGTGAACGCCTCCGCGCCCTCGGCCGGGATGTGCGCGCGCTTGAGATCGACCGACATGCCCGCGAGATGATCGGTGCGGAAGCCCGTGTCGAATCCGCGAAGGTTGCGCAGGCTCGCGACGAGCAGCCCCGATCCGACCAGCAGGACCGCGGCGGCGATGACCTGCACGAGCACGGTCAACCGCCGGAGCCGCAGGCCACGGCGTCCGCCTGACGTCGTGCCGGTCTCGTCCTTCAGCACGTCGGCGACGCCCAGCGCCGTCGCGCGGCGAGCCGCCGGCAGGCCGACGAGCAGCGCCGCGACGAGCGACATCGCGATCGCGAAGATCGCCACGCGCCAGTCCAGCAGCAGATTCGTCTGATTCATCGGCGGAAGAATCCCGCCTGGCAGCTGCTGGATGCCGGCCGCGAGGACTCGCGCCACGAGGAGCCCGGCCGCGCCGCCCAGCATCGCGATCGTCAGGCACTCGGTGAGCCACTCGGCGAGCAGGCGGCCCCGCGCGGCGCCCAGAGACTGCCGAATCGCGAGCTCGCGCCGGCGGCCGATCGCGCGCGATTGCATCAGGCCCGCGAGGTTCGCGCACGTCACGACCAGCAGCAAGCCCGTGAGCGCGAGCGTCATCGACGCGTAGGGCACCAGCGTCGCGCGCTCCCCTTCTTCGAGCGACGTCGCTTTGCTCGCGACGTACCGGACGGCATCGCGTCTTGCCGGAAAGCGCTGAGCGAGGTCCGCCGCGGTGCGATCGAGCGACGCCTGCACCCTGACGAGCGATGCCTGCGGCGCGATGCGCCCGATCAGACGCAGCCAGCCCCAGCCGCGCGCCTGAAGCGTCTGGTTGCGCGGGCGCAGCTGCTGTTGCTGCGCGATCGGCGCCCACAGATCGGCGGCCGAGCCGTTTTGCGTGCCGCGGAACGACGCCGGCACGACGCCGACGACTTCGTACGGCGCGTTGTTCAGCAGGATCATCTGACCGACGATGTCCGCGCGCGCCCCCGCGCGGCCGCGCCAGTAGCCTTCGCTCAAGAGCACGACCGGATGCGCGAGCTCGGTGATGTCGTCGCGCGTGTCGAACACGCGCCCGACGATCGGCTGGACCTGCATCACGCGGAAGTAGTTGCCCGTGACGAGCTCGACGTTGCGCGACTCGCCCGTCTCGTCCGGACCGACCATCACGTTCGTCACGATGTGCGCGGCCAGGTCGAGGTCCGATGTGCCGTCGCGCAGGTCGGCGTAGTTGGGGTACGACACGACGTCGCAGACCGACGCCTGCGTGTAGCCGCACACGCGCACGAGCCGATCGCTCCCGGGCACGTCGAGCGGCGCGACGAGAAACGCGTTGACGAAGCTGAAGACCGCGACGTTGGCGCCGAGGCCGAGCGCGAGCGTCGCGACGGCAAACATCGCAAACGCGGGCTCGTGGCGGATGCGGCGAAACGCCAGACGCAGATCGCGCGCCCAGATGACCACGGCCGAATCTCCCTGCGCCCGAGGCGGCGCGGCGATCGCGTGCACTGACGAACGAAGCCACAAACACTGCAGCGCGGCCAGCGTCACGCTCGACGCCCACGCAAGGTTCGCCGCCAGGCGGCCAACCGCGCGCGGCGCAGCCTGCAGACGGACGGCCCGCCGCACGTCGAGATCGTGCACCGTCGGGTCGAACACTCGGGCGCGCAGATGCTCGGGAACGAGCCGCCGCCAGGCGCGACTCCAGACGCTACGCATGCGATCCCTTCCTGACGAGCCGCGTCGCGGCCAGGCGATCGAGATAGAAGCTCCGCGTCTCGGCGACCGCGCGCGCTCCGGCCTTCGTCAGGCGGTACCGCCGCTCTTTCACGTGCTGGCCGCCGACGACGCGCTGATCGTACGAGCCCTCGACGAGACTCGCGTCCTCGAGCCGGCCCATCATTTGATAAAACGCCGGCGCGCTGTTCCGGACGCCGTGCGCAGCGAGCAGCGCGCGCACCTCGCGGCCGAGCTGGTCACTCCCGGCGAGGGCTTCGAGCACGAGGAACTGGAGGTGCGTGATCTCGGGCAGCGCTTTCGACATAATGTGACGTTATATCACGAACCGTTAGGACCTCAAGTGCGCTTGAAGTCCTGGACCTCGAGTGCTCTTGAAGTCCAGGACCTCAAATGCCCTTGTAGTCCCGGACCTCAAGTGCTCCTGAAGTCCCGGACCTCAAGAGCGCTTGAAGTCCAAGTTACTTGTCCGTGCTAAGTTAGCCCCTTCACCACGCGAACCTTGGGGTCCGACGGGTCCGGAAGGCCTATGTCGAAGCGGTTGACGGTAACCGTGGCGTTCGTCGCGCTCGCCGGTGCCCTGGCGCCGCTCCACCCGCGCGCCCAGCTCATCCAGCCGAAAACCGCGTTCGATCAGCTCTACAAGGACTACGCCGACGGCGACCACGACGTCATCACGCGCACGCTGAAGGGACCGCGCGAGCTCGCCCAGCTCCAGTTCCCCGCCGACGCCGGCAGGATGCGGAAGTGGCTCGGCACCAGGTGGGATCGGACCAGGGCGGCCTTCATCCTCGAGTTTGCCGCGGCCGAGAGCCAGTTCGCGCCGGGCGCCGCGATCACCGCGGTGTCCGAGGGCCGGTTGTTCGTCACGAGCCGGCCGAGGCCGCTCGGCGAGTCGGCGGCCGACGATGCCTTCGAGCTTGCGTGGCACAAGGGCGCGATGAGCTTCCTCGAGGATCGGCTGTTCGTCTCGACGCAGGAGCTGTACCTCGACACGGTCCAGCGGCGCTACGCGCCCGCGCCCGGCGGCGCCGCGATCAAGCTCGATCCGCGCTTCGCGCTCCACCGCGCGGTGGCGCAGGAACAGCGGTGCTGGAACGATCGGTCGCTCATGGCGAGCACCAGCGCGATCGCGGGGCTGGCCGTGGTCTCGCCGACGGCAAGCGGCGCCGGCAACGTGGTCATCCAGGGCAACCCGCCGTTCGATAACGCTCAGCTACGAGTCACTGGCGACCTGCCCGACGTCGTGTCGCGCAAGGCGTGCCTCAGCGAGGGCGTGCGGCGCTACGCGATCGCAGCCGCGTCGCCCGAGACCGCGATCGAGGCCTTCACGCGCAGTGCCTGGATGCAGTACCAGCTCGGCGCGTTCCCGGACGCGCTCAAGACGATCGACCGCGCGGACACGACCGAGGATGGCGAGCTCACCTACTGGACGCAGTTGTTTCGTGGACGCATTCTCGACGGGCTCGAGCGATACGCCGACGCCGAGCGCGCGTACCGCGCGGCGCTCGCCGTGCGGCCGGCCGCGCAATCCGCGGGCGTCGGGCTGGCGTTGACGTTGTTCAAGCTCGACCGCGTCGCCGACGCGCGGGCCGCGGCGGTGAGCGCGCGCCAGCAGCCGCCGAACACGGTCGATCCCTGGTGGACGTATCTCGGCGCGGACGCGCGCTTCCTGCCACGCTGGCGCGCGGAGCTCAGGCTCGGGATCGAACAGAAATGACGCGCACGCTGCTGCTGGCCTTCGCCCTCGCGCCCGTGGCGTGGCTCGCGGCCGATCAGGGTCAGGGCCAGGTCTTTCGCGGCGGCACCGACGTCGTCACCATCGACGTCAATGTGCAGGACGGCAGGAAACCCGTCGCGGGACTGACCGCCAAAGACTTCGAGGTGCGCGACAACGGCGTGCGGCAGGTCGTGACCGACGTCACCTACGCGCGCGTGCCGATCGATCTGCGGCTCGTTTTCGACACGAGCGGCAGCATCTCGAACGACCAGCTCAAGTCGTACATGAAGACGATGGTGGACGTGACCGCGTCGCTCCAACCGGACGATCGCTGCGACATCGTCTCGTTTGCGGCGCGCATCGTGGACGCGGCCTCGCTGCAGTCGCCGCCTATCAAGATCGATCTCCAGCGCGCCGAGCCGAACGCGACGTCGTTCTACGACGCCGTCAGCCTGTCGCTCATCACCGCGCCGGTCGCTGGACGGCGGCAACTGACGATCGTCCTGAGCGACGCCGACGACAACTCGAGCTTCTTCGACGAGGCAACGCTCATCGACACCGGCCGTCGCACGGACGCCGTCGTCTACGCCGTGCTGCCAGACTCTGGCGGCGTGCGGCGCAATCCCGCCCGCGAGAAGCTGCTGAAAGACCGGCTGAGCGCCCTCACGACGCTCACGGGCGGGCGCGTGGTTGCCGTGGACAAGGACGTGACCATGGCGTTCCTCAACGCCCTCGAAGAATTTCGCAAGAGCTACGTCGTCGCCTACACCGCGACCAACGTCAAGCACGGCGGCTGGCACGATCTCAAAGTCACGGTGCCCAAATCGCCGGGCTACACCGTGCGCGCCAAGCAGGGCTACATCGACTGACGATGCCGCACGCGTGGCTGAGCGTGGCGCTGTTCGCGATGGCCGCAGTCGCTGTGCCGCCGGCCCAGCGCGGCCAGCCACCGCAGAACACGAGCACGACGGCGTTCGACACGCTCTATCGGTCCTACGCCGATGGTCACTACGAGGCCGTCGCGAACGAAATCAAGACCGTCGCGGATCTCAACGCGCTCAATCCGCCGAAATCGCAGGACCTGCGCAAGTGGCTTGGCGCGTGGGACCGCTCGAAGGCCGCCTACCTGCTCGAGCTCGCGGCCGCTGCCGGGCCGATCTCCCACTCGGCCCAGACCGCGCTCATCTCCGAGGGCCGGCTGTACGTGATCAGCCGCACGCCGCCGCTCGGGACGTCACCGCAGGACGACGCGTTCGAGCTGGCGTGGCATAAAGCGGCGATCGCGCAGTTCCAGGAGTGGGTCTACTGGACAGGCGAGAACCTCTACCTCGATACGCTCGACTTGCGGTACCTGACGAAGCCGGGCGGACCGAAGCTCAAGCTCGATCCACGATTCGTCTTCGAGCGCGCCGTCGCGACGGAGCAGTACTGCTGGCGCGCGCCGGAAGGGATTGGCGGATCGCTCCCGCCGCCACCAAGCGCGAGCAGCCAGACCGTGGCGGTGGTCGGCGGCCAGCCGATCGACATCGCTCCGCAAAGCAGCGGCGCCCGGGCGATGACCCGCAAGGAGTGTCGTGCAGAGGCAGCGAAACGGTACGCGGCCGTGGGCGCGGCGACGCCCGAGCTCGCCGCGGAGGCGTTCACCCGCGCGGCCTGGCTCAAGACGCAGCTCGGGTCCTACAAGGAGGCGCTCGATCTCATCGATCGCGCGGGCGCAAGTAACGACGGCGTCGTCACGTACTGGTATCACTTGTTTCGCGGGCGCATTCTCACGGGGCTCAATCGCGACGCCGACGCCGAGCGCGAGTATCGCGCGGCGCTCGATGCGCGAACCGGCGCGCACTCCGCGAGCGTCGGCCTCGCGCTGACGCTCTTCAAGCAACGGCGCATCGACGAAGCTCGCACGCTCGCCGAATCGATTCGGCGCGCTCCGCCCGACATCGTCGATCCGTGGTGGACGTATCTCGGCGCGGACTCGCGGTTCGTGACGCAATGGGTGGAGCAAGTGCGCGCGAAGATCAGGCCCCAGGAGCCAGGCCCCAGGCCCTAGACGCGGAGACGCTCGGTTTCGATCGGCGTCTCCGACACCTTCCCGTTTCGGACCGCGACGGCATACGCATTGGCATCGTCTCGAGCCGTCACGACCGCGGCCACCGTCGACTCTCGAAAGTGAACGGCGGCGCCATCGTCGATGCCGATGCCGGGCGGCATCTCGCCGCGCGCGACCAGATTCTGAAAGGCTGGTCGTCGCTCTGCTTCGTTGCTGTAGTGCGGGCAGCAGCTTCCGGCAAGCAGGTCGAGACCTGCGACAGGCACCAGGCGATCCGCCCACGCGTCGGACAGGCCCTGCGAAAACCAGCAAATCGCGCCGGCGCTGAAACCGGCGAGCACCGTCCCCGCTTCCCAGGCCTGACGCAGCAGCGCGTCGAGACCATATTCCCGCCACAGCGCCAGCATGCTCTTGGTGTTGCCGCCGCTGACGAGCATGATGTCCTGCTCGCGAATGTAATTCTCCAGGTCGGGCACACGGCCGAACAGCCCGAGCACGGACAGCTCGCACGGCAGCTTCGAGAAGTGCTCGTAGAACTTCGCGATGAAGGCGTCCGCGTCGCCGCTTGCCGTCGGCAGAAAGCCGACCCGAGGCCGAGACCTCCGAGCCTGCGCAACAACGTACGGGAACAGCGCCACATCTGCCTGCGACGTGGCGCCCCCAATGGCGATGATCTGCCTCGTGCGGGTCATGCGGACCGAATGCGAAAGGCAGGACTCGAACCTGCACCCCTTGCGGGACCGGATCCTAAGTCCGGCGCGTCTGCCAGTTCCGCCACTTTCGCCCGGATTGAGTATAGCGGCCGACTGCCCTACCATCAGCCCACGTGCGCAACCGACCGTGGCTTCTCTCTGTCGGCGTCGCGACATGCCTTCTGGCAGTGCCGGAACGGCCTGCCGGCCAGAGCTTCGCGCTCACGCCGATGGAGCTGCTCGATCAGTACGAGCACAACCGCGAGGTGGCGGCCGCCGCGTTTGCCGGCGTCATCCACGTCGAGAGCGTCAAGGACATCCTTCATGCCGAAGGCGAGCGCTGGATCGACGCCGCCGGACCCAAGGACGTTCCCCGGCGGCGCCTGGTCGCGGCGACGTTCGCGCTCGAGTCCGCGCGTGCCGGCCTCGACTACGAGTGGAGCAACTCGATCGAGCTCATCGACTGGGGCTGGTCGCAGCTGAGCAAGCAGCGGCCGCCGCTTCCGGCCGAGCGCCTCTGGCATCTGGCCGCCGTGGCGCTCTTCCAGGGCGCGTACGACCAGTTCGAGCTCGAAGCGCGCTTGAGACGCTTCAAGTCCCGGTTTCCCAACGAGCCTCGCATCCTCCTCGCTGAGGCCTGGTCGCTCGAAGCGCTCTGGGGGCAGGGCTATCCCCCACCGCTCCGCGGCAAGCCGGGAGGCGTGGGCGACACGGGCCTCAACATCAAGGGCGCGTTCACGAAAGCACTCGCCAGTCCCGATCCGGCGGTCGCCGGCGAAGCCGATCTGAGACTGGGCTATTACGACTTGATCGCCGATCGATCCGAGAGCGCGCTGGGACGTCTCGACCATGCGCTGTCGGCGACGACCGAGCGGGACCTGATCTACCTGGCGCATCTCTTTCGCGGCTGGACGTTGTCGCGCATGGACCGCGACGCCGAGTCGACCCGGGAATATCAACAGGCCGTCAACACGATCCCCGCCGGCAGCACGGGCGCGCTCTGGCTGGCTCGGCGGCTCCTGCTCGAGGGCAAGCGCGATGAGGCCGACGCGGTCACCGATCGCAGTCTGGTCGGCAGCAAAGACATCGACGATCCGTGGCGGCTGTACGGATACGGCGACTTCCGGAGATTCCCGGCGCTGATGAGGCAACTGCGCGAGGCGATCCGATGACGCGCTTCGCGGCGGCGTTGATCGTCGCGCTGGCCGCCACGGTCGGCGTGGCGTCCCGGCCGCAGACGCCACAGCGTCCGACGTTCCGCGCCGGGACGGATGTCGTGACGCTCACGGCGTTCGTCCGGCAGGGCAATCTGACGGTGCCCGGCCTCACCGGATCGGATTTCAACGTCACCGACAACGGTGTTCGCCAGACCGTCACGGTGATTCCCGGCGAAGCGGTGCCGTTCGACCTGACCATCGTGCTCGACCTCAGCGGCAGCGTCGAGTGCATGCTCGACGATCTGAAGCGGCAGGTGCGCGAAGTGGCCGCGCTCCTCAGACCGGACGATCGGCTGCGGCTGGTGACGTTCTCCGACAAGATCGTCGACATCTTCGGGTTCCTGCCGGGCGATGCCGATCTGCCGCTCGAGGCGTTGCGCGCCGGCCCGTTGACGCCGCTCTACGACTCAATGGCGATGACGCTGATGCGCGTGCGACCGGCGGATCGCGGACAAGTCGTCGTCCTGCTCACGGATGGGTACGACACGTCGAGCACGTTGACGCTCAACGATGTCCGGGACGTCGCGCTGCGATCCGAGGACGTGTTTCACCTGTTCATCGTCCACCAGAGCCCTGTCCGCGTGACGGAGTGCGAAAACCTCCATACAAACGCGAACACTCGCAGGTTCTGGTGGCCGGAGCCGGCAGATCTCGTGGGCGGCACGCCCCCCACCCAGGTCATGGGCGACATTGCCCGCACGACCGGCGGCGAGATGTCTGAAATCTTCGAGCGCGAGCACATCCCGGGCGACCTGAAGCAGGCGATCGAAGACTTCCGCGCCAGCTACATCCTTCAATACACGGTGCAGGGCGTCGATCCCAAGGGCCGCCACAAGCTCGCCGTGAAGCTCAACCGCCCCGGCGACTACAACATCCGGGCGCGGCGTGAATACGAGGGCGGCTAAGGCAAGGCCCTGGGCCTCAGGCCCCAGGGAAGCCCTCAACAAAACATCAGAACTCCATCAAGGTTCTTCGCGCCCGTCTCCGTATCGTGTGAGTGGAGCGAGATGTGGCGCGATTCAGCCGCTGGGTCACCGTGATCATGGTCATCGGGTGGTTCCGGGGTTCCGTGGTTCCGGAGTTCCGGAGTTCGCTCGCTGCCGAGTCAACGATCACGGTGTCGGGACCTTCCGAACCTCGGAACCCCGGAACCTCGGAACCCCGGAACCTCACACCGTTCGATCGGCTGTTTCACGCCTACGCCGCCGGCGACCGCGACGTCGTCAGGCGCACGCTGCGCACCGGCGGCGACGTGCGCGCGCTGCAGCCGCCGATGGACGACAAGAAGCTGCGGCGATGGCTGGGCCCGTGGGATCGGACGAAGGCCGCGTTCCTGCTCGAGCTCGCGGACGCCGAGGCCGAGCTCTCCGCGCATCACATGACCGCAATCGCCACGGGTCGCGCCTACGTGATGGGCCGGCCGGCGCCGCTCGGCCAGAACCATGGCGACGATGCGTTCGAGGCGGCCTGGCACCAGATGGCGCTCGGGTTGCTGCAGGACGGAATCTATCCGCAAGCGCAGACCGTGTATCTGGATTCGATCGAGCGGCGCTACGCGTCCGTCCCTGGGTCGGCCGCTCCGCGTTTCGATCCGCGCCTCGCGCTCGAGCGCGGCATCGCCGAGGAGCAACGCTGCGCGCTCGCCGGCAATCCCCCCGAGTGTCTTCGCAGCGCCGCGCAGCGATTCGCAACCGCGGCGCTCGTGCCCGGGACGGCCGACGAAGCGAACATCCGCGCGGCGTGGGCGCACTACCAATTGAGGAATTACGGGCTCGCGCTGCAGACGATCGATCGCGCGTGCCCGGCCAACGATCCGAATCTGATCTACTGGATGCACCTGTTCCGCGGACGCATCCTCGACGGGCTGAACCGTCTCGACGACGCCGAGCGCGAGTACCGGCTGGCGCTCGACGCACGGCCCTTCGCGCAGTCCGCCGGCGTCGCGCTGGCCGCGACGCTGTTCAAGTTGAGTCGGCCGGACGAGGCCGTCAAAGCCGCGCGCGCGGTTCGTCTGGAGTCCGGTGACGTCGTCGTCGATCCGTGGTGGACCTATCTTCGCGGGGACGCGCGATTCGTCCCCGAATGGCGCGCCAACCTGCGGGCGCGAATCACGCCATGAAACGCCTGATCATCGCCGCACTCATCGCCGTGCCGATTGTGGCCTTCGCCGAGCCGCAGGGACAGGATCTCGTCTTTCGCGGCGGCATCGATCTCGTCACGGTGGACGTCAACGTCAACAACGGCAAGCGCTCGGTGACGGGGCTCACGCCGGACGACTTCGAAATCTACGACAACGGCGTGCGTCAGACCGTGACCGACGCTTCGTACGGCCGGCTGCCGATCGATCTCCGGCTCGTCTTCGACACGAGCGGCAGCATCGACGACGTGGAGCTCCAGACCTACGTGCGGGCGATGCGGCAGATCGCGCGGAGCCTGCAGCCGAATGACCGGTGCGACATCGTGACGTTCTCACGGCGCATCGTCGAAGCGGCGGCGCTGCAGGGGCCGCCGGTCAGGATCGACGCGCGCCGCGTGCCCGGCGAGACAACGTCGTTTTTCGACGCCGTGACCCTGGCGCTCATCACGCCGCCCGTGCTCGGCCGCCGGCAACTGACGATCGTCATGAGCGACGCGGAGGACAACTCGAGCTTCCTCGACCAGGCGGCGATGACGGAGATCGTCAAGCGCACGGACGCCGTCGTGTACGCGGTGCTGCCGATCACGGAATGGCGGCCCACCGACGATGCGCGCGACAAGATGACGAACGGACGGTTGTCGACGCTGACGAGCCTGACCGGCGGCCGGATCGTGACGCCCAATCACGATCTCGACATCGTGCCGGCGTTCCTCACGGCGATCGACGAGTTCCGGAAGAGCTACGTGCTGGCGTACACGGCGACGGGCGTCGAGCGGCGCGGGTGGCATGACCTCCTGGTCAAAGTCCGCGCGTCCAAGCCGTACGTCGTCCGCGCGCGACGCGGGTATATGAGTTAGTCGAGCAATTCCGCAAGTTTCCACTTCGCGCTTGCACTTTTCCCGCCGGCGGTTTATTTGATCTTGCACCCGCCGGGTCCCCACCGGCAGCCGAGGCGCGATGTACGCACCACAGACCGGGATGTTCGTGCTCGAAGCGGTGGTGATGATCTCGATCGTCCTCACCCTGTTTCGCGCACGTACGACGCTCGGTTTCACGCCGCTCTACATCGTCCTGGGCGGATTCCAGTTCCTCGAAGCCACGCTCAACCTGAGGGCGAACGTCGCCGTCGACTTCTCGCTCTACCCATCGTCTGTGGTGCTGTTCACCGCGACGTTCCCGACCGTGCTCCTCGTCTACCTCAAGGACGACGCGAACGAAGCACGCAAGCTGCTCTACGGGCTGGTGCTCGCGAACGCCGCCGTGTCGCTCATCTCGCTCGTGATCGGCTGGCACATTTCGCTGGACGGGAGCCTCTCGACGCTGAGTTCCTCGCAGATGCTCAGCAGCGCGAAGGTGTCGATGGTGGGCACGTCGCTGCTCTTTTTCGACGTGTTGGGCCTGATCCTGACGTACGAGTTCGTGAGCCGGTTCGTCAGCGCGCTCCTCCCGCGGCTGATTCTGTCGATGGTCGCCATTGTCGCGTTCGATCAGATTCTGTTTACGCTCATCGTGCAGGCCGGCGAGAAGCGCCTGCTGCACATCCTCTACACCGGGCTGGTGGGCAAGTCGATCGCCGTGACGTTCTACGCGATCGTGTGCTGGCTGTACCTCAAGTACGGCGAGCCGCACACGGCGACCGTCGGCACGGGCGACGTCGCGGACGTGTTTCAGAGGCTCACCTATCGTCAGAAGTACGAGCAGGCGCGCCAGCGGATGGTGCGCGACGGACTGACGGGCCTCTACAACCGCGGCTATCTCGACGAGGCATTGCCACAGGCGCTCGGCCACGCGCGCCGGCACCACGAGTCGCTCAGCCTGCTCATCGTCGACACCGACAACTTCAAGAGCATCAACGATCAGCTCTCGCACATGGAAGGCGACGCGGCCCTGCGGCTCATCGCGGACGTCCTCCAGGCGCAGGTGCGGCCGTCGGACACGCCGTGCCGCTACGGCGGCGACGAGTTCGTCGTGCTGCTGTCGGGCGCCGATGCGGCCGCGGCCGCCGGGTTCGCGGAGCGCTTCCGCGCCTCGCTCTTCGAGCGCTGCCGCACCGCGAGCCCGCCGTTCCCGTGGGGCTACGTCACGACGACAATCGGCATCGCGACCTACCCGGCCGACGGCGACCCCGCGACGCCGAACGATTTCATCCGCGTCGCCGATCGCCGGCTGTACTTCGGCAAGCAGGCCGGCCGCGACATCGTCATCGCGCCCGGCCAGGACCTCGATTCGTCGTCCTGGCAGCCCGCCGGCACGGCTTGAGAGAAGCTTCCGGCACATAATGGATCTCGTGAAGACCGAGTTCACTGAAGTCAGCGAAACCCGCAAGCACATTTCCTTCGAGATTCCGCCGGATGTCGTCGAGGCCGAGATCGACCGCGTCGCCAAGGGCTACTCGCGCACGGCGCGTGTGCCGGGCTTCCGGCCCGGCAAAGTGCCGGCCGCCGTGGTCCGGCAGCGTTACAAGGACCAGATCCTGTACGACGTCGCGCACGACTTGATCCCGAAGCTCGTCAACGACGCGCTGCGCGAGCGCAACCTCGAGCCCGTCGCCACGCCGGACATCAAGGACGTGTCGATCGAAGAAGGCCAGCCGCTGAAGTTCGTGGCCGACTTCGAGACGCTGCCGCCGATCGATCCGGGCGAGTACACGGGCGTGACGCTGCGCAAGCAGCCGGCCGTGCTGGAAGTGGGCGCGGTGGATCAGGCGATCGAGCGCTTGCGGCAGCAGGCCGCGCGCTGGCATCCGGTCGAAGGCCGCCCGGCGGCCGCGGGCGACACGCTGCTCGTCGATCTCACGCGGACGCGCCGCCGGCGCCTGGTCGCACTGCCCGGCGAGGCCGAACCGCCGCCGGCGCACGCCGACGACGACAAGCCGGAAGCGCTGCAGGGCGTGTCGATCGAGCTCGGCAATGAGAACAACCCGCCGGGATTCGATGATCACCTCGTCGGCACGGCCGCCGACGACCATCGCGCGTTCACGTCCACGCTGCCGACCAACTACGCGGTGGCCGAGATGGCGGGCGCGACGATGGATTACGACGTGACCGTGAAGGCCGTGCGCCACAAGGAGCTGCCCGCGCTCGACGACGACTTCGCGAAGGAGCTCGGCGAGTTCGACTCGCTCGACGCGCTGCGCGACCGCGTCCGCCACGACCTGCAGCACGAGGCCGAGCACGAGGCGGACCACAAGCTGCGGCACGACCTGCTCCAGACGCTCGCGGGCCGCATGCGCACGGCGCCGGACGTCCTCGTCGATCGCGAGATCGACCGGCGGCTCGAGGAGTTCGTGCGGCGCCTGATGGAACAGGGCGTCGATCCGAACAAGGCCAACATCGACTGGCAGGAGTTCCGGGAGCGCCAGCGTCAGGCCGCGGCGGACACGGTCCGCAGCACGCTGGTCGTCGACGAGATCGCGCGGCGCGAGAACATTGAGGCCACGGACGAAGATCTCGACAAGGAGATCGCGCGGTTCGCGGAGCGGTCGGGCCGGACGCCCACGGCCGTTCGTGCCCGCCTCGAAAAGGAAGACGCGCTCGACCGGATCCGCTCAGGCATCAAACGCGAGAAGACCATGAGCTGGCTGGTCGAGAAGGCGAACGTCATCGGCTAATATGAGACCTATGTCCGTGCCCCACTCCCAGCTCGTGCCCATGGTGGTCGAGCAGACCAACCGCGGCGAGCGCGCGTATGACATCTTCTCGCGCCTGCTCAAAGACAGCATCATCTTCATCGGCACGCCGATCGACGATGGCGTCGCGAATCTGGTCATCGCGCAGATGCTCTTCCTCGAAGCCGAGGATCCCGAGCGGGACATCCTGCTCTACATCAACTCGCCGGGCGGCGTGATTACGGCCGGCTTCGCGATCTACGACACGATGCAGTTCATCAAGCCGGACGTGCAGACGTACTGCATCGGCCAGGCCGCGTCGTTCGCCGCGATGCTGCTCGCGGCGGGCGCGAAGGGCAAGCGCTTCTCGCTGCCCAACTCGCGCGTGTTGATCCATCAGCCATGGCTCTCGGGCCTGGGCGGACAGGCCAGCGACATCGACATCCACGCCAAGGAAATCCTGCGCATGCGTGAGCGATTGAATGAAATCATGGCCCACCACACTGGCCA
This sequence comes from Vicinamibacterales bacterium, assembly GCA_035279905.1. Lineage (GTDB taxonomy): Bacteria > Acidobacteriota > Vicinamibacteria > Vicinamibacterales > SCN-69-37 > DATEGZ01. The sequence goes on from DATEGZ010000325.1 coordinate 26,164, forward strand.
GTCGATCGCGCGTATCTCAGAGGATACGGACCGCGACTACATCATGGGGGCGAGTCAGGCGAAGGATTACGGTATCATTGACGATGTCCTCATCCGGAGAACGTGAGCGCTGGTCCTGCTAACGGCCGGCCCCCTGGGCGCCGATAACCAGGATCGCGGGATGGATCAATGACCACAAGAAAGACGGGCGAAAACGAAGTGCTCCGGTGCTCGTTCTGCAACAAGGACCAGAACGACGTCCGCAAGCTCATCGCCGGCCCCACGGTCTTCATTTGCGATGAGTGCGTCGAAGTCTGCAACGACATCATTGCGGACGACAACAAGTTCGACCGCGGCACGCGGGCCTCGCTGCCCATGCCGGTCGAGATCAAGAAGTTCCTCGACGAATACGTGATCGGCCAGGAGCAGACGAAGAAGAAGCTGGCCGTCGCCGTCTACAACCACTACAAGCGCCTCGAGATCCAGAAGCAGGCGCGCGGCCGCCACGACGTCGAGCTCACCAAGTCCAATATCCTGCTCATCGGCCCGACCGGCACCGGCAAGACGCTGCTCGCGCAGACGCTGGCCCGGCTGCTGTCGGTCCCCTTCACGATCGTCGACGCCACGACCCTCACCGAAGCCGGCTACGTCGGCGAGGACGTCGAGAACATCATCCTCAAGCTGCTGCAGGCGGCGGGGGGCGACATCGAGAAGGCCCAGCAGGGCATCATCTACATCGACGAGGTCGACAAGATCTGCCGCAAGGACGAGAACCCGTCGATCACGCGCGACGTCTCGGGCGAGGGCGTGCAGCAGGCGCTGCTCAAGATCCTCGAGGGCACCGTCGCCAACGTCCCGCCCCAGGGCGGGCGCAAGCACCCCCATCAGGAATTCTTCCAGGTCGACACCACCAACATCCTCTTCATCTGCGGCGGGGCCTTCGTGGGCCTCGACAAGCAGATCGCCCGGCGCCTCGGGAAGAAGACGATGGGGTTCAAGGCCGACGTGAAGTCGGCGGCCAAGGAACCGACCGCCCTGGTAGAACAGCTCGAACCGGAAGACCTGATCAAGTACGGCCTCATCCCGGAGTTCGTCGGGCGCCTCCCCGTCGTCGGCTCGCTGCACGAGCTTGACAAGCCGGCGCTCATCCAGATCCTCACTCAACCCAGAAACGCGATCACGCGGCAGTACCAGCGCCTGTTCGAGTACGAGAACGTCAAGCTGCGGTTCACGGACGACGCGCTCGAGGCGATCGCCGAGGCCGCGCTCCGCCGGAAGATCGGCGCGCGCGGGCTCCGGATGATCATCGAGGACATCATGCTGGACCTGATGTACACGCTGCCCGGTCAGAAGAAGATTCGGGAGTGCGTGATTACGCGTGAGGTGGTAGAGTCGAAGGAGAAGCCGATCACCGTCATCGAGAAGGCGGGATAGGTTCTCTTCAAGGATCTAATGGACCAATACGAAACGCTCCCGGTCGTCCCCTTGCGGGACGTCGTCGTCTTCCCGCACATGATGATGCCGTTCGTCATCGGACGGCCGTCGTCCACGCGCGCGCTCGAGCACGCGCTGGCGACCGACAAGAAGATTTTCCTTGCCGCGCAGCACGACGCGGCGGTCGACGATCCGCAGCCCGCGGACATCTACACGATGGGCTGTGTCGCCAACATCGTGCAGTCGTTGAAGTTGCCGGACGGCAACATCAAGGTGCTCGTCGAGGGCGTCGAGCGCGCCCGCGCGGTCGAGTGGAAGGAAGACAAGGGCTTCTACCGCGTCACCGTGAAGATGATTCCGAAGAAGGCCGAGACCGCCGGCGACGCCGAAGGCGTCATGAGCCGCGTCGTCTCCCTCTTCGAGCAGTACATCAAGCTCTCGAACAACCTGCAGTACGACGCGATGATCGCGGCCGTGCGCGTGGACGACCCGTCCCGCCTGGCCGACACGATCGCGGCGCACCTCCAGGTGGGCGTCGAGGAGAAGCAGAACCTCCTCGAGATCGTGGCGCCCGTCGAGCGCCTCGCCCGCATCGTCGCCGTCCTCGAAGCCGAGGTGGACAAGCTCCAGGTCGACCGCCGGATCCAGTCGCGCGTGAAGAAGCAGATGGAGAAGGCGCAGAAGGAGTACTACCTCAACGAGAAGATGAAGGCGATCCAGCGCGAGCTGGGCCGCAAGGACGAGAAGGGCAACGAGGTCGACGAGCTCAAGAAGAAGATCGAGCAGTCGAGGATGCCGAAGGAAGTCGAGGGCAAGGCGATCGAGGAACTGCGCCGCCTCGAGTCGATGCCGCCGATGTCGGCGGAAGCGACCGTCTCGCGCAACTACCTCGACTGGCTGATCGCGGTCCCCTGGCACAAGAAGACCAAGGAGAGCCGCGACCTCAAGCGCGCCGAGCACATCCTGCACGAGGATCACTTCGGGCTGGAGAAGATCAAGGAGCGCATCCTCGAGTTCCTCGCCGTGCGCGCGCTCGTCAAGAAGCCGAAGGCGACGATTCTCACGTTCGCCGGCCCTCCGGGCGTCGGCAAGACGTCGCTCGCCAAGTCGATCGCCCGCGCGATGAACCGCAAGTTCGTGCGGCTCTCGCTCGGCGGCGTGCGCGATGAGGCCGAGATCCGCGGCCACCGCCGCACCTACATCGGCGCGTTCCCCGGCCAGATCATCCAGATGATGAAGAAGGCCGGGACGATGAACCCGATCTTCCTGCTCGACGAAGTCGACAAGATGTCGATGGACTTCCGCGGCGACCCGTCGGCGGCGCTGCTCGAAGTGCTCGACCCCGAGCAGAACCACACGTTCCTCGATCACTACCTCGACGTCGAGTACGACCTGTCGCACGTGATGTTCATCTGCACGGCGAACGTGCTCCACACGATCCCGCAGGCGCTGCGCGACCGCATGGAAGTGCTGCAGCTGGCGGGCTACACCGAGGCCGAGAAGATCGAGATCGCGCGCCGGTTCCTCGCGCCGAAGGCGGTCGAGGGCGCCGGGCTCACCAGCGAGAACCTGACGATCGCCGACGACGCGTTCCAGACGATCATCCAGCGGTACACGCGCGAAGCGGGCGTCCGCAACCTCGAGCGCGAGATCTCGTCGATCTGCCGCAAGGTCGCGCGCAAGGTCGTCGTCCAGGGCAAGACCTTCAAAGAAGACGTCACCGCGGCCAAGATCACCGAGTACCTCGGCGTGCCCCGCTTCCGGCCGTCGATGGCCGAGGAGAAAAACGAAGTCGGCATCGCCACGGGCCTGGCCTGGACCGAAGTTGGCGGCGAGCTGCTCGTCACTGAAGCGACGCTCATGCCCGGCCGCGGCCGGCTGATGCTCACCGGCAAGCTCGGCGACGTCATGCAGGAGTCCGCGCAGGCCGCGATGAGCTGGGTGCGCTCGAAGTCGGAGTTGCTGGGCATTCCGCGCGACTTCAACCGCCGCACGGACGTGCACGTGCACATTCCGGAAGGCGCGATCCCGAAGGACGGACCGTCGGCGGGCATCACTCTCGCGACCGCGCTCGTCTCGGCGCTCGCGCAGGTGCCGACGCGCCGCGACGTCGCCATGACCGGCGAAATCACGCTGCGCGGCAAGGTGCTGCCGATCGGCGGCGTGAAGGAAAAGGTCCTCGCGGCGCACCGCGCGGGACTCACGAACATCATCCTGCCGAAGGACAACGAGAAGGACCTCGCGGACATCCCGAAGAACGTCCTCGACGTCCTCAAGCTCTACCTCGTCGAAACGATGGACGAAGTGCTGAAAACCGCACTCGATGGACCGCTGCCGGCCGCGCCGCCCCCCGCTGCCGACACGGAAATTTCCGGGGAGCTGGGCACGCGTCACTAGACCGTGCCCGGCGCCCTCCCCCGCCGCGTCTCACGCTCGTTCTTCCGGATTTCGGTGCTCGTGTCGGTCGTGAGCCTCGCCTCGGCGACGCTCGCCGGCCAGCGTCCGCCGAACACCGGGGCGGGCATCACCGTGTTCGAGGACGTCAACTTCGGCGGCAATCGCGCGACGTTCGTGCGCGACACGCCGGACCTGCGTCCGTCGCACTTCGACAAGCGCATCTCGAGCATCGTCATCGGCCCCGGCGAAATGTGGGAAGTGTGCGACGGCCGCGACTATAGCGGCCGGTGTGAAGCCTTTTCCGGCGAAGTGCCCGACCTCGTCCGGCGCAATTGGAACGACAAGATTCAGTCGCTGCGGCTCGTGCGATCGAGCGGGGCCGGCGGCCAGCGGACCTCCCGCATCGAGCTCTTCGCGGGCACGCAGTACACCGGACAACGCATCATCCTCAACGGGCCGACGCCGGACTTCAGCAAGGGCGACGTCAAGTTCAACGACCGCGCGATGAGCGTGCGCGTGCCGGCGGGACAGTCCTGGGAGATCTGCGTCGGCGCCAATTACGACGACTGCCGGGTGGTCAATCGCGACGTTCCCGATCTGTCCACGCTCGGCATCAGCCGCGTCGTCTCGTCCGCCCGCCCGCACTTCGGGCGCAAGCCTTAGACTGGGCAGTCCCGTTCCCACATTCGGCGCGCCGGTTCACCGCGCGCCGGTCAGCGCGAGCTCTCTCCAACCCGAGCGGTGGCCCGGATCTTGCGATCTCAGCACTCATGGCCACACAGCGTCTTCATCCTGCGGCCTCCAACGCGCATACGACGATCTTCATCACCGAGACGCACGTCAACGCGGCGCTGCTGATGATCGGCCGTCTGATCTTCGGCGGGTTCTGGGTGTACTCGGGCCTCAATCACCTGATGCACTACAGCACGATGGCCGTCTACACGGCCGCGCGCGGCGTGCCCGAGGCCCAGCTAGCGGTGATCGGCACGGGCGCGCTGCTCGTCGCCGGCGGAATCAGCATCCTGACGGGCGTCGCGCCGAAGATTGGCGCGCTGTTCATCGGCATCTTTCTGATCGGCGTGACGCCGATCATGCACGCGTTCTGGAACGACATCACGCCGGCCGAGCGCGCGGCCGACGTCGGCAACTTTGCCAAGAACGTCGCGTTGCTGGGCGCGACACTGTTTGTCGCGGCATTGCCAGAGCCCTGGCCGGTGTCGCCGCACAAGCGGATCGAGATCGAAGAGTAACGACGAATTTTCGATCTCACTTCACATCGACCCACCGCAGCTGCACGCCCAGGTGCCGGCGGTCCGGGTTGGCGGCGTCGACCTCCGCGGGGATGAACGGCGGCGAGACGTCGATGCCTACGCTATTCATCCGCCCGAGCCAGCTGCCCATCGTCGCGCTAATCGGCACAGTGGCCGTGCGCCACTCCGCGGACGTCAGCGTGAGCGTCTCGCTCGATCCTCCTGAGTGCACGCGAACCGTCGCCGGCGCCTGATCCGAGGCGTTCGTCCGTCTGATCTCGATCGTCACGGACGTCGTCCCGCGCGGCACCATGATCAGTCCGCGCTCCGACGTCCACTCGAACGGCCGGCCCTGCTCGTCCGTTTCCACGCCGTATCCCCAGGTCGCGCGCCGGAGCGCGCGTGGCAGCGGGGTGAGGGTGCCGGCGGCGCACGCGGCGGCTTTGCCGCGCAGCCAGGATCGAATCTCCGTCGGCACGACCCACCAGTCCACGACGATGTCGTCGGTGTGGAGCGTGATGGCCGAGCATGGCGCGAAGTCGTCAGCGATGTTCCTCGTGAGCGGCACGAATGGCACGAACGCCAGCGCCAGCGCCGACGCGAGCGCAATCTTCAGCGCGCGCGCCGGGACGAGCGACACCAGCACCTCGACCGCGCCCGTAAGCGCGAGGACCGCGCCGAGCGCGATCAGGTGGTACTGCTCGGCCTTCGAGATGAAGACGAACGGCGCGTCGAACGCGATTGCGAGCACGACGCCGGTGACGAGCAGGTGCGCCTCGCGCCGGCGGAGCAGGCCGAGCACCGTGCCGGCCGCGACGAGCGCCTGCGCAAAGGCGCTCACGAACGGCTCCCACGGCCGTTTGGCGGGGAGCTGGCGGAAAACGCGCACGAGGCCGGTCGAGAAGTTCGTCCAGGCGCGGTCGAAGGCCGGGAGCGGCCCATAGCCGCCGAGCCGGCCGAGCATCTCGTACCGCAGCGCGAACAAGCCGACCGGAAACGCGAGGCCGAGGGCGGTCACCGGCCAGGGCGGCCAGGGCACGTCGCGGCGCATCAGCCGTCGCACCGCGCTGAGCACGAGCAGCAGCGGCGCGAGCATCACGAGGTCTTCTTTCACGCCGAATCCGACGATCTGGAGCATCGCGATCGGCCACCACGCGATCGCGGATCTGGTGCGCGCGCCCTGCCAGGCGAGCAGAGCCAGCAGCACGACGAGACTCGCGATGAGGTGCATCTGGTTCGTGAGCCAGACGGACTGCGAGTAGGCCAGCGTCGGATGCACCGCGTACAGACCGGTCGCGAAGAGGGCCGCGCGGTCGGATTCGGTCTCGCGCCGGACGAAGAGCCCGACGAGCCCGGCGCAGAGGATCATGCCCGCGAGGCTCACCGCGTGCTGCGCGACGGCGTTCAGCCCGAACAGCTCGAAGCGCAGCGCGTACCACCACGCCGTGAGCGGCCGGTAGAACGCGGACTCGATTTGCGTCGGATCCCAGGAGCCGTGCAGCACCTGAAGGAGCTCGGCCGTCGTCGCCGGCCGCAGCACGTGATAGTCGTCGTATCGAAAGCCGAATCGCAGCGTGTGGGCGTACGCTGCCAGTGTCGTGAGGAGTGCGACGATGATGATGACGCCGGGAGTAGTTTTACGCAAAACGTAAACCCGGTTGTGTTGGCCCCGCGTCGCCACGCGGCCGTCGTCCCTTGAGGGGTCGTCCCTCTTGAGGTTGCGCGGCCAAGCCTCGCGCCCTCATCGCTTCAGCCCAGACCGGGGAGCCGAACGCGACACCGTGAGTGAGCGCGTGCCGAACGGCATCCAGCTCAGCATGGATCTCACCTGAGTTGACGAACGTCACCCAATTCGACGGTGGCGGAATTGGCCAGGGGTGAAGGGATGGATCTTCGCAGTTTCTGCAACGTTGTCCCAAGCTCGACCACGGCCAATCCTGGGCGCGCCTCACCAAGCCTGCTCGAAGCGGGTTGCGCTCAACATAGCGACACACCGTCAGGAAATGATGGTCGTTCTGTACGGGAAATGCCTTGTATCGGCCCTGATAGAGCGCGCCAGAGCCCTCCGTTTGCCGGAATTGGTGCCAGCGCTTGCTGTGAACCATCTGGAACCAGCGCATGAATTCGATCAGCTGGCCGTCGCGGAACGGCCACAACACGAGGTGAAAGTGGTTGGGCATCACGCAGTAGGCGAGGAGTCGCATTGACGACCGCTCCTGCCCTTCCTGCAGCGCGTGCATGAAGGCTTGGTAGGCCGTCGCGTCCTCGAAAACCGTCATGCGTCGGACGCCGCGATTGAGTACATGGAAGACAACGCCGGCGCTTTCGTGAAGTCCTCGTCGTGGCACGCGGACCTGACAATTCAATTTTCCTGCCAAGATCGAGTCGATGCCCGAATTGTAAAAACTACTCCCGGCGTCATTTCACGGCCAGCGCCACCAGCCCGGCGTTCGTGCCCGATCCCGTGGCGATGACGACGAACTGGCGGCCGGCCTTCGTGCGATACGTCATCGGAGTCGCCGAAGGCGGGCGCGGGAGCGCGAGGTGCCAGAGCTCCTGCCCCGTCGCGGCGTCGAGCGCGTGCACGGCGCTGTCGTCGCTCGTCCCGCCGATCACGAGCCCGCTCTTCGTCGTGATGACGCCCAGCGCGCCCGCCGACCCGAGCGCCGGCGGCAGCGCCACGTCCTTGAGCGCCGGATGGTTCCTGAGCGACGGCATGTCGCCGAACGGCACGTGCCAGGCGATGTCGCCGGTGTTGAGGTTGATCGCGACCACCTCGCCGTACGGCGGCCGCACGAGCGGCAAGCGGCCGCGCCCGCCACCCTCTCCGGGCACCGGAAACGACGTGTTCCCCTGCGCGCCCGCGAAGTCGGCGTCCGTCTCGCCCGCCCGCCCGTTGGCCTGCGTGCCCGGCACCAGCCTGATGATCGCGGGCGAGTGGCTCGTCTTCACGAACAGCATGCCGGTCTCCGCGTTGAACGCGGACCCGCCCCAGTTCGCGCCGCCAATCACGCCCGGCCGCTGGAACGACCCCTGAATCGACGGCGGCGTGTAAATCGGCCCGAGCCGGTACTTCTTCAGCTCCTCCTTCGCGGCGGCCTCGAGCGCCGGCGTCAGGTTGAACGCGTCCTCGAGCGTCATGCCCTGCGGCGAGAACGGCACGGGCTTCGTCGGGTAGGGCTGCGTCGGCCACGCATGCTCGCCGTCCACGTCGCTCGCCGGCGCGGGCCGTTCCTCAATCGGCCAGACGGGCTTCCCCGTCACGCGATCGAAGACGAACGCAAAGCCCTGCTTCGTGAGCTGCACGACGCCGTCGATCGCGCGCCCGTCCACCGTCATCGAGACGATCGCCGGTGCGGACGCGGGATCGTAGTCCCACAGCCCGTGATGCGCGACCTGGAAGTACCACTTCAATTTGCCGGTCGCAGCGTCGAGACACACGATCGAATCGCCGTACAGGTTCTGCCCGGGCCGCCGCGCGCCGTAGAAGTCGTTGCTCGGCGTGCCGACCGGCAGGTACACCAGCCCGCGCCGCTCGTCGAGGCTCATCGGCGCCCACACGTTCGTGTGGCCGGTGAACTTCCACGATTCCGCGCCCCACGTGTCGACGCCCGGCTCGCCCTGATCGGGCACCGTGTGGAAGCTCCACACCTGCTTGCCGGTCTTCGCGTCGAACGCGCGCACGTCGCCCGGCGGATCCTGCTTGTAGGTGAGCCGATCGCCGACGCCGTTGCCGAGAATCACGAGGTTCTTGTAGACGACGGGCGGCGAGGTGTTCGTGTAGCGTTTGGGATCGACCGGCCAGCGCAAGCCCTTCGTCAAATCGACGACCCCGTGCTCGCCGAACCCGTTGACGGGCTCGCCCGTCTTCGCGTCGAGGCAGAACAGCTTCGCGCGGCTGTTCATGAAAATTCTGAGCGCCGTGCCGTCGCGCCACGCCGCGACGCCGCGGTGGACGAAGCCCGTGCCGTTGGGCGGCTGACCGTCCTCGTACGCCTTCGGATCGAACGTCCACAGCTCGCGGCCCGTGCCGGCCTCGAGCGCGACGACCCGGTTGTACGACGTCGACACGTACAGCACGTCGTCGATCATCAGCGGCGTGTTCTCGAAGGACCCGGGCCGCGCGCCGGCCGGCGCCGTGATCTGGTCGTCGCCGGTCTTCCACTCCCACGCCACGGCCAGCGTCGAGACGTTCGCGCGGTTGATGTCGGTGAGCGGCGAGTAGTGCGTCGCCGCGGCGTCCGCGGCATACACCGGCCACTCCTGCATCGCCGATTGGGCCGACATGGCCGCCAGGACCAGCCCGGCCGCCGACGCCAGGACGACCACCTGTGTCCGCATGAGGCGTAGTTTGCCCTACTTCTCTTAGAATCTGCCGCATGACTTACCGGTTCGGCCCGTTCGTGGCCGATCGGACGGCCTACCGGGTGTCGCGCGGCGAGGTGCCGCTCGAGCTCACGCCCAAGCTGCTGGACGTGCTGTTCTATCTGCTCGACCGGCCGGCGACGCTCGTGACCAAGGAACAGCTCCTCGACGAGGTCTGGCCGGGCGCGAACGTCACCGACAACGCGCTCGCCCAGGCGATGTCCGATCTGCGCGACGCGCTCGGCGACTCGCCCGCGACGCCCACGTACATCCGCACGGTGGCCCGGCGCGGGTACCGCTTTGTCGCGCCGATCGAGACGAGCCAGGAGGGGCGGCCGCGCGTCGCCCCGCCCTCCGCGTCACCCGCGACCGGCCCGCGGACGTCGGCCGGGCAGCAATCGGTCGCCGTGCTCGACTTCGCGAACGTCACCGAAGATCCGGACATCGCGTGGCTGCGCGCCGGCATCGCTGAGACGGTGACGAGCGATCTCGGCCAGCTCGACCACTTCCGCGTCATCGATCGCTGGCGCGTCGTGCAGGCCGCGCGGCGCACCGACGGCTCGATGCACGAGATGGCGGCGGCGCTCGACGCGTCGCTGCTCGTGACTGGCAGCTACCAGCGCGTCGGACCGCTCCTGCGCATCACGGCGCGGCTCGTCGATCTCACCAACGGCGAGGCGATCGCCGACGCGAAGGTCGACGGCCCGCTCGAAGACGTGTTCACGCTGCAGGACGGGATCGTCCAGGCGTTCGCGCGAGAGCTGGACGTGCCAGGCCTCCCGCCCCCGCCGCGGCTCGGCGTGCGCGAGACGTCGAATCTCGAGGCCTACCGCGCGTACACGGAGGGCTGGCTCAAGATCGAGAGCCTCGACACCGATCTGGTCCCCGGCGCCGTCGCCGACTTCACGCGCGCGATCGCGCGCGACCCTCGGTACGCCATCGCCTACGCGGGCCTGGCGAGCGCGGAGTTCGTCGCGTACGAAATGACGCGGATGGCGCCCGAGCCGAACACACAGGCCCTCACGTCCGGCATCGAGCACGCGGCGCACGCGGCCGAGCTCGATCCGCGCCTCGCCGAAGCGCACGCGACGCGATCGTTCCTCCTCTCGAGCGCCGGCCGCTTCGATGAAGCGCGGGCCGCCGCGCAGACCGCCGTGGCGATCGAGCCGGACAGCTGGCGCCACCAGTACCGCCTCGGCCACGCGCTCTGGGGCGATGCGCGGCTGCGCGCGTTCGATCGCGCGCTGATGCTCTACCCGCAATTCGCGTACGCGACGTTCGAGATGGCGATGGTCCACGTCGCGCGCGGACACCTCAGCAAGGCCGAGGATCTCGTCCGCGCCGGCGTCGTCGAGCAGGATCGCCAGGTGCGTGCCGGCGACCGCTTCCCGTCGATCGGCTTTCACTGGCTGCTCGGCGCGCTCGAATCGGCGCGCGGCCGGCACGCGTACGCGATCGCGGAGTTCAACCAGGAGCTCGCGCAGATCGATCGCCGGCGGTTGTACGGGCCGGAGTACGGCGCGGTCGCGCTCGTCGCGCGCGGCCAGGCCGAGCTGGCGACCGGACAGGCGGCGCAGGCGATCGCGTCGTTCCAGGCGGCGCGTCTCTACGTCGAAGATTACCCGCGCGCGTGGGTGGGCGAAGTGCTCGCGCTCGCCGAAACCGACGATGCGGCCGCTGTTGATCAGGCGAGACGCCACGCGAGACACGCGCAGGAGCGCTTCGAGCGCACGGGACGGCAGCACGACGCGCTGTACGCCGCGGCGTGCGCGGCGGCAGTGGACGGCAACTACGCCAGCACGCTCGGCCGGCTCGATCAGCTGCTCGCGGCGGCGCCATCGAGCCACATCGGCTGGACCGTGCCGATCGAACCGTTCTTCCGGCCGCTGCACGGCCTGCCGGGCTTTGCGACCATCCTCGAGCGGCTGGCGGACCACGCGAAATAACGCGAATTTCGGCCTGAAAACGAGAAGTCAGCGTTTCTCAGGGTTCCTCAGGCGGGTTTCAGGACTTGGCGGCTGGCGCCGAAATATCTTCAGAGGCCAAGGAGCGTGACATGGCGGCAGGCAGCTACCGCACGACGTTGACGCGACCCGGCCTCTGGCCGTTTCTCTGGACGCAATTCCTCGGCGCGTTCAACGACAACGTCTTCAAGATCGTCGTCATTCTCCTCGCGGCGACGGCGCCGGGACGAGATGGAACACGCGACGTCGCGCTCGCCGGCGCCGTGTTCATCGCGCCGTTCCTGCTCTTCTCCGGCTACGCCGGTGACATCGCCGATCGGTTCGGCAAGCGGCGCGTGCTCGTGACGATGAAGATCTTCGAGATCGTCGCGATGGCGCTGGCGATCCCGGCGCTCGCGTCCGGGCGCTTCGCGCTGCACATGGCCGTGCTCTTCCTGATGGGCACGCAGGCGACGTTCTTCAGCCCGGCCAAGTACGGCATCGTGCCGGAAATCGTCCCCGACGAGGACCTCTCGCGCGCGAACGGGCTGCTCGAGATGAGCACGTTCCTCGCGATCGTCCTCGGCACGGCGATCGGCGGCCCGCTGCTCGTGCTGTGGCGCGACCACGCGTGGTGGATCGGCGTCGGCCTGACGGTGATTGCGATCGGCGGCACGATCGCGAGCCTGCGCATCCCCGACGTGCCCGCGGCTCGTCCCGCCGGCCGAATCGCGATCAATCCGTTCGGCGAGGTCTGGCGCGCGGTCCGGCGGCTCTGGCCCGATCGCACGCTGTGGATGACGACGATCGGCGTTTCGTATTTCTGGCTGCTGGGCGCGCTGCTGCAGATGGCGCTGCCGCTGTTCGGCCAGCACGCGCTGCGCGTCGCGGACGCCGAGATCTCGTGGCTGCTGACGGCGTTGGCGATCGGCATCGGCCTGGGCAGCCTCGTCGCGGGCCGGCTGTCGGGAGACAAGGTCGAGCTCGGCCTCGTGCCGATCGGATCGATCGGCATGGGCGTCTTCAGCTTGTGGCTCGCGGCCGCGCCGCCGTCGTTCGTGCAGTCGGCCATCGCGCTCGTGCTCATCGGCTTCTTCGGCGGCTGGTTCGTGGTGCCGCTCAACGCGCTGCTGCAGCAGAGGCCGCGCGCGGAAGAAAAGGGCCGCGTGCTCGCGGCCAACAACGTCCTCAACACGCTGGGCATCATCCTGGCGTCCGCCGCGCTCACGGTGCTCGGCGACGTCGCCGGTCTCACCGCGACGCAGATCATCGCGTCCGCGGGCGTGTTCACGCTGCTGTCGAACACTTACGTGCTGGCGAAGCTGCCGGACTTCTTCATCCGGTTCTCGCTGTGGCTGCTCACGCACACGATCTACCGGATCAAGATCGTGGGCAAGCCGAACATCCCGCAGCGCGGGCCGGCGCTGATCATCGCCAATCACGTGTCGATGATCGACGGCGCGCTGGTGGGCGCGTGTATCCAGCGCTTCGTGCGATTCCTCGTGTACGGCCCGTACTACCGGATGCCGTTCGCCCACGGCTTTCTGCGCCGGATGCACGCCATTCCCGTCACGGCGGGCAACCATCGCGAGGTCGCGGAGGCGATCGAGGAAGCGCGCGCGGCCCTCGCCGCCGGCCACGTCGTCTGCATCTTCGCGGAAGGCGCGGTGAGCCGCACGGGCAACCTGCTGCCGTTCAAGCACGGCTTCGAGCGGATCGTGCACGGCCTCGACGTCCCGATCGTGCCCGTCTACCTCGATCGCGTCTGGGGCAGCATCTTCAGCTTCAAGCGCGAGAAGTTCTTCTGGAAGCTGCCGGAGCGGCTGCCGTATCCGGTGACGGTCGCGTTCGGCGAGCCGCTGCCGTCGAGCGTCGACGCGCAGGAAGTGCGCCGGGCGATCATGGAGCTCGGCGCGGAAGCGATGCGGTACCGCCGGACGCCGTCGGATCAACTGCACGTCGCGTTTGCACGCGTCGCGCGCCGGCGGTTCTGGCGGTTTGCGATGGCCGACAGCACCGGCCAGCGGCTGAGCTACGGGAAGACGCTCCTCGGGTCGACGGTCCTCGGGCGCGCGATCCGCCGGCGTACTGGCGACGAGGCGAACGTCGGCATTCTGCTCCCGGCGTCGGTCGGCGGCGCGGTGACGAACATCGCGACGTTCATGGCCGGCAAGGTGCCAGTCAACCTGAACTTCACGATCGGGCCGGAGGCGCTGGACGCGGCCATCAAGCAGGCTGAAATCCGCACGATTCTCACGTCCGCGCAGTTCATCCGGAAGGCGTCGATCGAGCCGCGGCCGGAGATGGTGTTTCTCGAAGATCTGCGCAAGACCATCGGCCTCGGCGACAAGGTGATCGGCGCGATCGAGGCAGCGCTCAAGCCGGCGCGCTGGCTGGGCGGGCGCAGCGGACGCCGCGACCGCACTCACGCGCTCGCGACGATCATCTTCTCGAGCGGGAGCACGGGTGTGCCGAAGGGCGTGATGCTCACGCACGCCAACCTGCTCGCCAACGTCGACGGCCTCGCGCAGATCTTCCCGATGACGAAGGACGACTGCTTCGTCGGCGTGCTGCCGTTCTTTCACTCGTTTGGCTTCACCGGCACGCTCTGGTTTCCGCTGATTCAAGGCTGCGGGATGGCGTTCCATCCCAACCCGATGGACGGCAAGACGATCGGCGAGCTGTTCGAGAAATATCGCGGCAGCATGCTGATCAGCACGCCGACGTTTTGTCAGGCGTATCTGCGCCGCTGCACGCGCGAGCAGTTCGCGCACCTGAAGTACGCGATCGTCGGCGCGGAAAAGCTGCGCCCGTCGCTCGCCGCCGCGTTCAAGGAACAGTTCGGCGTGGATCTGCTCGAGGGCTACGGCTGCACGGAGATGGGGCCGGTCGTCTGCGTCAGCCGGCCGAACATCATGCACCCGCACAACGAGCAGCTCGGCAGAAAACCCGGCTCGGTGGGCCATCCGATTCCCGGCGTCGCCGTGAAGGTCGTCGACCAGAACACCGGCGAGGGGCCGCTCATCGGCAAGGAGGGCCTGCTGCTCGTCACCGGGCCGAACCTGATGACGGGCTACCTGAAGCAGCCGGAGCGCACCGCGGAGGCGATGCGCGACGGCTGGTACGTCACCGGCGACATCGGCATGGTTGACGAGGACGGGTTCGTGTTCATCACGGACCGTCTCTCGCGCTTCAGCAAGATCGGCGGCGAGATGGTGCCGCACCTCAAGGTCGAGGAGGCCATCAACGCGATCCTCGGCGAGTCCGCGTCGGTCGTCACGGCCGTCCCCGACGCTTCGCGCGGCGAGCGGCTCGTCGCGTTCTACACGAAGGCAGAGATCGCGCCCGAGGCGCTGTGGGAGCGTCTGTGCCAGACCGATCTGCCGAAGCTCTGGATCCCGAAGCGCGAGTGCCTGCTGCCGATCGAGGCGATTCCGACACTCGGCACAGGCAAGATTGATCTGCGGCGCGTTCGCGCGCTCGCAAGCGAACGCGTCACCGCCGAAGTCGCGCAGTAGCTACTTGCGCGGCAGGAGCGCGTCGCGGTTCGCCGCCTGCCACACGAACATCGCCGCGACCGTCGCAATTTGCTTCATGTCATTCGGCTGCACGCGATCCAGGAAGTCCATGTTCGTGTGGTGCGTGCGCGAGTTGTACTCGTAGCGCTCCTGCACGAACTGGAACGCGGGCACACCAACCGTATCGAAAGACCCATGGTCCGTCTGCGTGACTGACCGCGGCGACAGGATCTCGACGCCGAGATCCTTCATCGGCGCGCTCCACGCCTTGAAGATCGGCTCGACGCCCGTGTTGCCCTGCATCCAGATCCCGCGGATCGGGCCGGTGCCGTTGTCGAGGTTGAAGTAGGCCGACATCTTCGCGAGCTCGGGCAGCGGCGCCTGCGCGGTGCCGAGGTGCGCGCGCACGTATTCGCGCGACCCGAGCAGCCCTTCTTCCTCGCCGCCCCAGAGGCCGATGCGCACGGTCCGGCGCGGCGCGAGGCCCGTCGCCTTGAGGATGCGCAGCACTTCCATCATCGCGGCCGATCCCGCGGCGTTGTCGGTGGCGCCCGTCGCGCCCTGCCACGAGTCGAAGTGCGCGCCGACGAGCACGATCTCGTCCGCCTTGTCCGTCCCGCGAATCTCTCCAACGATGTTGAAGCCGTTGGGCGCGGCCGGCGTCTCGAGGCGATCTTTCGTCTGGATGTTGAGCTCGACCTTCACGGGCACATTGTGATCGAGCAGCCGCGCCATGCGGTTGTAGTGCTCGACGGCGAGCGTCACTTGCGGCAGCGCGGTGCCGGGCGGGTCGCCCTGGCGCCCGCCGGACTGCACGGCAAACGTCCCGCCGTCCGGATGCTGCTGCTGCCACGTCAGGTCGCTGCCGCCGGCGGCCATATCGCTGTCGCTGCCGCGATCGAACAGCGCGAGCACGCCTTCGGCTTTGTAGAACTGCGTGATCAGATTCTGGAGGCCGCC